>JAQYWF010000012.1 GCA_030145105.1 Desulfosarcina sp.
GCCTCAACGCTGGTCTTCCCCCTCAGGCCGACCGAGAGTCGATAGCCGCCGGGGATAAGATCGTCGTGGTCGTCGGAGGCGGGGACACCGGCAGCGACTGTGTCGGCACGGCCCTTAGGCAGGGCGCCAAGGAAGTCCACCAGTCCGAAATCCTGCCAAGGCCTCCACAGGTCGTCAGTCCCGCCACCATTTGGCCCAACTGGCCCAACATTCCTCAGAAGCAAGGCCAATGTCTTTGTCGAGTTGTTTCAGCAGCGAAAAAAACTTCAGCAGAGCAATTTAGATTTGAGCCGTGCGGTGGCAGAACTGGAAGCCGTCAACAACCAGATTCGTGAGCAGCAGAAATCGGTGATCGAGGAAGAGCGCCTGAAAGTCCTGCTTCAGATGGCCGGTGCCACCGCCCACGAACTGAACCAGCCGCTGATGATTCTGATGGGAAATGTTCAACTGATGGAAATGGATGGAAACATCCCGGCCCACTTGGCCGGCCGAGTGAGTAAAATCATCGAGGCTGCCAACCGGATTTCCGATACAGTCAAGAAGATCCAGACCCTCCGCCACGACCAACCCAAAACCTACGCCGGCGGAAAAACCATCCTCAACCTGGACCAGCATGTCTCTATCCTCGCCATTGAAGACAAGGATGATGATTTCGCCAAGGTCAGACAGATCCTGCGGGATCATCATCAGCTTGCACTGACCCGGGTGAAATCCATCCGAGAAGCGTTCGACCGTCTGGACAAGGATAGGTTCGATCTCATTTTTCTGGATTACCTGCTCCCCGACGGAACCGGCCTGGAATTTCTTGAAGCAATCAACAACAAGGGGATGGAGATACCGGTGGTGGTTATTACAGGCCAGGGAGACGAGCTGATCGCCTCCCGGATCATCCAGGCCGGTGCCTATGATTATCTCCCCAAGTCCAAAGTGAGCGGTAAGGCGCTGCTGCGTATCATCTCCAATGCCCTGGAAAAAGCCGGTTTGAAGCGGGAAATGCGCATGGCTCAAGAGAAGCTGGCAGAGATGTCCGTGCGCGATGAATTGACCGGCATGTTCAACCGGCGCTATTTTCGGGAAGCACTGGAACGGGAAGTCTCCGGTGCGCAGCGCTACGGTCACGGACTGGCGCTGTGCATGATCGATCTGGACCATTTCAAGCGCGTCAATGATACTCACGGTCATCTGTGCGGTGACCAGGTGCTCCGGAAGTTCGGAAAGTTGCTGAATGACAGCATCCGCAAATATGATGTGGGCTGTCGTTACGGCGGCGAGGAGTTTGCCGTAATTCTCCCGGACACCTCGCTGGATAAAGCGTCAGCCCTGTGTGAGCGTTTTCGGGAGCGGGTGAAGGAGCACGAATTCACCTACGAGAAACTGACCCTTCACATTACCACCAGCGTGGGTGTCGCTGCCCGGCCAACCGGTGGTATAATCACCGGCAGGCAGCTGCTGGACCTGGCTGACAAAGCCTTGTACCAAGCCAAAAGCCAGGGCAGGAATCAGGTCGTAGCCATTTAGCCATCGAGTTGAAAATCGGGGCGAATGCCGTGATCCAGCATCCATCACATCTGGCTGAATCCATGAAAAAATGAAAACGCCGGGGCATCTTTAACAGATGCACCCGGCGTCTTTATATCAAGCTTTCATCAATCGCTCAGGACCGAATTAACCGTCAGGATTTCCTGGCGCCCGCATACCCGATGCCTTTGAGGGCCTCTTCCATTTCGCCCAGGATGGTCGGGTCGTCGATGGTGGCCGGCACATTGAAATCCTTGTTGTCGGCAATCTTCTGGATCGTACCGCGCAGGATCTTGCCCGAACGCGTTTTGGGCAGCCGCTTGACCACGGTGGCCGTCTTGAAAGCAGCCACTGGGCCGATGCGGTCGCGCACCATCAGGATCACCTCCTTGACGATCTCGCTTTCGGCCTTCGTTACACCGGCTTTGAGCACCACGAAACCCACCGGCACCTGGCCTTTCAGGTCGTCATCCACACCCAACACCGCGCACTCGGCCACGTCGGGATGGTCCGAAAGCACCTCCTCCATAGCTCCCGTAGAGAGCCGGTGGCCTGCCACGTTGATGATGTCGTCCGTGCGGCTCATGATGTAGGCGTACCCCTCCGCATCGATGTAGCCCGCATCGGCCGTCTTGTAGTAGCCGGGGAACTCTTCCAGGTAGGACTCTACGTAGCGCGCGTCGTTCTGCCACAGCGTCGGCAGCGTACCCGGGGGCAGCGGCAGCTTCACCACCAGGGCCCCGATTTCGCCCGGCGCCACCTGATTGTTGTTTTCGTCCACCACTTGCAGGTTCCAGCCCGGCGCCGGCTTGGTCGGCGAGCCCTCCTTGACTGGAAATGCGTGCAACCCCATACAGTTGGCGCAGATCGCCCAGCCCGTCTCCGTCTGCCACCAGTGGTCGATCACCGGTACCTTGAGGCAATCTTCTGCCCAGTGCAGGGTGTTGGGGTCGGTGCGCTCGCCGGCCAGAAAGAGCGCTTTGAAATTAGACAGGTCATACTGCTTCATCAACTCGGCATTGGGGTCCTCGCGCTTGATGGCCCGAAACGCCGTGGGCGCGGTGAACATGGTCTTGACCTTGTGCTCGGCGATCACCCGCCAGAACACTCCGGCGTCCGGCGTGCCCACCGGCTTGCCTTCGAACAGGATCGTGGTGCAGCCCTTGAACAGCGGGCCGTAGACAATGTAGCTGTGGCCGACCACCCAACCCACGTCAGAAGCCGCCCAGTATACATCCCCTGTGTCCACGTTGTAGACGTTCTTCATGCTCCATTTCAAGGCCACCACATGACCGCCGTTGTCGCGCACAACGCCCTTGGGTTCGCCCGTGGTGCCCGAGGTGTACAGAATGTACAACGGATCGGTGGCTGCCACCGGCACGCAGTCTGCCGGCGAGGCCGCGGACATGGCTTCCACCCAGTCCACATCCCGGCCGGCGATCATGGACGCCTTTTCCATCGGGCGCTGAAGGATGATGCACTTGCCCGGCTTGCTGGTGCTCATGTCGATGGCCTTGTCCAACAGCGGCTTGTAGGCGATGACTTTCTTCACTTCGATGCCGCACGACGCCGTCACGATCACCTTGGGTTTGGCATCGTTGATGCGCGTGGCCAGCTCCTTGGCCGCAAACCCACCAAACACCACCGAGTGCACCGCCCCGATGCGCGCGCAGGCCAGCATGGCCATGGCCGCTTCGGCGATCATGGGCATGTAGATCAGCACCCGGTCACCCTTTTCCACCCCCTGGGCCTTGAGCACCCCGGCAAAACGGGCCACTTCATCGCGAAGCTGGCTGTAGGTGTACTTCTTGATGGTGTCGGTAACCGGGCTGTCGTAGATGAGGGCCAGCTGGTCTCCCCGTCCCTGATCGATGTGATAATCCAGGGCGTTGTAGCAGGTGTTGATCTCACCGCCGGTGAACCAGCGGTAAAAAGGTTTGTTTGAGTCATCCAGCACCTTGTCCCAGCGCTTGTACCAGTGGCAGTCTTCCGCCGCCTTCGCCCAGAATCCGTCTGGATCATTGATCGACTGTTCAAATGCAGTTTGGTAGGGATTGGTCATGTGGCCTCCTTTTGCCATTGTTAAAAAAAATGAAAGGGGAACATTGTTGCATGGTGATTGCGTTATCCCGGTTCCATGTGTTCCGAGGCTATTCCGGATTCGTGGTTTCGGGGATAACCGACTGTGACCGTCCGGCAGCCTCCTCGGTGGGGAACAGGCGAGATCGTCAGGAAACAATAGAGAAAAATAACGATTAATGTCAAGAATAAAAGCTGAATTTCATACAGTATGTGAATGGTCGAATTCCTCTACCTGGTTTCGATTTCTAAGGAATGTGATAAACGCTAAAGAGATAGGAGCCATCAGCTGGCATTGGGATTTTGTCATTGGGTAAGCATCCCTTGCCATATGCACATGCCTTCGCCAACGGATTCTTGGATGCAGAAATCCTAGCGCTGACGCTTCCCCTGTGTTGACCCGCGATTGCTTTTCAGATATCGTTTCCCAAGTGTTTCCAGCACCCTTTTCAACCCCTGGCTCCCGACAACCCTCAAAGGAAGCATTCCATGCCGTCACTGAAAGCCATCATTCACGAGAGCCTGTTGCTCAAACTTTTGGCCAGCGTCGGCGTGTTGCTGCTTCTGTCCCTCGCGGTGTGGGGATTCTTCAATTTTCGATACATGCAGCAAAAGATGGTGGGCAACATCACCGCAGGCACTCAGCGGCTGAGCAACACCATCCGCCTGGGCACCCATTATGCCATGATGCTCAACTCCAGGGACGACATCAAACAGATCATCAACAACATTTCCAAGCAGCACGACATCGTCAATATCCGCATCTACAACAAGCAAGGGGAGATCAAAGTCTCCAATCATGACGACGAGATTGACACGGTCACCAACATCAAGGACGAGGCCTGCTACATCTGCCACCGCAGCGATCCACCGGTGCATCAGGTGTCACTGGCCGAAACGGTGCGCACCTTCCGGTCCGAGAGCGGCTACCGGCTGATGGGCGTCATCAGCCCGGTGTACAACGAACCGGGCTGCTCCACCGATGCCTGCCACGTCCATCCACCAGACAAAAAGGTGTTGGGAGCCATCGACCTGGTCGTTTCCTTGGAGGATGCAGATTTAGAACTGGCCCGCTATGAAAGAAACCTGGTGGCCCTGGCCGCCTTCATTTTTCTGACCACATCGGCCATGATTCTCCTTTTCATTTATCGGTTCGTGAAATATCCAATCAAAAAACTAATCGACGGCACGCAGCGCATCGAAAACGGAGACTATGCAGCAACGATTGAAGTGGACCAAGCCGACGAAATGGGGCAGTTGGCCAAAGCCATCCGCCAGATGGGCCGCTCCATCGACAGCAAGCAGAGTGAACTCAACAAGCAGCGCGACCAGTTCCAGAACCTGTTCGAAATGGTACCCTGCGTCATTACCGTCCAGGACCGGGGCTACCGGCTTATCGGTTACAACCGCGAATTTGCAGACAAGTTCGCGCCTAAACCCGGTGATTTCTGCTACCATGCATACAAGGGACGGTGGGAAAAATGTGTGGACTGCCCGGTAGAAGCCACCTTTGCCGACGGGCAGTCCCACTACAGTGAAGAGACCGGCGTGGACAAGGACGGCAGCATCAAACACTGGATTGTGCGCACCTCACCCATCCGCGATGAAACCGGCGAGATTGTAGCGGCTATGGAAATGAACCTGGACATTTCCGAACGCAAGCGACTGGAAGAAAAACTGGAACTGTCCGAGAAAAAATACCATGCTATTTTCAACAACATCCCAAACCCGGTCTTCGTATTGGATATCCGGAGTTTGGAGATCCTGGATTGCAACAAGAGTGTCCAGGCGGTTTACGGCCTGGAGAGGGAGCAATTTATCGGCACCTGTTTCTTGCAACTATTCGAACCGGATGAACGCGAGACGGTAGCCTTTCGCATGGCCACCAGGGCGGTGCTGAACCAGGTTCGTCATGTGGGTGCCGATGACCGACTGCGCTATGTGGACATCCGCGTCTCCCCATCTGAATATTCCGGCCAACAAGTGCTGCTGGTAACCATCAGTGATGTGACCAAACGACTTGAAGCAGAGCAGCAGCTGATCCAGGCCAGCAAAATGGCCACCCTCGGCGAGATGGCTACCGGCGTCGCCCATGAGTTGAACCAGCCCTTGTCGGTTATCAAGACAGCCAGTAATTTTTTCATGCGCAAACTGAAGAAGAAAGAGCCCATCCGCGATGAAATTCTGCTGACCATGTCCGAAGAGATCGACAGCCATGTGGAGCGGGCCACCAAGATCATCAACCACATGCGGCAGTTCGGCAGAAAATCGGATCCCAACCTGGAACCAATTCTGCTCAACGAGGTACTCGAACGGGCTTTCGAAATATTCAGTCAGCAACTCAAGGTAAGAGGCATCGATGTTGACTGGAAAACGGACCCTAACCTGCCACGGGTGATGGGTAACCCCAGCCGACTGGAGCAGGTGATCATCAACCTGCTCATTAACGCCCGGGATGCCATCGAAGATCGCTCCGACCATACACCGGAAAGCATGATCCCCCGCATGATCACGCTGGTCACCACCAGAAATGCGAAGACGGTCACCGTGTCGGTGTGCGATACGGGGAGCGGTGTGCCGGAGCCGATCCGGAGCAAGATTTTCGAGCCCTTCTACACCACCAAAAAAGTGGGCAAGGGAACCGGGCTGGGGCTATCCATCAGCTACAGCATCGTAAAAGAGTGCGGCGGTAAAATCGATGTTACGGCGAACCCGGGGGGCGGCGCGTGTTTCAACCTGCACTTTCCCATGGTGAAAGATCCTTCATGACCGGAAACATCCTTATAGTCGACGACGAGGCGGGCATCCGCAAGGTTTTGGGCATTTCCCTGGCCGATCTGGGATACACGGTGCATGCGGCGGAAAATGCAGCGACGGCCCTGACAATCATCGCCGCTGTCCGTCCGTCCATCACCCTCACCGACATCAAGATGCCCGGCATGGACGGCATCGAACTGCTCAGGGCCATCAAGGATCGCTACCCGGACACGGAGGTGATTATGCTCACCGGCCACGGCGACATGGACCTGGCCATCGAGAGCCTCAAGTTCCAGGCAACCGATTTCATCACCAAACCCATATCCGAAGATGCTTTGACCGTTGCCCTGAAGCGGGCAGGCGAACGCATCGAGATGCGACGTCAGTTGAGGGCCTACACCGAGAACCTGGAACATCTGGTGGAAGAAAAATCCCGTCAACTCATCGAGGCGGAACGCCTGGCCGCGGTAGGGGAGACGGTGGCAGGACTCTCCCACACCATCAAGAATATCACCGGCGGCCTGGACGGCGGATTGTTCGTTTTAGGAAAGGGCATCGAACTGGAAGACGCCGCATATGTGAAGCAAGGATGGGAACTGGTGCGGGGGAACGTGGACCGGATAAAGACGCTTTCGCTGGACCTGTTGAACTTTGCCAAATCCGACCGACTGGAATATCGGCAGGTAAATCCCGAACAACCCGCCCGTGAAGTCTTCGATCTGATGCGGTCCCGAGCCCAGGATCACGGGATGGATCTAATCTTGGACATAGCGGCCGTAATGGTCCCTGCACAGATGGACCCGGAGGGTATTTATCAATGCCTGCTGAACCTGGTCACCAATGCCATCGATGCCTGTGTTGATACGGAACCTGGGGACGAGGCGCAGCGAATCATCCTGTCCGTCCGTCCAATAGAAGACGGGGGCGTATGCTATCAGGTGGCGGATACGTGTTGTGGAATGGACGAACGGACGAAAGCCCGACTGTTCCAGCGGTTTTTTACCACCAAGGGTGAACGGGGAACGGGTATCGGCCTCATGCTCACCCGAACCATCGTTCACCGTCATAATGGGACCATTGATGTCACCTCCCAGCCCGGGAAGGGGGCGTGCTTCACCATCAATCTGCCAGGTCAAAAAACCTGATCCATGAATCACCGGTTCGGGTGGCGCGAGGGGAGATGGATGGGGAATCAGGTATCCGATAGAAAGCACCCGCATTGCAGGAAAAGGACAATACTGCCGGACGAAAATTTTGTGCATTTACCCTCAAAATAGCTGGCGACATCTAATCCATCCCTCACTTTTTATTTTTCAACATTCCGAAATAAAACGCTATTATTCAAATTCCAAAAAAAATAAAAAACTAATTGACATTCAATAATATTCCCGACTATTAAAGTCGGGAATAAACTCTATCAAATGAGTCAAGAAATAAGCTGACAAGATAAGTCAGGAAGAAGTCGAATGCTGGTTCCACCCAAGAAAAACCAGTATGCCCTGCGCGCCATTTTTGAACTGGCCAAACATATGGACCAGGGGCCGGTCAAGATTTCTGACATCGCCACCGCCCAGTCCATTCCCTTGAGATTTTTGGAAGTCATCCTCAATCAACTCAAGGCCAGCGGCATCGTCGATTCCAAGCGCGGCTTCCATGGCGGTTATTTTCTGGTCAAACCGCCTAACCAGGTGTCCGTTGGGGATGTGCTGCGTTTTCTCAGCCGGGATCTGTCGCCCAGAGACTGCATCGCCTGCGTATCAAAAATCAGTTGCCCATTTGACGGCCGGTGCGCCTTCTCATCCATGTGGATTCGGGTGAAGGAGGCGGCCTTCAGCATATATGACGAAACCTCTTTTCAGGACCTGATCGACCAAGAGCAGGATGCCGGATGGTCGAGTGAGCAATGAGGGCGGGATTCCCGCACGAACCATAGAACTGCATACCCTAAGGATGTCAACGATGCGGAAAGGAACAGTTCATTTGAAAACAGGTGGCATGCTGCTGGTCATGGTCATGGTTTTTCTGTTTGCCGCAGGGGCCGTGAAGGTCGACACGTCGGTTGAGGGCCCAATAAAAAGCGGTGCGGATCTGATCATGATCGATACCATGAAGGCCTTGGGCCCATTGGAACGCCCACCGGTGCCCTTTTTCCACAGCCGCCACACCGAAGCTCTGGCCAAAATAAGCCGGGACTGCAACACCTGCCACATGGCCGACGACAAGGGGCGCCTGTCGCCCAAATACAAACGCCTGGTCGATGCGGATCGGCAGACGGTGACCGACACCTACCACATCAACTGCATTGCCTGCCACCGCGAACTGGCCGGGCCGGGTCAAAAGAGCGGACCACAAACCTGCGGGGGGTGTCATCAGGGAAATCCCGCGGTCGCCTCCACATGGAAGGACCTCGCCTTCGATAAATCCTTACACTACCGCCATGTGAAGGCCAACGCGGAAAAATGTGAGAGCTGTCACCACGAATACGATAAGCAGACCAAGCAGCTGGTTTATGCCAAAGGCAAGGAGGGTTCGTGTGCCTATTGCCATAAGGACACCCCAGTTGACAACGCCATGGCGCTGAAAGAAGCCTCCCATTTCCAGTGCATCGGTTGTCACCGGGACCGCATGGCCAAAAACCAACAGGCCGGCCCCATCGGTTGCGTGGGTTGCCACGATGCCGACTATCAGATGGGGATCGAGGTGGTCAAGGAGGTGCCCCGACTGAAACGCAACCAGCCGGATGTCGTCTTAGTTAAAACAGGTGAAGAAGCCCGGCCGGACAACCAATGGCCGACAGCCATGCACCCCGTGCCGTTCGACCACCGATCCCACGAGGCCTACAGTAGCAGCTGCAAGGTCTGCCACCATGCCAGCCTGCAGTCTTGTGCCAGCTGCCACACCAATGCCGGCAAAAAAGAGGGCGACAATGTTAAGCTGGCCCAGGCCATGCATAGTGTGAACGATCAAGCCAGCTGCATCGGCTGCCACCAGGAAAAGCAAAAAGTGCCCGAGTGTGCCGGTTGCCATGCGTTCATCGCCAAACCGGCCAATCGCCAGGACCCGTCCTGCAAAGCCTGCCACATGGCCCCGCTGCCGGCCTACGTAAATCCGGCCAATGCCGAAGAGACCGCGGATGTGGCCCAGGACCTGCTGCAGGCGCGCGACCTGGAGACCCAAACCTACGCGGCAGACAAAATTCCCGAGAAGGTGACCATTGGCAAGCTGTCGGATCGATTCGAACCGGCGGTTTTGCCCCACAGAAAAATCGTCAATGCCCTGGTCGACAAAATCCGTCACAGCAAGCTGGCCGGCTACTATCACAGCGAACTGGGGACCCTGTGCCAGGGCTGCCATCACCACAGTCCGCCCGCGGAAAAACCGCCGGCCTGCAGTAACTGCCACGGCGAAACGATCGAGGGGGCCGACGCCTTCAGACCCGGGTTGGTGGGTGCTTACCATCAGCAGTGCATCGGCTGCCATGAAAATATGGGCATCGAAAAACCCGATTCCCGGGATTGTAATGCCTGCCATGTGGAAAAAAATAAAGGATAGGGGCCGCTCCATACGGCCATAAACCGCAAGTTGAGGGTGAACCATGTCTCTTTCCAGGAGAAAATTTCTCGGTTGGATCGGCGCGGCGGGCATGACCGCCGCAGCCGGTCGTAAGGCGTCTGCCGCCACCACGCACCATTTCGAAGGCTATCCGGAGTCGATGGCGGTGCTTCACGACACCACCTTTTGCATCGGATGCCGCCGGTGCGAGGGGGCCTGCAACACAGTCAACGAGCTGCCGGCACCAGAAGTGCCCTTTACCGATCTCAACGTCCTCGAAAAGCAGCGGCGCACTACATCCAAAGCCTATACCGTGGTCAATCAGAAACCGGGAAACGCCAGCGGACCCCT
This sequence comes from Desulfosarcina sp., assembly GCA_030145105.1. Lineage (GTDB taxonomy): Bacteria > Desulfobacterota > Desulfobacteria > Desulfobacterales > Desulfosarcinaceae > Desulfosarcina. The sequence continues at coordinate 10,258 of JAQYWF010000012.1, forward strand.
GTTTGTCAAAAATCAGTGCAATCATTGCCTGGAACCCGCCTGTGCCTCGGCATGCTTCGTCAACGCCTTTACGAAAACTAAAGAAGGCGCGGTGGTCTATGACGCCTCCGTCTGTGTGGGTTGCCGCTATTGCATGATCGCCTGCCCCTTCGAGATCCCGACTTATGAATACGACAGTGCCTTTTCGCCCCGGATAATGAAGTGCACCATGTGCCATCCCCGGGTGCTTGAAGGCAAGCTGCCCGGATGCGTGGAATCGTGCCCGACCGAAGCCCTGATTTTCGGCAAGCGCGACGACCTCCTGAACATTGCCCGCCAACGCATCACCCGCCGACCGAATAACTATGTTGACCACATTTATGGTGAACGGGAAATGGGTGGCACATCTTGGCTTTACCTGTCGGGTATGCCCTTCGAAACCATCGGCATGCGCATGGACTTAGGCGTTACCCCGGCACCCGAACTGACCGCCGGCGCCCTGGGAGCGGTGCCCATGGTCGTGGGGATTTGGCCCGTCCTGCTCACCGGCATCTACGCCATGAGCAAACGCAAGGAGAAAATTGCCGCCGAGGAGAAAGCCCAGGCCTTGGCAACGGCCCTGGCCGACGCCGATGCACAGGCAACCGCCAAAATGGATGCCGCCATGGAAAAGGCCAAGCAGGAAAAGGCCACCGCCATCGAAAAGGCCGTCAAAGAGGCCCTCGAGGCCGAAGCCAAGGCCAGAGCTGAAATCGAAGCGGAGGCCGAAGCCGCGGCTGCTGCACCACCGCAAGAAGCGCCGGATGAAGATGATAAAGACGACTAATCGGCGTCGCTGCCGAATTGCACGACACTTTTCAGGAGGAATCCTTTATGTCTGAAGATACTGCCACCATGGGCAAACCGACTCTCTCACCGTTCAACATCGTGGCCGGTGTCATTTTACTGGTGGGGGGAATCCTGACCATCCTGCGATTTACCCAGGGGCTGGATGCGGTCACCAACCTGTCCGACTACAACCCCTGGGGCATATGGATCGGCTTCGACCTGTTGGTGGGCGTCGCCTTGGCTGCCGGCGGGTTCGTGACCTCGGCCGCGGTGTATCTTTTCGGGATGAAGCACTACCACGCCGCCGTTCGTCCGGCCATCCTGACCGGTTTTCTGGGCTACGCACTGGTCGTTTTGGCCCTGCACTACGACGTGGGTCGTCCCTGGCGCCTGCCCTACCCGTTTATCATGCAGCGGGGCACCACCTCCCTGCTCTTCGAAGTGGCCGCCTGCGTGGCCCTTTATCTGACGGTGCTCTTTATCGAATTTTCACCGGCAGCCCTGGAGTGGCTGGGGCTCAAACGTGCCCGCAGCATCGTGCTCAAACTGACCATACTGCTGACAATCTTCGGTGTGGTGCTGTCCACTCTGCACCAGTCTTCCCTGGGGGCCCTGTTTCTCATCGCGCCGTCCAAGCTTCACCCGTTATGGTACACGCCGTACCTGCCGGTCTACTTCTTCGTCACCGCAGTGATCGCCGGACTCTCCATGGTGATCTTCGAAAGTACACTGTCCCACCGCTTTTTTTCACACAAAATGGACGCCGCTCACCTGGCCGAAAAGGACACCGTACCCCTGGGCTTCGGCAAGGCGGCCGCGTTCGTGCTGGCCGGCTATTTTATCATCAAGGTCATTGGTATCAGTGCCGGCAACACCTGGCATTACCTGGCCACCGGATACGGCGCCTGGTACCTGGTGGAGGTGTTGGGCTTCGTTGCCTTGCCGGCCTTTCTCTACGCGGTGGGCGTACGCGACAAAAACATCACCCTTATCCGCTGGACCGCCGCCTGGACCGTCTTGGGCATCGTCGTCAACCGCTTCAACATCTGCCTGGTGGCCTTTAATTGGCATCTGCCCGCCAGTGAACGCTATTTTCCCCACTGGATGGAGATCGGTATTAGCGTGTTCATCGTCACTCTGGGCATCGTGATCTACCGATTCATCGTCACCCGCATGCCCGTGCTCTACGAACACCCGGACTACGATGCCCATTAACCGTTAAAGGAAAAGCAACCACCCATGGAAACCATCAATACACTTCAGGAGTTCATGCTCCATACCAAGAATATCACCTATGTGCTTATGGTCGTCGCCTTATTGGGAATCACGGGATTCTGGCTATTTCTCACCGAACGGGACGATGATTAAAAATTAAGGAGTACCCCATGTATGAATTTGTAACCGGCCCCCTTGCCTGGCTCTCCTTCGGCATCTTTTTTATCGGCCTGCTCTATCGCCTGGTGTGGTACATACGGGGCCTTAACTGGCAGATGGACCGCGTCACCTATTCGGTCAATGTGGCCTACGGCATTAGAGGGGCCCTGCGCTCCATCTTCTTCTGGCTGGTGCCTTTCGGCACCCACAGCTGGCGCTTTTACCCCGGGTTCACCATCCTGGTGTTCGTCTTTCACATCTGCCTGCTGGCCACCCCCATATTTCTCATGGGCCATAACGTACTCCTGCTGGAGCGTTTCGGCTTCAGCCTGCCGACATTGCCCGAAGGTCTGGCCGATGTAATGACCCTGGCCGTGATTGTGGCTGCAGTGTTCATCATCCTGCGGCGCATCGCCCTGCCGGAGGTGCGCATTCTGACCAAACCATACGATTTTCTGGTGCTGGCTATCGCTGTGGCACCCTTTTTAACGGGATTTCTCGCCTACCATCAGGTGGGCAGCTACGATTTCTGGATTGTGGCCCACGTTTTATCCGGCGAGATCATGCTGGTGGCCATCCCCTTTACCAAGCTGTCCCATTTTCTACTTTTTTTCCTCTCCCGGGCACAGCTGGGCATGGATTATGGAATCAAGCGCGGCGGTATGAAAAACAAGGGAATGGCCTGGTAGGCCTTGCGCATATATAAATATTTTGTATTTAAGGTGATACGATGCCCGAAGGAATTCTATGCAACAAACAGGTTGTCGATACCAAGGAAAAGCTGAACGCGCTGTTGGCTGACAAAAGCGGCAAGCAATACTACGCCGAGATGAAGCTGCTCGACGTGGACACCAAAGCCCTGTGGGCCACGCTGGAAAAGACCTGCCGGTCCAGGCTGCGGACCTGGCTGGAGATCTGCGCCCACTGTGGGATGTGCGCCGACAGCTGTTATTTCTACCTGGCCAACGACAAGGATCCCAAGCAGGTGCCTTCCTATAAGATACAATCCACCCTGGGCGAAATAATCAAGCGCAAGGGCAAGGTGGATAACGATTTCATGCGCATGGTCATGGATACTGCATGGTCCAAATGCTCCTGCTGTAACCGCTGCGCCACCTATTGCCCTTTCGGCATCGACATGGGGGTGATGTTAGGCTACGTTCGGGGGTTGTGCTTCGCCCAGGGATTCGTGCCCTGGGAACTGAAGATCGGCTCGGGCATGCACCGCATCTACAATGCCCAGATGGACATCACTACCGAGGACTGGGTGGACACCTGCGAGTGGATGGCCGAGGAGTATGAAGAGGATTGGCCGGGGCTGGAGATCCCTGTGGATAAAGAGAATGCCGATATCATTTACACGGTCAACGCCCGCGAGCCCAAACACTACCCGGAGGACCTGGCCGAGGCGGCGATTCTCTTTCACCTTGCCGGCGAGAACTGGACCGTTCCCAGCCAAGGGTGGGAGGAGACCAGCCTGGCCATGTTTGCTGGTGACTGGGGAGCCTGCAAGATCCAGGTGGAAAGCGTCTACGCGGCCATGGACCGGCTCAAGCCCAAGCGCATGGTGGTCACCGAGTGCGGTCACGCCTACCGGGCGACAGTCATCGAAGGACCCTATTGGGCGGGACTCAAGTCGGGCAAGACCCCGGTCGAGAGCTTCCACTATGTGGAGTGGGTGGCCGAGGCCCTGCGCACCGGGAAGTTGAAGATCGACCCGGCCAAGCGAATCAAGGAACCGGTGACGTACCAGGATTCCTGCAACTATGTGCGAAACGCCGGCCTCGGCGACTGCGCCCGTGAGATCATGAGCTACGTTGCCGAAGACTTTCGCGAGATGCGACCCTGCAGGGAGCACAATTTCTGCTGTGGCGGCGGCGGCGGTCTCAACGGCATCGGGCTCTATCGCCAGCAGCGCAACACCGCCTTGAAAGTCAAGCGGGACCAGATCCTGGCTACCGGGGCCAAAATGGTGGTGGCTCCCTGCCACAACTGCTGGGACGCCATTCGTGACCTGGAGGAAGTTTACAAGATCGGCATCCGCTGGACCTTTCTCAAGCCGATGCTCCTGGGCATGGTGGAGGTCCCCGAGCATTTTAAGCCCCAGGAGGAATAACCCGTATCCAGCTTATCCGGGTTAGGCAAAAATAAGGCGCATGGAAAATGTCCGCCTCAACATTGACGGCACCATTGAAACGATTCCCAAGTGGGATCAGGCAGCACTATTGGCCTGCCTGGCGCGACAGATTGAACTGGCGCCGGATTACACCCTGCGCAGCTTTTTCAGAATGCTGGCTAACTATGATGCCCTGGTTCACCTCAACGCCTTTTTCCCCGACCTGCTGGATCAGTTTCGCCGGGGGCCGGACGATGGCTGCCGGGTCGCCGGCATTGACTGGCTGGTTCTGGAAAAGACCGTAGAAATGGTCGGATTTCCCGGCGAACCACGCCTTGATATCTACCGACGCTTCACCGGCTGGTACGGCGAAAAATCGGTCCCAATAAAAAATTTTCAGGTGGATATGCTGCTGAACACCGAGGTGCGCCTGGGCAAACTGAGGCATGTCATCTTCGGAGACCAGGTCGATGTCTTCGAGTTCGATACCGTGTTCACCCTATTTGAATTGGTAGAGGGAATCGGCTGGGAACTCGGATTTCACGGGACACCCAGGGAATGCCAGATAAGGAGATAACCCATGTTTAAAAAAATCCTGTTTGCAACCACGGCGTCACCCGCCTGCGACAACGCCGCTAAAGTGGCCTTCGATCTGGAGATGAAATGGGATGCCGAACTCTGCGTTTTTCACGTCCTCGGTGTCCCCTCGCGAGGATTCAGCTCCTTTGTCACCGACGTCCGGACGGGAGAAAACGAACAGATCGACCCCGATTATGTGGACTGGGTGACGGAGGAGATGAAGAACACCTACGCCGATCTTCTCAAGGACAGTGAGAATTCAACATTGGAGGCGGTCATCGGTGTTCCTCACCGAGAGATCCTGAGAAAAGCCCGTGCCGATAATGTTGATCTGATCATCATGGGTGCCCACACCCGGGACGAAGACATCGGGGCCGCCCGTTATCGCAGCGTCGTGGGCAGCACCATGCAGAAGGTGGCCAAGAGTGCCCGCTGCCCGGTGGTCATCATCAGCCGCCCCTGCACCACCTGCTGGAAGCTTTTTTCCAACATCGTCGTGGGAACCGATTTTTCCAAACCAGCCACCAGCTCCTTCCTTTGGGCCGCGCGGCTGGCCAAGGAAGTCAACGCGCGGCTGCACCTTTTTCATGCCGTGGATATCCACGCATCCGAACCAGGAAAAGTAAAAGGGCAGGCGGAAATCGAAGCGCACATCGAAGCGGCACGCAAAAAAATAGATGCCAAATACCTCTCGCAGCTCAAAGGGTTCGACAATTACGAAATCGGCATCCGGGAGGGGACGCCTTACGTGGAAATTCTCAAATTCGCCCGTGAAAAACAGGCCGACCTGATCGTCATGGCCCATCATACCCGGGAGATCGATCCGGAACTGGCCCTGCTAGGCTCCACCGTGGAGCAGGTGGTTCTGCGATCTTCCTGCCCGGTAGCCAGTGTCAACCATCCGGACAAGGCCATAGCTGAAAAATCATAGACCTGATAAACCGGATACAACAAACAATAGTTCAATTTTGCTATTGTGATTTATTTGTCGTTTGGTTTTTGGGTATTGTGATTTTTTACTGTTTGTCTTTTATTTAAGGATTCAGTTTTCATTAAAAGATGACACCAGCCGACATCCGCAAATCAGAATCCTCCAGGGGAACCATTCTCATCGTCGACGATTCTATGGACATGCGGGTGTTCATTTCGGCCTTGTTCAAAACCAACGGATACCGCACCGAGACCTGTCGGGACGGATCGGCCGGGCTGGCAAAAGCCCGGGAAATCATTCCCGACCTGATCGTTCTGGACGTGATGATGCCGGGGACCGGCGGGGCGTTGATGTACAAACAACTCAAAACTGACCGCCAACTGCAACACATTCCCATCATCATGCTCTCGGCCGTGGGGCAACGGTCTTTCCATCACTATCTGAAGATGCTCAACATCAAACTGGTGGAGCCACTTCCCGATCCGGACGCTTACCTGGAAAAACCACCCGATGCTCAGCGCCTGCTTGATACGGCTGTTGGGCTCATGGCTTTACGAAAAGAGTAGAAATGGAAGAGAAAATCCTGCTGGTCGATGATGAGGAAGGCATCCGGAAAGTTCTGGGTATTTCCCTCATGGACATCGGCTACCAGGTGTTCACCGCGCAAAACGGGAAGGAGGCCTTGACGGTTTTCCGACAGCACAGCCCTCCCATCGTTCTCACCGACATCAAGATGCCCGTCATGGACGGTATCGACCTGCTCCAGCAGATCAAGGCCGAAAGCCCGGACACGGAAGTGATCATGCTCACCGGCCACGGAGACATGGATCTGGCCATCAAGTGCCTTAAGCTGGAAGCCACCGATTTTATCACCAAGCCCATCAACGACGATGTCCTGGAGATCGCCCTCAAACGGGCCAACGATCGTATCAGCATGCGTGCGCAACTGCGGGCTTACACCGAGAATCTGGAAAACCTGGTACGTGAACAGACAGCCCGGCTGATGAAAACCGAACGGCTGGCGGTCGTGGATCAAGCCGTGGAGGGCCTCTCTTCGGCGCTTCGTGGCATTGCCGGCGATCTGGATGCGGGCATCAACTGTTTCAATGAACTGCCCTGCTTCGTCGCCATCCACAACCGCCACCGGGAGATCATCGCAATCAATCCACTGTACCGGGAGCGGCTGGGGGATCATGTGGGCCGACCGACGGGCGCAGCTATTCCCCAGGATAGTCCGGAACTGTCGCCAGTCGAAGAGACTTTTACTTCCGGCACGGGCATGCGCCGACGGGTGACAGTGGTATATGCCGACGGAACCCAAGGGCCGGTGATAGTTCACACCGCTCCTATCCACGATAGCCAAGGCGATGTGGAACTGGTCGTGGAGATTGGGGCGGACATCGGCGAAGTTCGGCGGCTGCAGGAACGGCTCCAGGCAACCCAGCAGCGCTACCAGCAGCTTTTCGACGAGGCTCCCTGTTACATTACCGTGCAGGCCCCCGACCTGACTATCCAGGCGGCCAATCGTCGCTTTCAGGATGACTTCAACCTGACCATCGAGGCATCCTGCCATAAGATATACAAAAACCGGGACGACGCCTGCCCCGACTGCCCGGTGGCCAAGACCTTTGCTGACGGCCGATCCCACCAATGTGAGATGGAAGTGACCTCGAAACGGGGGGAGACCTACCGGGTGCTCATCCAGACAGCGCCCATCCGCAACTTGGCCGGCGAGATCACCCATGTCATGGAGATGTCCACCAACATCACCCGCACCCGTCGTCTGGAAGACCAGTTGGCTTCCTTGGGGCTGATGATCGGATCGGTGTCCCACGGCATCAAGGGGCTGCTCACCGGCCTGGACGGCGGCATGTATCTACTGGACGCTGGATTCAAGAAGGAAAGTCAACAGCAGATCCGTGAAGGGTGGGATATCGTTCGCTTCATGGTCGGGCGAATCCGGGACATGGTGCTTGACATCCTCTACTATGCCAAGGAAAAGGATTTGAAATGGGAAACGGTGGACGTCCTCGTTTTTGCCGAGGAGGTGCTGAACACCGTGGGACCCAAGATCAAGGATCAGGACATCACCCTGCGCCACCACTTCGACCCCGCCGCCGGCCATTTTGAGGTGGATGCAGGCATCGTTCGCAGCGCGCTGACCAATATCATCGAAAACGCCGTAGAAGCCTGCCGGTCTGACCGGTCCGGACGACCCCACGAGATCTGCTTCGACGTCACCCAGGATGCTGGTTACATCTATCTCAACGTGTCGGACAACGGAATCGGCATGGACGAAACGACCCGCGCCAATATTTTCACACCCTTTTTCTCCTCCAAAGGCGAACGCGGCACCGGACTGGGGCTTTTCATCTCCAACCGAATCCTCAGCCAGCACGGCGGCGGAATTTCTCTGGAATCGGAACCGGACACGGGGTCCCGCTTTTCCATTAAAATTCCCAAGAAAACATCTGTCGCTAACCTTCTCCGCGAAAAGACATAGATGCCCCTTTGGGAGGCATCAGGCGGTTGCCGGACGGTCAGATCGTACACATTGGTCCTTATGTTGTAAATCCCATGTCGCAGTCCGCATGGCGTGAGTGCGGATTTAGCCCTTCATCGAATTAAAAATTCCCATAATGGCCCGCTGAACCCCCCGCGATACATGCGGTCCAGAATCTCCCCCGTCGCTTCTCCGCCGGCTGCATGTACCCAGTTTTTCCTGTCCTTGGCATGCTCAGCGATCATATCGGCGGCTCGCGAGACAGTAATCCTGGGCGAACGGTAAAATACCGGTTCCAGGATTGACGGATCCGATTCAATCTGTCCATGCTTCAATGCGAGTTCGTACAAGGCGGTATGGGGATAAATGCGCATGCCGCAAAAGAGAAACAAGACCGTTTTATTCAGCCGGTCGATCCTGCTGAGTGACGTTGCCAGGGTCTGCTCACTTTCACCGGGTCCGGCAAACAAAAAGTAGTGTGCCACGTGAAGCCCAGCTGCCCTGGCGGCCCGATGCGCATCGAATACATGGCTCACCCTGAAGGGTTTGCCATAGGCCTGAAGGACCGAGTCGCAAAGCGCTTCTGTACCGAACTCCACATGCGTGAGACCGCACTCGGCCAAGATGTCGAAGTAACCGCCGGGCATCCGTATCGGTGCGAAGAACCCGCCCCAGGGAATGGTCAAGCCGATGGATTTAAGGGCACGGGCCACCGCCAGGCTGTGCTCCGGATCGGCGTTGAACGCCGAGTCGGTGATAAACAGATACCTGGCGCCTGCATCCTGCCGTGCCAGGGCATCCTCCGCGATTTTGGACGGAGCGTGGTGACGCATCACCCGGCCCTCGATATTCGGATAGCTGCAATAGACGCATCTGAAGGGACAACCGCGCTTGGTTTGCAGGTTGAGCATGCCGCCATGCCGAAGGTAAAAATCGATCCCGGCTGGTGTGGCGCTCAGCCTTCCGTTGCTCGCTTCGGACAAGGGCAGCGCTTGCGTGGATGCACCTGATCGGCAGATAACACCGTGGATCTTGCTGGGGTTATCCCCGTTTTCCAGCGCGTCCAACAACTGGGGCATCCGTTCACCTTCCCCAACAATACCGTAATCCGCGTCCAAGAGCGCCATAAGCGTCTCAGGAAACATGGTAAACGCACTGCCGCCCAATACGATGGGGACATCACAAAACTGGCGGATCTTTTCCACCAGGCGTCGATAAAGCGGCACATAGCTTTCGGGGTTCAACGCATCGGTGTTGTCAATGTTGCGCAACGAAACACCGATAAGATCTGGTGCAAAACGATGGATGGCCACTGTCAATGCATCATCTTCCGCAACCACGTTCATATCCAGGCAGGCCACTTCGTGATCCGCTGCCAGGGCGGCGGCCACATAATCCAGGCCTAACGGATAAACCGCGTAGGGCTCGACAACGGTGTTGGCTGAAATTAGCAGGACCTTCATGATGGCGATATCCGCATAGCTGTTAGGAATGCTCCAATACCTACCTACCGATAGGAGCCGCTGATTGCTCGAACCAAAGTGAACCCTCCCCGCGGCAAGCTGCGGGGAGGGTTCACCGTAAGGATAAAAAAAACGATTTCAGTTCGCTCGCACTTCTTACCCCGCAGCAGAGCTGCGAGGAATTCTTTGATTAAAATAGACGGCACAAACCTGCATAAAACGCTGAGTTGTAAAGCTCCTGTGCATCTTCAGCTTCAGACACCTCTCATGCGCGTAAATTTTATTCCTTATATCACGATAGTTAGATTCGTATATAAAATCCGTGCATCAGCTTGCGCCTCGGTATGGAAAGTTTCAAATTCACGATCAAATTAATTTTCTTGTGATGAAGTCATGGAATTTCTGACGCCCAACAAAGTGCTGACCCAGCTGGGGTTGCCTCTGGCCAAAATGATGATTAAGTGTTTTTAATATTATTGGGAGGCATTGCATTGAAATATCCGCACTCGAAACATTTTGCGGAATTTTTTAGCAGGGTCCCGCGATGGGTATTCCTGCTTATACTGATTCTGTTGTTCGGGAGATTCATAATGGTGCTTCTATTTCATTTTCTATCATAAGGCGCACTGTGGATCATATTACATAATTTCAGTTATTCTTTTTTTATCATCACCCGCCAACGCTTTAAAAGCATCCCGAACTTCGATTTCTACCTGTTTCTCTAAATATAAAATTGATTTTACGAGTCGTGATATATAAAATCGTAAGTCATTTTTTTCTCGGGGTGCTTGGGCATTGCCTGTCTGTTTCTGGGAAAGCGCCATCAGAAAAAAATCCGTGTCGGCGGCCGTTCATCGAAGACCTCCACCCGCTTACGGATCATGGCTACCATTTTCTCGAGGGATACGGCCGGTACAATTGCATCTTCCGGGCATTCGCGAACACACTTGAAGCAATCGAAGCAGCGCGCGTTGAATATCGGGCCGGGATCCAGGGCCACGGCCCCTATCGGACACACCGTCTCGCAGGTCCCGCACTGGGTGCACCTCTCTCCATCAATGGTTTTGGGAATGATCATCCAGGGCTGATCCATTTTTTTCTTAAAATCGGCGCCCATCGCTTCCGGCTGGTAGTCAAGGTCACTCAAGGGCATGGGTTTGGCTGTTGACGTCGACATGCGTTCAATGACCATAGACACCAGGCTGCGCACCTGCCGGTCATCATCGGCATCTGGATGGCCCTGGCCAACCGGATGATCGGATTGCCACATCATGCAGTGGACAGCCAGTACCTTGGCCGCACCGACCAGGGAAAACCCTTTTTCCTGTAACGCTTTTCCCATCTGCCAGAGGGCAATCCCGCTAATGGCACCGCCCCAGGTGACGAATGGCACAGCCGGACAATTGTTGACCACCGGTAAGCCAGCCACAAATTTCATCACCGGCGGAACGGCCACATCCCGGTAGACCGGTGACCCTACAAAGAGACAATCGTCTGCATCGGCCGTTTTCAGCAAGGCGATGAAGGGGGAAGGATCCTGACCGGCACCTAAATCCAGCAGGTGAATGCTAATGGATCTCTCTTCCAGAGCATCGGCGATCACCCGGGCCACATGGCCGGTGGATCCGGCCGGGGAGCAGTATACAATAAATGCAGTTTTCATATTGGAAGGCTCCGTAAAACGTCCAGTATCGTAACGGTTTACCATCTATGCATGGTAAAATAATATTGTTTGGCGATCATTTTCACTGCAAAACCATGGCTTTCTCCGGACACACCTCCTGGCAGCAGAAGCAGGTGACACACAGGTCCATATCCACTTGGGGCCAATCGTTAGGCATGGACAGGGCCTGGGCCGGGCACTGCTCCACACAGGTGCCGCAGGCCGTGCAGCCGTCTGGATCCGCCCGGGGCGTTAGCCGGGTTTTACTTTCCAGCATCTCCTGAACCACCGCATTATCCTGGATGGCCTCGCCACTCAGCGGCGGAAGCTTAAAATTTTTTATTTTTTTCAGCTTGCCGTCAATGCGGATATCCGCCATCTTCCAACTCCCCAACCCGGCATCGGCAGCGTTTTGGAGAAATCTCAAGCGGCCCGGATCCAGTCCCATCATGGCGGCCATGACCGCGTCTATGGCCACAGCATTGTCCGCAGCCAGGATCAGGCCGATCTCGCGCAGTTCCGGTGAGGCCGGACCGTTGCCCTCCATACCCACCACGGCATCCACGATGAACAGGTCCGGAACCCGCAGCTTGAATACCTCCACCACCAGATCGTGAAACCGGGATGGATTGCCGGCAATTTTATGCAACCTGGCCTTCTGGGCACCGGGCAGGATCCCGTAGCTGTTCTTGATGGCGCCGGTCATGACCGTAAGCCCGTGGGTTTTGAACTTGGGCAGGCTGATGACGATGTCCGCCTCGACGATGGCACGGGAAACGTTCACCGTCTCCATGAAATCGGGATGAAGGGGCAAGGAAAGGGCATCGAGGCCGATGTTGCGATAATAGCCACGGGCGGCGGCCATGAGACCGGTCTGTTCGAAAGCCGCCTCATTGGCGCCGTAGCTGAAAAGGCCGGGATTGTCACCCACGACAATCGAAGCCGGTCCCATGGTTTGCACTTTATCCACCACCGCAGCCAGCACGGCCGGATGGGTGACAATCCCCTCGGCGGCCTCCGATCCCCGCAGTACGTTGGGCTTGATCACTATCTTCTTGTCTTCAAGATTTTGGGGGAACAGATCGAACGCCCTGTCTATGGCCGCACGAACGGTATCATAGGTTGACGGATGGATCATAACCTGATGCATGGTTTAGCTTCCTCCCTCTGCCGGAAAAAATGCCATTCAGAGGCAGGTTTACCATGGGCCGATCGGATTCTCAAGCATGCCTGAAAAAGGTTGGGCTGTCACCCTCGATGGACTCGTAAACAGTCGTATTTCCCACAGATTCGTAAAAACGCCGAGATCAAGGCTTGTGGGCCGCGATAGCGAGTTCGTTTCCCGTCGCTAGCGACGGGATTGGCGAGCGCACTGAAAATCGATTGCCATCCTTACGGCGAACATTCATGTTCAATCCTTAAGGAATGAGGCGTACTGACGGTACGCCGCAGTGACGAGGGATGAAGCGTAACGCAGATATCGGCTTATTTTCGAATCCGTCACCCTTTGAGCATGCGCATCAGCGTCCCATCACGATCGACAAAGTGGTGTTTCAACGCTGCCGCGGCATGGATAACGATGAAGGCCGTAAGCAGGACGGCCGTCACGCCGTGAACCTCCCGTAAGAAATTTCCCAGCGATGGGCTTTGCCAGACCAACGGGGGCAGTTTGAAAATCCCGAAAACGGAGACTGGATAGCCATAGGCCTGGGACATGAGGGTGCCCACCAGCGGTTGGAGGAGCAGCAACACATACAAAAAAATATGCACCAGGCGGGCGATGTAGTTCAAAATCGGGATTTTTCCTAGGTCACGGGGATGTGGATTGGTGAGCCGCCAGGCGATGCGGCCGATCATCAGCAGAAAGATGACGACACCGATAGATTTGTGGCCGGCTATCACAACGGCCTTAAAACCACCGGACGGCAGAATAGATAGCAGGCTGCCGCCCACGATCATGCCGATGGCCAGCGCAGCGATGAACCAGTGCAGCAGGCGCGCAATCAAACCATACTGGTCGCGGGTATTCATGAGCATGCGGACCTCCTTGATCATTCTTGGGGAGGGTAGGGATGCCGATGGCATCCTGGGCCGGGCAGATAAAACGGTAGAAAATATCCTACAGTGCTTTATAGTAGCGAAATGCGATACTGAAGGCAAGCAGATGTTGAGCGACAAAAACAGCATGGGCTGTCATTTTTTATTCTAGCGGGTGCTTGCCATAAAGGATCCGGCCCAGTTCCCGGTGGGTGAAGTAGGGATCATCGTTGCGCAGGTAGGGCAGCTGGATGCGTTTTTTTCGGACCAGATCCCTTGAGATGTCCGCGAAAATGACATCCGGATCGAACAGGGCAGCCGTGATAATGGCCTGGCCGAATGGGTTGATGATCTCACTGCCGCCCCAGAAACGAAACGGATTCTCATCGACGGCCGCAGGCGCTGAGCCGGTCTGTTCGCCCTCATCGGACCTGAGGTCTTCAAATACCTCACAGCCGACCCGGTTGGCGCACAGGTTGTACACGCCGAACACCCGGGAGTAGAACCGGTTGATGATGTTCCAGCTTTCGATGTTGGAAAACTCGTTGCCCATTGAACCCCGGGAGGAGTTGAACATGGTGATGAAGATATCCGCCTTCTGGGTGACCCCTAAATAGGGCAGGGAGGGATGCCACAGATCGTTGCAGATGAACGGAGCAATGGTCAGGCCCTTGAGTTTGAAGACGCGGACATGCTTTCCGCCGGAGAAGATCTTGCGCTCTTCGAAGACGCCGTAGTTAGGCAGATTGAGCTTGCGGTAGGCGAACAGGATTTCACCGTCCACAGCCACCAGCGCCGAATTGTAAAAATTCATGGCCGGGGATTCTTCGATGAATCCAACGACGGCCGCCGTCCCTTTGGTCGCCCGGGCCAGTTGCTTTATCTCCGGCGAGTCGATGCGAAGGGCCGCTTCATGATATCTTTCCCGGACAAAGTACCCGGTCAGGGAAAGCTCGGGGAAGACCACCAGGTCAACACCTTCCGCCTTGGCCACTTCAATTTTATCAATCGTGGCTGCCAAGTTGGTTTTGATATCCAGCAGGACCGGATCGGTCTGGAAGACCCCCACTTTCATGGATGGAACCCTTTCTTCGCTGTGTATGAAGGAATGCTCTGTGCACCATCACGGTCAGGCGGTGACTGACCTGCATCCGGTGATGATCGGATCAATGGACGTCCATTGGTCTGCCGACCAGATTTTTTCTATCAGATCGTTGGTTTTCAGCTTACCAATGATCGGGCCGGTCAGCCAGATAAATTTTGCTTCCAGATCACCATCCGAAGGCAGCGTATGCGGCGGTTCCCATAAGGCTTCGATACGGCCGGATCGGTATATCTCACCCGTTGTGGTTTCGACCACCACTTCGGCCGGCGCCTTGGCCGGGAACTCGGTTTCAAATTCAGGGGCAACTTCGGTAGAGACCCGATCCAACATACTCAACAGATCGGGGTCATGCAGGCGGGGTGGCAGGACCTGGCCGGGTCCGACTTCCCCATCCATCAGGGCGGCGGCCACCGAGAATGCCAGGCTGTATTGAGCCTCCTCCGTATTGCGGGGGTGCCCATGGGGCAGACGGGTGGCGGCCTCGAAGGTGCGCACGCGGATGTGTCTGATCTGATCCGGCGTCAGGTGATTGTCCCGGACGATGTTGAGGGCGCCGGCCACGGCCGGTTGCCCCCAGCGGCAGGCCGCATAGGGCTTGAAATAGAGGTTGAGGATCTCCCACTGCCGTCCGAGGTTTTCCACCCATGCCCGGTCCGGGGCATCGTCGAACAGCGGGCGAATGCCGGTGAATCCATCCCGGGCCATGATCGCGGACAAGACCGCTACCATGCAGCCCCAGCCGATGCTGTCCTTGCCCATGGCGGGCGTGTCGATACCCTTCATCATGGGGGCGATGGGGGCGTGGTATTCGGCGGCCCCCATGGCGTGGAATAGCTGGCTATTGTTGAGGCCCATCAGCCTGCCGGCAGCCGCCGCACCGGCAATGGCGCCCCAGCTTCCGGATGAGTGGTAAACCTCGTATGTGCCATGCCGGATCATTCCGGCGCGGATACCCAGTTCGTAGGCCACCACCAGGGCGGTGAGAAATTCCTTCCCGCTGCAACCGCCTTCCAGTTCGGCAGCAGCCAGCACCGGCGGCAGCGCGCATGCGCCCGGGTGACCCTTGACGTTGCGGTAACCGTCATCGATGTCCAGGGCATTGCCGAAAAAACCGTTGGCCAGGGCGGCACCAGCGGCCGACACCCGCTCGCCGGTTACCATGATGGTGGCTTGATCACCGCGGTACTGTTCCAGTGCCGTTTTGCGCATAATGGCGGCAACGGGTGTCTGTGATCCGGCAACCATGGCCCCCAGAGTGTCCATCAGGCAGCGCTTGGCCTGGTGTTGAACCCTCGCGGGCAGGTCTTCCCAACGAATGTTCATCGTGAAGTGGATGGCATGTGAAGTCAGTAAGCCCATTGTACCGGTGTTCCACCATGTTAGAGTAGAATGTTGAACTTTTTCTGCAGCGCATGATCAAGATCCGTCGGGATGTATGATTTTTCTTCGGCTGTAAGAATCTTGCGGGCGATCGCTGTCGCCCGTTCACGGGCGTCCCTCGATCCGCCCTGGTCCCACTGGTGACGGCTTTTTCGATCGGTCACGCCGTTGCCCTGAAAATACTCGCTGCGCATGTATTGCATGGTGTGGGGTGACATCATAAAATTACCGGCCGGCCCCACCGTGTCGATGACTTCCAGGGCCAGGTGGTCTGCGTCAACCTCGATCCCTTTGAGCACCTTGCAGGCCATGCCGATGATCTCGTCGTCGATGACAAACTGTTCAGGGGCTACCGTAAGCATGGACTCCAGCATGCCAGCACTGTGATGCATATAGTTGGAACCACTCATGGCGCCCAAGAGGATGGTCATGGCCTTTTCCCAACCAGCCTGGGCATCGGGAAGCTTGGCATCGGTTAACCCGGCGGAGTTGTAATTGGGCACTTCGATGTGGGCGGCCAACTGGTGGATCGCCGCATTCATCATGCCGCATTCCACGCCTCCACCCGAATAGCCCATGGTGGCCATGTTGGCCATGCCTGGAATACCGCCGTAGAGCAGCGGCGCACCGGGTTGGGTCAGCTGGCAAATCGTGATACCCGCCAGTTGCTCGGCGTGCAACTGGGCGAGTGTGCCGGCCATGGTCATGGGGCTCGTTGAGCCGGACATGGGCGCGGCCGACAGGGCCACGGGAATACGCTGGCGGTTGCATGCCTGCATGATCCGTGTGGATTGGGTGCAGAGCTTCAACGGTGAAATGGCAAACGAGGTGATGACCGAAATGAACGGTTTGGCCTGCAATTGCGCCTTTCCACCAGCCAGTATAGCAGCCATGTCGATGATGCGATGCAGTCCTGCCTCGTCGTTGACGCCGCTCATGACATGTTTGCCGGTCGCCTTGAGGCAGGCGTAGAACATGTTCACGTCGTAGTCGGCTTCAGGGATATCCGTGGGGATGCAGGGACGCAGGAAAAAGTGAATGTGATCAAGGCGGTCCACCAGTCGTCCGAGATCGTACAAATCTTGAAGGGTTGACGACCGTGGCAGGCCGGTTTCCATATCGAGAATTTTGACGGCAGCGCCGCCGGTGCCCAGATGGACCTTGTCTTCGGTCAAATCCAAATCATTTTTTCCGTCGCGGGAATACAGGATCACCTGAGAAGGGGCCTTGACAATCGCTTCGAGGATCAGTTCACGGGGAAACCGGATCCGTTTCATTTCCCGGTCAATCGTGGCACCCGCGTTGGCCAACATTTCTATCGTTGCATCCAAACCCGATTCATATGCGAAACCGGTCTTTTCGAGGATGGTCAGTGATGCGTTGTGGATGGTGTCGATGCCTTCGGGCGACAAGGGTTTGTATATGCCGCCGCTGAGACCCTTCGAGTTCATTTTGCTGCTCCTGTTAAATGGTTTTTGTGGGTGAACATTTTTTGGCGTTGGTTGACGCCGCCATGGGCACGTAAACTATTTTTAAGATGTGTTCTACTGAAATATGCTGGCCCGGAAGGTTTTGAGGTCGTTCACACAAAAGTTGTCCCGGCCTATACCTGGTCGGCGTCCACCTGCTGGATGGCCGCCGCATCCTGCACCTCGAAGATCGCCTTGCGGCTGGCGTTGATTAATTCTCCGATGATGATCGTGATATGCACCTGTTTTCTGTCCTCGGCTTCTTTATCATGCTGCTGAAAGCATCAAAATGTCTGAAATTTGGATTTTTTAGGCGGATTTTCATGAATTTTTATCTTTCATATGAAATAATTTAAGTCAAATAAAAAAATTCTATCAAGCCCATATTTTTGATTTTCCAGCTCAAAAAAAAGAAAGTGCGCTTGAAAAATATTTCATAAAATAATGATAACAGTCATCTGAATCATCTTCGGGATATTTGCAACTTTAATGTTGCGCTCCCGAACCTGGATGTGATTTGGTATCAAAAAGGATCATTTGAAATCAAAACCATCTAATCGGCGATGAAAGCTTAAATTTTTTGAGTGTTTTTCAATCTTTTATGAGTGGAGACCTCTGTGACAATACCTAAACTGCATCCCCTGATCGAAAAAATTACCCAACGTATCGAGGGCCTCACCCCTAAAGGGCGTGTTCTGGGAGAATACATTACAGCCCAGCCACGCAAAGCGGTATTCATGACCACCAAGGAACTGGCCGAGGCCTGCGAGGTGAGCGAGGCCACCGTGGTAAGGTTCGTTTCCGGTATCGGCTACGACCGCTACAGCGATTTTCAGCAGGCCCTGCGGGATTTCGTGGACACGGAACTGACCTTGCTGGACCGATTGGATATCGCAGACATGAAGGCGCCCGGCGCGGTCAGATTCCGGAGAACCGTTGCCGAGGAGATCGACAATCTCCAGCAGCTTTATCATTCCCTTGACGTCGAAACCATGGCAGCGGTGGTGGACGTGTTGGACCGACGGGTGCCGATTCACGTGATCGGCTCGCGCCTCTCCTATACCCTTGCCTATTATATGGGCTGGGCCATGACCAAGGTGCGGGAAAACATCCGTATCATGAAAGGCAGCGACCGCACCACCATCGACTGGCTAACCATCGCCCCGACGGACAGTGTCGTCGTTATCATCGCCACCTCCCGCTACTCCAATGAACTGATTCGCCTGGGCAAACTGGTCAAGCGACTGGGGCAGACGCTGGTGGTGATCACCGACAGCGCCACCTGCCCGGTACTCCAATTTGCCGACCATCTCCTTATCGCTGCCTCCAAACATATCCCCTATCTGGGCAGTCCGACCCCCATGTGCTGCCTGATCAACTACCTGGTCCACGAACTGGCCAGCCGTCAGGGCGATGCCCTGAAAGACCATCAGGCCAAATTGGAGCAGTCCTACTGGGAAAACGACGTGCTGTTCAACATGAAGGATATTGGTGGCCGGACGCTGGAATGAAGCGAGAGTTGAAGTTGCATAGGCGCGGTCAGAAACTGCTCAGAGGCATCAGTCCATACGTGGCTCTCGCCTGGTCGCATAGCGGGTTGACGACGTTGTTCTCCCATACAGACAAAAACTTCCGACAGGTCGTCGGTCGCCGGTCATAGATCGTACAGTTGACGGAATGGCCGACTGTGCCGGTTAAGGCCCGGCAGCGGATCGGCCTTTTCTCGGTGCCCCTCATGGCCGATCGCCTTTCATTCAATAAAAATACCAAATGGGAAGGGATCAGGCCGCCCGGGAAATTATCTGTCTCGCAGCAGTCGAAAGATACCCGGAATAAGGCACAGCAGGCACCACACCGCATGCATGGATTATGTGGAGACATGGGACTACCATCTGATGTGAGGGGTGGGATTGCTCGCAGTCGTAACAACTGCCGCCGAAATCAGATGGTGACCCGGAACGGGAAGTGAGTGTTATGGGGCCAACCGATTCGGAAAGATCGCTGTTTATGTTCAGTGGACAGGATAGGACAAATGCTGCGTGAAAGCAACCGGTTTGATCGCCGTCAGCGATTTGACTCGGCATAGGTGGTCACAATTGATTGGATGAATGCGATCAGCCGGTCAGGACAACAATGGTCAGTTCCCGCGGCCCGTGGGCCCCGTGGACGAGGGTGGCTTCAATATCCGCCGTTTTACTGGGACCGGTGATCAGCGTCATGCAGCGCGTGATGCCTTCGGCCCGTTCTGTTGGGTTCCATTTCAGCAGCGTGTATAACTCGTTCAGGTTGGAAAGAATCTGCTCTATCCGAATCACCGCGATATGAATTGACGGCAGTAGTGAGACGCAGCGAGGCTGCCCGGGGCGGGTTTTCATGGTGAGGGTCGCCGTTTCGGCGATACAGAAGTCGGCCGACGTAATGCCGATAAAGGCACCTTCGGCGTGCTTACGCATGATCTCCAGCCGGCCGGCCGGCCCAGGCTGCCTGTCGGCGAAATACACAGGAATGTTCAAGGGGCTTAGATGGGCGGCAAGCCCAAGACGCTTGACGAGCAGGTGATCCCAGGCAACCACCGATTTCTGGTCACCCCATTCGGCGCACTTCTCGGCGGCTATCTTCGAAATGGAGGCGGCGGCCTTGTCCGCGTCCTTTTCGACCATGATGCCCACATTGACCAATTTACCGGCTTCGATGAGTCTTTCCAGCAGGGCCAGATGAGACTTTTTGCCTCGGTTGGCGATTTTCTCAAGAAGCCGGGTATCATCCGCATCCGGCAGACATTGGATGATATCATCCAGTGATCGTATACCGGGATCATCTCGGTTCAGCGCCCTTTTGACATGTTTGATAAATTCAACCCGCCCGTGTGGTCTCATCTCTTTTTCCCTGACGCACGTTCGATACGATAGCGTTGAATGAAACTTTGGGGAGCCAACCGCCTCAGATCGCGGCTCTGGGTCCAGCCTTTACCGGCAAAAGGGAGACGGCTGATCATATTCTGTCTCCCGGGAAGCAATTGCTGACCGATAGACGCACCTTTAAGAAACATCTCGTAAACGAACCTGCTGCGGATCAGGTAGGACCACGCGGTGAAGGCCGCCTGCTCCGCCCTGCTTCTAATGCTAACATTCCAGGAGGCGTCGCCTTCGGCCAATTTGGCACGAAGCAGAAGAAGCATTCGGGGAATATTGATATTGACCGGACAGGCCGGCATACAGGCCCCGCACAAAGACTCGCCCAGGCAAAGATCACTGGCCTGGCTGATGCCGGTGAGAAGCGGGGTGACCACCGCCCCGACCGGTCCCGAATAGGCCGATCCATAGGCATGCCCACCGATCTTCCCATATACCGGGCACATGTTGAGGCAGGCCCCGCAACGGATGCAGCAGAGCATCTCCCTGAAATCCGGATCCGCCAGGATTCGACTGCGCCCGTTATCGACGATGATCAGGTGGAACGCCTCGGGACCGTCAGTGCGCCCCTGTTCTGCGGGCCCGCCGATGTAGCTCACATAGCCCGCCATTTCCTGTGCTGCCGCACCCATGGACAGCAGTCTGAATAGAATTGCGTGGTCTGTTAGATCCGCAACGATTCTTTCCATGCCCATGAATGCCACGTACACC
>JAQYWF010000051.1 GCA_030145105.1 Desulfosarcina sp.
ATTGACTATGAAACCCGTTCTATGGCCTGCGTTCCCTTAAAAATAAAAAACAGCACCATCGGCGTCGTCCAGGTCATCAACAAAAGGGACAACACTCAGTTTACCCATGGGGACATGGCTGTTCTTGAAGAATTTTCCAGCCTTGCCGCCCTGGCCATCGGCAGTGCACGAAGCCTTGAGCAGGTTCGCCAGGAGAATCAGGACCTGAAAAAGGAACTGGGCGAAAAGCACCAGATTATCGGGAAAAGCGTTATCTTAAATAAAGTCTTGGAAGACGCCCAAAAACTATCCCGCACAAAGACCACTGCCCTGATTCAAGGCGAAAGTGGTACGGGCAAAGAACTGCTGGCACGCCTGATCCACCGCGAAAGCCCACGCGAGGAGAAACCGCTGGTGGTTCTGAACTGTGCCGCCTTACCCGAGCCCCTTTTGGAATCGGAACTTTTCGGCCATGAAAAAGGCTCTTTTACCGGTGCAGCGGGCCGCAAACTCGGAAAATTTGAAACCGCCCATGAAGGGACCTTATTTCTTGATGAGATCGGGGAGATGGCCCCGGGGATACAAGCCAAACTGCTCAGAGTGCTGCAGGAAGGCGTGTTTTACCGAGTCGGTGGAAACACCCCCATCACCGTGGATGTGCGCGTGCTATCGGCTACCAACAAAAATCTTAAGAAACAGGTGGAGGAGGGAAAGTTCAGGGAGGATCTGTTTTACCGGCTGAACGTCGTTCAACTCAATATCCCCCCACTCAGAGAACGCCTTGAAGACGTTACCTTTCTGGTCGACCATTTCCTTGACGTGTTTAAGAAGGAAACCGGCCTGCTGGGCCTGACCATATCTGAAGCGGCCATGGACAAGATGTCCCGCTACAACTGGCCCGGCAATATTCGCGAATTGAGGAATGCCATTGAACGCGCCGTGGTTATGGGAAATGGAAAAACAATCATGCCGGAGGATCTGCCCATCACCGCCTCTCTGCCGAAGTTTGCCGGCCTCAAGGTCGGGCTCACGCTCGACGAGGCCCTCAACGAATTCAAAAAAGAATTTATCCTGCTCAACCTTAGACATACCAGTGGTAACAGAAGCAACGCCGCCAAGGTCATGGACATCCAGCGGACCTACCTATCAAGACTGATCACCCGATACGACATCAGGGATCTTGCCTGATCCTGCCTTTTTTTCATTCCGATTCAAGACCATTTCAAAACTGCCGATACCCAATTCACGTCTGATGCATTGGCCACGCGTCAATCCAATGAATGGCATTAAAATTGCTTGAAGATTCCTTAATTGAATTTACCGTTGGTTCTGAGCAGACTATTGTATCCCGGAGGTATTTCCATGGCAGCCATCGAAATGAGCACCCGCACCGTCAGTAAATTTAACAATTCATTCAAACCCACAGGGTTTTACAGCGTGGAGTTTGCTGTAGACGAACCTCATCCGATCTATCAATTCAAAATATGGCGCAGCGAATCCAGTCCCATGTTTGTTGTGGTCAAGGAAAATTCCGCCGTTCTTCCAAAACTCAAGGCCGGAAGCGTTCTGAACATGACCTACTACAGCAGTGACGCCCAATGCCCCAAAAAACAGATCGAGACCCGGATTGGGCATATTTCCAGCGAACGGAAAGGTCGTTTCCAGGGGCATTGCACAATCGACCTGGTTCCGATTAATCAAGCGACCTTTAAGAATTAATGTCTTAAAAACCTACTCGACGATGGTGATGATGAAGAAAAAACTGACCCTGTTGATTTTCGACGGTACCGGAACCCCTGTGAAGCAGACAAGCATTCCCAGAATGCTGCTTCCGATGGCCTTTATGATAGTCATGGCGGCATCAACCGTGCTGTATTTGGGCATTTCCGATTATTTGCGGTTGAAAAAAGAAGTCAAGGATGTCCAACAGCTTCGTTCATCCCTGCAGATGCAGGAAGAACGGGTTGTTCAACACCAAAGTCAAATCGTTTCTTTTTCAAACAAAATAGAAGCCTTAAATGCAAAATTGGCCGAACTTGGCAATTTTGAACAAAAAATTCGAATCATTGCCAACCTGGAACCCAACAATGACGGGTCAAGTTTTTTCGGTGTGGGTGGCTCAGATCCGGAGGACCTGGACCCCACGACGATGTTGGAACAGGACTACCAGGAACTTGTCAGAGACATGCACGTTGAAATCAATGAAATCGATCATGCCTCCCATAACCAACAACGTTCATTTTCAACTATCTTCAGCCAGTTGGAAGGAAAACGGAACTTATTGGCCGCCACCCCTTCCATCCGTCCATTGAAAGGGTGGGTATCCTCGCGTTTTGGATACCGGGAATCACCCTTCACCGGCCGCCGTGAATTCCATCGTGGACTTGACATCGCCACCCATGCAGGATCGCCGATCATCGCACCTGCGGACGGTCTGGTAACCTTTTCCGGCCGCAAGGGGCTGATGGGTAATATGGTGACCATTGAACACGGATTCGGAATGGTGACCCGCTATGGTCATGCACAGAAACTACTGAAGAAAAAGGGTAAGCGCGTGAAACGCGGTGAAACCATTGCCCTGGTAGGAAATACCGGTCGGAGCACCGGTCCGCACCTTCACTACGAGGTCCGCTTAAATGGGGTGGCCGTCAATCCAGTGAATTATTTCTTTAATTGATAGACAATAAAGATTGCACAAAACCAGACAGGTTAATTGTTCTGGCGATACAAAAGTTCACAGAATGATCTGACAACACGGCACCGTAGGTAAAAAAGAAAGCAAAAAAATGAAAAAGACAGTTTTCTTGATATTATCAGCGATGGCGATCTTATTTTGTGGATGCAGCATGGGTTCCGGTTATGGATTGCTGAGAACTGCGAGCCCCGGCAATGCGTTAATCAATACCAATTCACACCCCACGCTAAAAGAAACGCATAAACGCGGGGTGTGTATGCCTATTTCAGCCAACTCATCCCTGAACGTCGATGTAGAATGCATTCTCGAGTATGTTCAGGGAGACGCCTCCTTCGACGCGGCAAACGAGCAACGCGACCTTCTAAATCCATGGGTCCGCCTGAAATATTCCTTTTGACCCGATATTGACAGCCTTAAAGAAACAAAAAACCCTCGCCAGCCCAACCGCCGTCAAGGGTTTTTTGTTTTTACGCCTTTTTTAAAGATTGGCAAAAACCTTCTTAGCAGCATAGAGGGTTTGTTCGATGGCCTCGTCATCGTGGGCGGCAGATATAAAAAACGCTTCAAACTGAGAGGGCGCCAGATAGATGCCGTTCTCCAGCATCCCTTTGTAGTATAACGAAAATCGCTCTAAATTGGATTTTTTTGCATCGGTAAAACTTTTCACGGGTTGATCGATAAAAAACAGGCCTAGCATTGCACCTGATCGGGCGCAGGAAACGGGTATATGGGCCTTTTTGGCCAGTGATGCCAACCCGGTGATCAACTTTTGGGCTTGCGTGTCCACGTTTTCGAAGAAGCCGGGCGTTTTCAATTGCTTCAGCGTTGCTATACCCGCGGCCATGGCCAAAGGGTTACCAGACAGGGTACCGGCTTGGTAAACGGTTCCTTTAGGAGCGATGTGGGCCATGATGTCGCGACGGCCGCCGTATGCACCCACCGGCAGGCCTCCACCGATAATTTTACCGAAGCAGGACAGGTCCGGGGATATGCCATAACGTTCTTGAGCCCCGCCAAAAGCGACCCTGAAGCCGGTCATCACCTCATCGAAAATGAGCAAGGCACCGTATTTTTCAGACGTTTCACGAAGGGTTTCAAGAAACTGGTTTTCCGGCAGTACCAATCCCATGTTTCCAGCTACAGGCTCAACAATGATGCAGGCAACCTGATTCCCCTTTTCCTTCATCACGCTATTCACCGTATCGATGTCGTTGTAGGGAAGCGATAACGTATGCTCGACAAAAGTGGCGGGGACGCCTGAACTTCCGGGAATTTGCAGGGTAGCCACACCGGAACCGGCTTCCACCAGCAGAGAATCGGCATGCCCATGGTAGCAACCGTCAAATTTGATGATCTTATCCCGACCGGTGTACCCCCGTGCCAACCGGATGGCGCTCATGGTGGCTTCCGTTCCCGAATTCACCATTCGCACCATCTCCATTGAGGGAATGGCCTTGACAAGTAATTCTGCCAGTTCAATTTCCAGTTCGGTAGGTGCCCCAAAACTGGTTCCCTTGTCTAAGGCGTACGAAATGGCAGCGATCACCGATGGATGCCGGTGGCCCAGGATCATCGGGCCCCATGATCCGATATAATCAATATACGCGTTGCCGTCGGCATCAACCAGCCGACACCCGTCGGCACGGTCGATAAACAATGGATCCATTCCCACGGACCGGCAGGCCCTGACCGGGCTGTTCACGCCGCCTGGGATCAATTCCTGTGCCCTTTTGTATAATGCAGTGGATCTTTTTTTGTTCATTGCTCGATATCCTTTCTGGTTGAGCGGAGAAAAACGGGTTGACTTTAAGTTGTTGGATGCGGAAACTACCAAACACGGGCAGTCAGGTCAAGCAGCAGCGACACTGGGGACAGATTGCCAAAGCCGGAGGAGTGACGGCTGGCCGGCCATTTCCCCTGAACGCAAACCCAATTTCAATCCAAGCAGGCGCTTACTTCGACCGATGAAACACCGCCATACCGTAGACAAACTCTCTAAATTGCTTGTTTATATTCTTGGCCGGCAGCCCGATGAATTCGGCCTGCTTCCAAACGATAATGGCTATGTGAAAATCAAAGACCTAATGAAATCCCTGGGTGAAGAACCCGGCTGGCGCCATGTTCGGTTGAATCAAATTCGTGAGGTGATCTATTCTACCGGTTCGCCGGCAGTCGAGATTGAGAATAACCTGATCCGGGCCAAAGATCGAACCCGTCTCTTTTTACCTGAGATCCCGGATACCTTCCCCAAACTGATCTATTATGCGGTACGCCAGCGAGCTTACCCCGTATTACTGGGAAAAGGCCTGGCCGCAACCGCCTCCGGCAATCGGATCATCCTGACCAGCGCTATCGCCATGGCTCAACGGCTTGGCCGGCGGATCGATCCGTCCCCCGTAATCCTGACAGTAAACTCGGAGATTGCCCGCAAAAACGGGGCCACGGTATGGCGTTTCGGGAAACACTTGTTCCTATCGGATTGCTTGCCGCTTGGCAGTTTCAACGGACCACCACTTCCCAAAAAACGACCGGAGGCGAAACAGGTGGAAAAACCCAGATCGCAGGCGACGTCAGCGACACCGGGAAGTTACTATTTGGACCTGACGATCGATTCAACCCACAAAGATCATTCCAAAAAAAGATCGCGTCAACGCAAGAATGAATGGAAGCGGAATCGAACACGAATCAGTCGAGACAAGGTCAACGGATGGCCGGATGCTTAGCAGTCCGTCTATTTGGCCCGAACGGTAAAAAAACGCATTGACATCCACCATCGTGGCTGTTACTAGTCGCCCTTGTTTTGAGACACCCAAAGGGCCGTTAGCTCAACTAGGCAGAGCACCTGACTCTTAATCAGTAGGTTGAAGGTTCGATTCCTTCACGGCCCACCAAGGATTTTTTCAAGGGACGGTAATGCCGCCCCTTTTTTTATGGCGCCAGGCATAAACCCACCGCTACCGTTGGAAACCCTGTGATTTGGACTAAGCTCTTGACAGTTTTTTTATGTTAATGATATTTGTATTAATTTTTGTTGATTCCGATGGAATCACTCATCCTTGCTCCGGCTTTTGGCCGGGGCTGCGAAGCCACAAGGAGGTTTTATGAAGCGGTACGAAACGATCGTCATTATTGACCCCGACCTCTCGAAGGAGGCAGAAACGCCGATCTTCGAGCGTCTAAACGATCTGATTCCCCAGTATGATGGGTTTCTGATCGAGACGGATGACTGGGGCACCAAAAAACTGGCCTACGACATCAAGAAAAAAAATCGGGGACACTACGTAAGATTGGATTTTTGCGGTGACGGGGCATTGATTCAGGAGATGGAACGGTTTTTCAGAATCGACGACAAAGTCATGAAGTTCATGACAGTCCTGCTGGATGAAAATGCTGACCTCGACGCGATCAAAGCTGATCTGGCGGAAAAAGCGGCAGCGGCCGAGCAGGCGGCGACGACGGAGCAAGCGGCAGTCGAAAAGGCTGACGAAGCCGTTGAAACTGAAGCACCGACCGAGAACAATGAACCTATCGAAGCAAAAAAAGAGGAGTAACCCATGGCCGTTTCAAAACCCCGCCCCCGAAGAAAGAAAAGAAGAATTTTCCACCGGCGCAAAGTCTGCCGATTCTGCGCAGACCAGAGCCTGATCATCAACTACAAGGATCCCCGAGCGCTGAAGTATTTCACCACCGAACGAGGAAAGATCATCCCTCGGAGAATTTCGGGTGCCTGCGCCAAACACCAGCGAGCCCTGACCCATGCTATCAAGCGCGCACGGACCATTGCCCTGCTGCCATACGTTGGGAACTTTGACCTGTAGCCGGTCAAGCTTAGCCGGTGGGACAAGAACGCTTATTACCAGGAGAAGCGGATGGTGCCGTTGCCATTTCAAAGTGAAGTATCGAAAGATATCGCTACCGGCGTAATGGCTACCCTCGTCATCTTTTCCGTGTCGGTCTTTATGCCGGTGGTGGGCTTTCTCTTCTCTATGTTCATTCCCCTGCCAATTCTTTTTTACCGGGCTAAACTGGGCAGACGCCGCGGCATGATCGTCCCGCTGGTGGCCATCACGGTAATGGGCCTTGTCTTTGGTGGCTTGACCATGGACATCCTCTTTTTTTCAGGGCTCATGTTTCTGGGTTTTGCCATCAGCGAGATGTTCGAAAAAGAGCTCTCCGTGGAGATGACCGTCGTGGCCGCCTGCGGCATTGTGTTAGGTGCCGGCCTGGCAGGCATCCTGCTATACAGCATGGTCGCCAACACGGGAATATACACCCTGGTTTCAGCTTACGTGGCAACGAACCTGGCTTTGTCCCTTGACCTATATAAAGGTATTGGCATCCCGCAGGAAACCATTGACACCATTTCGGGCTCCCTCGACCAGATTCAATTCGTGCTGGTACGGATTCTGCCATCACTGGCCGCCGCGTCTACGCTGTTTGTGGCTTGGACAAACTTAATTGCCGCGCGGCCGATCATGGAGCGCCGGGGCCTCTCTTTTCCGGACTTCGGCCATCTCAATCGGTGGCGGGCTCCCGAACCGCTGATATGGGGTGTTATCGGCTGCGGCCTGATCATGTTTCTGCCCGCGACGGATATCCGGCTGATCGGTGTCAACGGTCTGCTGGTGCTACTGACGATTTATTTCATCCAGGGGATTGCCATCGTTTCTTTTTTCTTTGAAAAAAAGAAACTGCCACGACCCATTCGGGTGGTCCTGTACATGATGATCGCTCTGCAACAACTATTCCTGCTGGTAATCATCTGCATCGGGCTATTTGACATGTGGATCAATTTTAGAAAAATAGACACCAATAAGGGTGAACCGGACCGACCCTCTTAAAAACCAGGCGGTCCTTTTTTTGGAGGTTTAGCATGAAAGTAATTTTGAAGGAAACCATCAGTTCGTTGGGCATCATCGGAAGCGAAGTCAATGTGGCGGACGGATATGCACGTAACTACCTGCTCCCCCAGAGCAAAGCCGTTCCGGCCACCCCCCAGCAACGCAAAATTCTTGAGCAGGAAAAGGCCAAATTCGAGCTGCAGATTGCAAAAGAAAAAGAGTTCGCCCAAGAGATGGCCAACCGTCTCGAGGCCGTTATGGTGACCATTGCATCAAAGGTCCACGAAGCGGATAAGCTTTATGGTTCCGTAACCGTTCGAGACATCATTGTCGCCCTGAAGAAACAGGATGTCGAGGTGGAAAAACGGATGGTGCTGCTCAATGAACCGATAAAAAACATTGGTACATTCAAGGTTCCCATCCGGGTATACCAAGGCATCGAGCCGGAAATCACCGTCGAAGTCGTCCCCGAAGAAGCATGATCTAACACAGATTGCCGGGAGCTCTTGAGCCCAAGCGGCAAAAGGCTCCCGGTGTTTATTAAAAGAGTTGATCGTTCATGCCCGACACCCAACATCCGGCACCCAAAGATTCAACATTCCATAAACTTCCGCCGCAAAGCATCGAGGCCGAAGAATCGATTCTCAGTGCCATTCTGATCGACAACAGCACACTCATCGACATCCTCGAGATCCTGTCTGCAGATGATTTCTACAAAACTGCCCACAAGATCACCTTTGCCGCGATAGAGACACTCTATGCCAAGAGCGAACCGGTAGATCTGGTCACATTGAGCAACCTTCTTCGGGAGAAGGACGAGTTGGAAAAAATCGGCGGGGCCGCCTACTTGGCCCGACTGGTGGATGCCGTGCCCATGGCGGTCAATGCACACCACTACGCGCGGATCATTCATGACAAGGCCACCCTAAGGCGTCTCATTGAACGTTCCAACAACATCTCCAATCGGTGTTTTGAAGACCGAGGAGAAGTCGAACGTGTCGTCGAGTTTGCCCAGAGCGCCATTTTTGAGCTCTCCGAAGGAAAGACCAAGCAGGCTTTTTTCCCCATCAGTAAAATTATCGAGTCCAACATCGACGCGTTAGAGGAACGGCAGGGCAATCGGGCGCTGGTCACCGGTGTCACCACCGGTTTTTCAAAGCTGGATGCGCTCACCTCCGGGTTTCAAAACTCCGATTTGATCATCATCGCCGGCCGCCCGGCCATGGGGAAAACAGCCTTCGCCCTGAATATGGCACGCAATGCAGCCATCGAAGGCGGCGTGCCAGTGGCCATCTTCTCACTTGAAATGTCAAAAGAACAGCTTTCCTTGCGCATGCTCTGCGCCGAGGCCCGCGTGGATTCCTCCCGCATCCGCAGCGGTTTTTTAAACAAGGAAGACTGGAACCGAATCACTGACGCAGCCGGTCGGCTCACCGAAGCCCCCCTCTTTATCGATGACTCACCGGATATCTCTACCACGTCCATTCGGACCAAATCCATGCGCATGAAAATGGACAAGGGCCTGGGCATGATCATTATCGACTATCTTCAGCTCATGCGCGGCAGCGCCAATATCGAACGGCGGGATCTTGAAATATCGGACATCTCCCGTTCGCTGAAAATCCTGGCCAAGGAGCTGAACATACCTGTCATCGCGCTGTCCCAGCTCAACCGGAAACTGGAGGAGAGAAGCGACAAACGCCCCCAATTGTCGGACCTGAGGGAGTCCGGTGCCTTGGAGCAGGACGCGGACCTGGTGGCCTTCATCTACCGGGATGAAGTTTACAACCGCGATGAGAACAGCCCCCACCGGGGCACGGCGGAAATCATTCTGGCAAAACAGAGAAACGGTCCCACCGGCATGGCCCCCCTGGCCTTCTTGAAATCCTACACGCGGTTCGAAAACCTGGCCACTGAATGAAAGAGATCTTCGGCAACCTGCTGGGACTCAAAGCCAGCCAAATCAAGCGGTTGGAAAATCTAAGCCGACGACGCGTCTCCCCCCAGGCCATCGTCTCCCACGAATTGTGCAGAGACTTATGCGCGCTTTCTGCTGAAACCAGCCGACAGATAGGCCTTCTCATCAACCGCAGCGGTAGGATTGTTCAAACCCTGTTTGGAGAAGTGGACCGCATTGTTATCCCTGATCTGAAAGATTACCGGTTGGCACCGGACCGTCTGCGGGGGCTCCGATGCGTCCACACGCATCTAACCGAAACCCCCCTCACCCAGGACGACCTGACCGACCTGGCCCTCCTTCGACTGGATCTCATGGCAGTTGTCACCATGACTGAAACCGGAGCACCGGTATTGATCCACTGGGCCCACATCCTTCCGGGTGCAAGCGAATCGAGCCCCTACCAGATCATGGATCCGATCCCGCCCTTCCGGCCGGGAATCGACTGCTTGAACCTGATTCAGGCGCTCGAAGCCGAATTGGCCCGAAAAAAGATCGACACCGGCGGCGGCCAGGTGGGGTCCGAACGCGCGTTGCTGGTAAGTGTCTTCACCGGCCCCCGAAAAAATGCCGTCGATTCACTGGATGAGTTGGAGGAACTGACCCGTACTGCTAATATCAGCATCATAGATACGGTTCTGCAGCAACGGAAAAAAGCCAACCCCCGTTTTCTCATGGGAAGCGGAAAATTGGACGAACTGTCTATCATGGCGCTTCATCGGGGTGCGACACTGATCATCTTCGACCAGGAGCTCAATCCGTCCCAGATTCGCTCCATTGCCGACCGCACTGAGGTCAAAGTGATCGACCGGACGCAATTAATCCTGGATATCTTCGCTCAGCGGGCCCAAACCAGGGAGGGTAAACTGCAGGTGGAGCTGGCCCAGTTGAAATATATTCTTCCCCGACTGGTTACGAAAGATACCGCCATGTCCCGGCTAACAGGCGGCATCGGCGGACGCGGGCCGGGGGAAACCCGGCTTGAAATCAGCCGGAGACGGGCCAGAGACCGCATTCGACGCCTTGAGCAAGCAGTGGCCACCGTCCAGAAAAACCGCAGCCAGCAGCGAAGTCGACGAAGCAAAAAGGGCCTGCCCATCATCTCCATCATCGGTTACACCAATGCAGGAAAATCGACCCTGCTCAACCAGTTGACCCATAGCCGGGTGCTGGCCGAAAACAAGCTGTTCGCCACCCTGGATCCGTCCAGCCGGCGCCTGCGGTTTCCCAGGGACATCGAGGTGATAATTACCGATACGGTGGGGTTTATCCGGGATCTACCAAAGGAGTTGATGGCTGCTTTCCGGGCTACGCTGGAAGAGCTGGAAAACGCCGATTTACTGTTGCACATCGTTGACATCAGCAATCCACGCCACCCGGACCAGATCCGTTCTGTAGAAACGATCCTTGCCGAACTCAACCTGTGCGGCATTCCCACGATCCGGGTGCTCAACAAAATGGACCGGGTGGATCCGGACATCTGTGATGGTCTGATCCAGCGCTTAAATGGCATCGCGGTCAGCGCATTAGACCGATCGACGCTGAAGCCACTGTCGGAAAAGATGGAAGCCGCAGTGGAACACCTGTATGGGCACACCGCTCAAACTGGCAGGAAATCGGAATAATTTTCTATATTTGAGATGGTTCAATCTACACTGACAATTCAGTTGACAGATTGTACCAAATATTTGTAGATGTTCTTTCTTATGGACATAGAACGGATCAAAAAGGTAGGAATCGCTGCTGCGATCAGCGGCGGCAAGGTTCTCAAAGCGCATTTCGGCGAACTTCGATCGGTCCGTAAAAAAGGGGCTATCGATCTGGTGACCGAAGCTGACATAAGATCCGAAGCGGCAATCATCGACACCATCGCCAAGGCCTTTCCCGACCACGCCATCCTGGCAGAAGAGAGCGGGACACATGCAGGCAGCGGTGGCCAATGGATCATTGATCCGCTGGACGGCACAACCAATTTTGCCCACAACCTGCCGCTGTTCTGTGTCTCCATCGCCTTTGCGGTCGATGACCACATCTTGGCCGGATTCGTCCTGGCGCCCCTTTTGGGCGAACTGTTCGTGGGTGTCAAGGACCAGGGGGCCCAGCTCAACGGAAAGCCCATTTTCGTATCCAACACCTCCACACTTGCCGACAGCCTGCTGGTCACCGGTTTTCCCTACGATCACCAGACCATATTCGGGCCATTGATGGAGCGTTTCGGTAGTTGCCTGACGGCCACCCAGGGGGTCCGACGACTGGGATCGGCAGCCCTGGATCTATGCTACGTCGCCAGCGGCCGCTTTGAAGGCTTCTGGGAGCAGCATCTCAAATCCTGGGATACGGCTGCCGGGTTTTTGGTGGCCACAGAAGCCGGTGCCCGAACCACGGTTTTTTCGGGTGCCCCCTATGCTATCGACGAGGATGAAATTGTCAGCACCAACGGCCTCATCCATGATGAACTTCTCAACTTACTGGAGTAAAAGGATTTGCATACAATATCGGAGCAGGAAATGGAACTATCGTTTGATCAGTACTTGGGCTGTTTCGGTAGATATCGGAAAACCGATCTGATATGCCGCCAGCGGTGTGCCCTAAGCTTGCGTTGCGCCATTGAGAACGATCAGAATGAACGGTTTGAGATGCTGGAAGAGCTGGTTTCAGCCAGCAGCATGGTTATAAAAACCAACTGAATTAAGCGCCCACTCAGTTGCCACAGGGATCCTTTCATTGCTTTCCCCCCTACCTACGCGATCGACTCGGGGAAAACCTTTCCAGGGTTTAACAATCCCAGCGGGTCAAATGGCTGTTTGATTCGCTGCATCAGCAACATCGCCTCATTACTGACCTCTTTACGAAAATCGGGAGTGCCGACGAGGCGTTCCAGTTGTTTCAGACAGTCGGGATCGAATGCCTTGGTTTTTAAGGCCGAGTCAGATCTTTCCTTTTTCCAAGCGCTCGGACAAAAACTCGACGTGTTTCTGAAAGGGACCTTTTTCCTTGATGCCCTTTTCCACAACCTTCAGGGCATGCAGGGTCGTTGCATGATATCGGTTGAAACTCTTGCCGATGGTTTGAAGAGAATGGTCGGTGTACTGCCGGGAGAGGTACATGGCCACCTGCCGCGGCCGGACGATGGATTGCCGCCGGGAGGGAGAAGTGAGATCCACAATGCTGACATTGTAATACTTACAAACCAGCCGCTTGATAGAATCCAGGGTGATACCCTCGCGTGAGGTAACGATGTTTTTTACGACGCTTCGGGCAAGTGCCAAATCCACATCCGATCCAAGCAGCGATGCCTTGGCGGCGACACCGATAAATCCGCTCTTCAGCTGCCTCACATCATCGGTCAGTTCGGATGCCAGATATTGCAAGACCGCTTCGGGAATGTCGTACCCACTGGATAAAGCCGTTTTCTTCAGTATTCGAAGTCGGGTCTTGTAGTCAGGGGCGTCGATTTTCGAAATCAGGCCGCAACCGAGCCGGGATTTGAGTTTGTCGTTCAGTTTGGGAATGTCCGATGGCAGGTAGTTGCTGGAGTATATAATTTTTTTATTGGCATTCATCAATGACTCCAGCGTATTGGACAGCTCCTCCTGAGTCCCGCTTTTTCCGCTCAAGAAGTGAACATCCTCCAGCAGCAGGACATCGCAGTTCTGGCGGTACTTTTCCTTGAATCGATGGATACTGCTGCTGCGATAGGAATCGGTCATCTCATTCATGAAGTCTTCGGCCGTGATATAATAGACCCGCTCATTGGGGAATGTCTGGAAGATGTGGTGTCCCACCGCTTGGGAAAGGTGGCTTTTTCCAAGGCCGGTTTTCGAAAGCAGATAAAGGGCGTTCTGGTTTCCCAGGTTGCTGGCTGCCAGTGACAGAGCGGCAGAGTAGGCAAAATCACTGTTTTTACCGACGACGAACTGATCGAATGTGTAGTCTTTTCTGAGCAGTCTGCCACCACGGGCTGGCGAGTCGATATCCGGCAGTTTCATCTGCCGGTCCTGCTTTATATCTTTGCACGCTGTGGCTTGGCTTGGGCCGACGATCAGGCGGACCTTGAAGGCCCTGCCCGCCTCACTGGAAACGGCGTCTTCGATCATTTGGCCAAAATTGTCGGATATTCGCTTTTTAGAAAAAAGGTTGGGGCAAGCCAGCACCATGGCATCGTTTTCATTTTCGCTGAATTCGATGGGGTCAATCCACATTCGGTAGCTGTGTCCGGGAAGTTTTTCCTTAAGCAGAGATTTCACTGACGTCCATATCTGGTTCATTTAAAAAATAAATTCCCTTCAGCAGCATTTACAATTAATTGCAAGCTTTGATGAAACAGCCGACTACTGGTTTAAAATATGAAGCTGTTGGTTAATTATCTGAGGTTTTCAGAAAGGTGGCCGTAAAATTCGACGACTGGCAAGTTATCTACAAAATAGGGTGTTACAAGTCAATCTTGAAGACGGTCGGTTAATCAAACTGTTAACACGATGCTAACAAAGATTTTTTATGATAATTTTTTCTATTAGTTACCTTGTTTTTGCCGAGCAACTGCTTCGAAATACAAGGTTTTTCAACCCGTGATTTTTCCATAAGCATTTTAAACAGATCGGGAGTTATCAACAATGTGTCAACAAACTCGTAAACTCAGTTTTCCATCGATTTTTTTATTTTTTCTCTGATTTACGTTTTTATGACTTTATTCCGAAACAAATTTGACAAGATTAAATCAAACCTCAGTAATCCGACTGAGCCACTGGTTTTTAAAGATACAGGGTGCGCCCGTTGCCGGTCGCGCCCATGACCGATTCTGGGTCACGGGTAGACCGCAAACGTGATGAATACAGGGATGATTGGAAATGAATTTACAAACCCGGATCGGATAAGTATGATAGCCGAATTCTTCAACCCGACAATCATGCACCGACCAGACAATGAAAGATGGGCTTACCGTTGCTGAGCATCACCATGGCAGCGGACCAGGCCCGATGGAGAACCGCAAATGCTCCCCATAACCAACAGGCCGCTTTGATCATGTACATCGACCCATCAACCCAACCGAATCCGTGACGACCATCAACGCAATCACCATCGAAGGGGCCAGGCAGCACAATCTGAAAAACATCAGCTTGCGTCTGCCCCGCAACCAACTGGTGGTGATCACCGGCCTGTCCGGCTCCGGCAAATCCACGTTGGCCTTCGACACCCTGTATGCTGAAGGCCAGCGACGTTATGTGGAATCGCTGTCCACCTATGCCCGGCAATTTCTGGAGCGGCTTGAAAAACCCGATGTGGACTTGATCGAAGGTCTCTCACCGGCCATTGCCATCGAGCAGAAAACTGGCATCCACAACCCCCGTTCGACCGTGGGAACGGTAACCGAAATTTATGATTTTATCCGGCTGCTTTTCGCGAGGGTCGGAATTCCATATTGTTACCAGTGCGGCCAACCCATCCTTGCCCAGACAATCGACGAAATGGTGGAAGCGGTCATGGAACGGCCCGAAGGCTCACGGCTCATGGTTCTTGCACCGCTTGCGAAAGAGACGGCGGGTAGTTACCAAGGATTGTTAAAACGATTGAGAAAAGATGGGTTTGCCCGCGTGCGCATCGATGGGAAGATCCAGACGCTGGACACTGCCGTCGATCTTTCAGGCACTCTTTCCCCGCCCATCGATGTGGTGGTTGACCGACTGATTCTCAATCCGGGAATCCGCAACCGCCTGGCGGACTCGATGGAACTGGCCATTGCGCGATCCGAAGGACAGGTGGAAGTGGCATTTGTCGGCAATCGCATGGAGGAAGTCAAAGAGGCCCTGCACTTTAGTGAAAACGCCACCTGTAAACAATGTGGTGTCAGCTATCCGGAACTGTCACCAGCCAGCTTTTCTTTCAACTCTCCCCACGGCGCCTGTCCGCATTGTGATGGATTGGGCACGATCAAGCGCTTTTCACCCCTGCAGGTTGTTCCCAACCCCGAACTCTCCTTAAGAGAAGGTGCGCTCTCCGTCTGGGCCCATCGTCGCTCAGTAGCCTTTGGGGAGTTTCTGGAAGATCTCACCGCCTTTTACGGCGTAGATATCTATACCGCTTACCGGGACCTTCCTGAGGCGTTCACAACGGTGCTCATGTATGGTTCGGGCGACCAACAGATCCCCTTTACCGCCCATGAAAACGGTCGTATAAAAAAAGTGTTGAAACCATTTAGAGGGATTATCCCGCATCTGCAGCAGCAGTATGCCGAAGCGGAATCGTCGGCTGAAAAAAACGCCCTGAGCGACTACATGGCCGGATCACCCTGCACCCATTGTAAGGGATCGCGTCTGCGCAGAGAGAGTCGGCAGATAAAGATCAATGGAGCGTCAGTCGGCGATTTGACCGGCCGATCCATCACCGATCTGCAGATGTTTTTCAAGGCCTTCCGGCCCGATGGCAAACGCGGCTTGATCTCCGAAAAGATCATCAAAGAGATTGCCGCTCGCCTGGCCTTTTTGAATGATGTGGGCCTTTCCTATCTGACCTTGGATCGGCCGGCCCACACCTTGTCCGGTGGGGAGAGCCAGTGAATCCGCCTGGCCACCCAGATCGGCTCCAAATTGACGGGCGTGCTCTATGTATTGGACGAGCCCAGCATCGGTCTTCACCAACGCGACAACAAGCGTCTGCTGGGTACGCTGATGAATATGCGGGACATGGGCAATTCGGTGCTGGTGGTCGAGCATGACGAAGAAACGATCCTGGCCGCAGACCACGTCGTCGACATGGGGCCCGGTGCCGGCATCGATGGCGGCCATGTGGTCTTTCAAGGGACGCCGGCCCAGATGCTGAAAGACGACCAGTCCCTGACGGGCAAATATCTTTCCGGCAGACTGCAAATCGATGTGCCGACCCAACGACGGCCCACCGGCCAGGGC
The DNA here is from genome assembly GCA_030145105.1 of Desulfosarcina sp. Taxonomy (GTDB): domain Bacteria; phylum Desulfobacterota; class Desulfobacteria; order Desulfobacterales; family Desulfosarcinaceae; genus Desulfosarcina. Next base: position 16,375 of record JAQYWF010000051.1, read on the forward strand.
GACCTCCGCATTGTCGGGGCTCGTCAGAACAACCTGAAAAACATCGACGTGTCCTTCCCGACCGGTGTGTTCACCTGCGTCACCGGTGTCTCCGGTTCGGGCAAATCCACCCTGGTGCTGGAAACCCTCTACCGGGCAGCCATCCGCAGCCTTCAACAGCTCAACCTGCTGGCCGGCCACTATGAGCGGATCACTGGCCTCGAGAAGATCAACAAGGTCATCGACATCGATCAATCCCCCATCGGCAAGACGCCCCGATCCAACCCCGGCACCTATACCGGCCTGTTTACACCGATCAGGGACCTTTTCAGTCGCACCCCGGAAGCGAGAATGCGGGGCTACAAACCCGGCCGGTTTAGCTTCAACATTCGCGGCGGTCGCTGCGAAGCCTGCGAAGGGGACGGCATCATTCGCATCGAGATGCATTTTCTACCCGACATCTATGTCCCCTGCGATATCTGCAAAGGCAGGCGATACAACCGAGAGACCTTGGAAATCCGCTATAAAGGCAAGAATATCGCCGAGGTGCTGGACATGACCGTCGACCAGTGCCTGGCCATGTTTCAAAACATCGATGTCATCCGGTCTAAACTGCAAACACTGGTGGATGTCGGACTCGGCTATGTCCCCATCGGCCGGTCGGCCACGACACTCTCCGGAGGTGAAGCCCAGCGGATCAAACTGGCACGGGAATTGAGTAAGCGGGGCACGGGAAACACCCTTTACATACTCGACGAACCCACCACGGGACTTCATCCCGACGACATCCGCAAACTGCTGGCTGTACTGAATCGTCTGGTGGATGCGGGCAATACGGTGGTGGTCATCGAACACAATTTGGATGTGATCAAAACCGCCGATCATGTAATCGATTTAGGGCCCGAAGGAGGCGACGCCGGAGGGGTTGTGGTGGCTGCCGGCACACCGGAAGCCATCTGCCGGGTGGCCGGGTCCCACACCGGCCGGTATCTTAAAAAGGTTCTGCGTTCAGGGTTCTGAGTTCAGCGTTACCCGGTCCGCTGAACCCTGAACGCTGAACCCAAACGTAAAAAGGGCCGCGGCAATCAAGCAGCGGCCCTTTTCATTTTCTGCTTTGGCAGGTACGGACTTATTTTGCGAACAGCGCGGCAATGGCGCCTGCCTGGGGATGTGCATAGATCAGGATCAAGGACACGACGAGTGCGTAAATACACAGCGACTCGATCATGGCCAGACCGATCAGCATGGTTACGGTGACCTTACCGGAAGATTCAGGATTCCGGGCGATACCTTCAACGGCGGACTTGAGGCCCATGCCCTGTCCAATGCCGCAACCGAAGGCGGCCACTGCGATACCAAAACCAGCTGCTGTCACACACGCGATGAAGAACTGCAATGCTTGAGCTTCCATATCCTACACTACCTCCTTTAAAAGATTGATAATTAGGGCTTCTTCCAGTTACCCCAAACCGATTGAACACAAGCCAATTCGCCGATATGGGTTTGATCCGTATCAGCGAACCGACGGGCTTCTTTTAACGCTTCCCCATTAGTGGGCGTGTTCCATGGCCCCGGAGAAGTAGATGATGGACAGGAGAAAGAAAACGAATCCCTGCACGAAGGCAACGAAGATACCCAGGGCCATGATCGGCAACGGGGCAAAGAAGGCGCCGGCCAGGCCGAAAAGGATGCCCAGAACAATCTCATGGCCCATCATGTTTCCGAACAGACGAAAAGAGAGCGACAGGACCCGCGCCAGGTGTCCGATGATCTCGATGATGAAGATCAACGGCGCCATCCACCAGACCGGTCCCATAAAGTGTTTGATGTAGCCGGCGCCATGGTATTTGACGCCGATAATGTGGGTGAACACCACCACCACCAAGGCACAGGCCCCAGTGGTGTTGAGGTTGGCGGTGGGCGGAAAAAATCCGGGGATAATTCCGATTAGGTTGCCGATGAAGATGTAGAGAAAGAGGGTGGCCGCCAGGGGAAAGAGCCAGCGGGCCTCTTCACCGGCCGTTTCCACCATGAAATCTTCGATGCCCGAAACGATCACTTCAAACAGATTCTGGGCTTTTCCCGGTATCATGGAGATGGTTTTGGTGGCCAGGGCGCCGGCAATAATCAGTATCGCCATGAGGACCCAGGAGTAGACCACATGCGTGTATGTGTGGGCGAAATGCCCCAGCCCGATCGCTTCAAAAATCTTCACGAAAAATAGATAGGGATGCTCCATCCTTAGACCGCCTCCTTGAAAAATAGTTTTTTGAGCTCAACCATGGTGGCCAGAATGATACTGGCGACCACGACGGAAAGACCGATGAACAAACCGATGGGGTTCACCATCTGTTGGCTGATGAGGAAAAAGATAATCACGCCGCTGATGATGAATCGGATGTAGTATTTGATCAAGACCACGTTGGGGGACGTCAGCCGCTTAGGGCGAAGGGCCTTGTTGAGGGTATGGGCCAGCAGGTGAAAATTGATCGTGACGATAAGCCCACCGAAAATGATGCCCCGGGCGAATGCCGGCGTCGCTGCCAGCAGGCCCAGCAGGCTGACTGCAGCCAGAAGCACCCAGTTGGATCGCGTAACGAATGTAAGCAAGCGCTGCTGAATATTATTCACAGTAGACTATTTATCGCTGCTATAGACTTAAAGGTAATTAATTGGGTCTGCGTCATCGGTCGTTGCAATATTAACCAACGGCTGGCTCCCTCTATCATTGCCAAATGAACAACCGTTAATCTGATGCGGGTCACAGTTTGCGGCTTTTTTTTATTGCCAGGCCGATGTTGCGGTATCCGGCGGCGATGCCGAACCCCAGGAAGACAAGCGTCAACCATGGTGTCGTGTCAAAGCGCCTGTCCAGATACACCCCGATCCCAAGCCCGATAAAAATGGAGAGTGACACCGAGAAACCCAGGCTCGAATAATAAGCCAGATCTCGTATCCACGTTCGCGTTTCTTTGTTCATGGGATTCGACCCTTCTCCGACCGCAAAGTGGCGTCAGATCAGGCCTTGATCGGAATGCTTGCGTCTAACACAGCTCGGGATTCAAGTCAATCTCAAAGTGGCTCCGAAGCACCGAAACCCATCACCACGAGAGCCGGTGAGCATCGAAAACCGGGCCGTCCACACAGACGTGCCGGTAGCGTTCGTCGTCGTCCCGCACTTTCACGGCACATCCCAGGCAAGCGCCCATCCCACAGGCCATCATGGCCTCGATGGAAACCTGGCAGGGTATACCGCGTTTTAATGCAATGGCGGAAACCGCCTTGAGCATCCCCGGCGGACCACAGGCACAGATGAGATCCGCCGGACCGGCATCCAGCGCCTTTTCCAGGCTGCGGGTCACCATCCCTTGATTCCCCTGGCTGCCATCATCGGTGGATACGTCCACTAAAAAACCGGGAAGGTCGAATTCGGTGATGCACACCAGGTCATCCTTGGTCCGGCCACCGACAAATACCACGCAACGATTGAGACTACCCTCCCGCTCCAGCATCGACTGGGCCAGAAAGCGGATGGGCGGCACACCGACCCCGCCGGCCACGAGGATCAGTTGGCGGCAGTTTTCGGGCACTAAAAATGCGTTTCCCAGCGGTCCGATGACGGATAATCGGTCACCATCCCGGCATCTGGACAACCGTTCGGTTCCCATTCCCACCATTTTATACAGGATTTCGACCCCGGTCACGCGATCAGTTTCCCGGATCAGCCCCAACAGGGAAAAGGGGCGGCGCAACAGGGGTGTGGCTCCGGTGCCTGTGCGGATCATGATGAACTGACCGGGTTTAGCGGTATCGTATCCGGTGGCGCAGGATAGTCCCATGCGGTAGTAGCCCGGCGCTGCCGGCTGGTTCCACAGTACGATGGTCTCTTGTTCGATCATTCCTTCTCCGACTGGCGGATTCGTAAGAAGCCAGATGTCTGCATTAAGCTTCATCCCTCGTCACAACGGAGTACTTTATGTACACCTCATTCCTTGGGATTCGCAAGCCTTGATCTCGTGCTTCTCAAGAATCCGTCTAAAAAAAAGGATTCAG
>JAQYWF010000368.1 GCA_030145105.1 Desulfosarcina sp.
AAGCCGGTCACCACCCGGATGTCTGTCACGCCGGCGCTGCGGTAAAGGGATACGACGCGTTCCAGCACCGTTCGCCCGCCCAACACCAACAAAGGCTTGAATCGCTGCATACGACGGGAGTAGCCGGCGGCAAGGATGATGGCAGATGGTTGCCGCTGGCGGGTCATGGACGCCGTATTCTCCTGGCGCGGTTCACTTGCCTGTGACCATGGCCATGTACTGGCTCTCGGTGAGGACTTTCACGCCCAGCCGGTTGGCCTTGGCGATCTTCGTGGCCCCGACGTTCTCACCGCAAACCAGATAGTCGGTTTTCCCGCTGACGGCTGTCTGCACCATGGCGCCCAGCGTCCTGGCTTCTGCCTGCATCGCGTCCCGGGTGCCGTGAACCATTTTCCCGCTAAATACGATGCCTTTGCCTGCAACGGGCGTGTCGACGGCCTCCTGCTCCATCGCCAAGGGCGTGCGCTGCAGATTGAAGTCCAGGTCGAGCATGTGGCGGATGGTTTCCTCCATGGTGCCGATGCTGGTCACGATGCTCTGGCTGGTCTTCTCGCCAAACCCTTTGATTTGGGCGATCGCTTCAGGGTCCAGCACCACAACGTCCTCCAGGCATACATGGGCCAACAGTTTGCGGCTGTCACCGGTGCCCAGATCCGCGATGCCGAAAGCGGCCAGGAACCGCCAGTCCTCGACCGGCTTCGTGCGGCTGATGGTGATGGCTTCGGCCAGATTTTTGGATTGCACCGGTCCGAACCCCATGGATATGAAATCGGTTTCAGAGAGCCGGTAGATCGCCTCCAGACTGTCATGGCCGTTTTCGACAAGCTTGCTGATGGTCTTGATGCCCAACCAGTCGGCATTGCCCAGAATCCGGAACCAGTGGCTGATGCGTTGCTCGATCTGGGCCCGACAGGTGTTGTTGGTGCACATGAGAAAATCGTTCTGCCACACCAGCGATCCGCCGCAGGCGGGGCATGCATCTGGCCGTCCGACCGCTCCTTTGACCTCCAGAACAGCTTCCAGCTTGGGGATGACTTCGCCACTGCGGATGATCTCGATGCGGGTACCGATGCCGATGCCTGAATTGCGGATATTGCCGGCGTGGTGGGCGGTCACCCGGCGGATGGTTGCACCCGACAACGACACCGGATCCACCTCCAAAACCGGCGTGACCTTGCCGGTGCGGCCTACCTGCCACTGGATGCCGGTTACCGTCGTCTGGGCTGTTTCGCCCTTGGTCTTAATGGCGATCTGCCAGCGGTAGTGGTGGGCCGTGGCGCCCATCCGCTCCTTTAGCCGGTCATCCGTCACCTCGGCCACCACGCCGTCCGTTGGATAGTCCACATTTTTCAGCAGATCCTGGACCAATTGTCGGGTACCTTCCACCAACCGTCGTCCATCAACGATTGTCGACCTGGCTTGACGGTATGGGACAAAGTGGACCATTCCGTCGTTCAATGCGGTTGAGGCATTTTCGTTAAGCGTGTCCGAGGCGATGATGCCTACCACCATGTTGCGCGGGTGTTCGAAAAAATCGGCCATGCGTTCATCGAAATAGCTTTTCACCACTACAATTTCTCCCACCCCCTGGCCGCGGCCGCCAATGGGGACAACGCCTTTGGCAAGGGCGCTGGAGATTTCGTAACCGACTTCTCCGTTACCCCGGGTGGTGAACACGCTGCCGTCATCCCGGCCGGCCAGGCCATCCAGTTTGGGCGTCAGTCTGAATGTTACCGAATCCATTCCAAGCGCCTCGGCTTCTTTTCGCACCCGGACCACAAAGCGTTCCAATTGCTCTGTGGTGTAAGCTTTTTCGATGGAGAGCATGGGCGTGGGATGACGGACCTCCCGCCGGCCGGTAAACTGCTCCGGTTCCACGGCCTGCAAAAACGGGTGCTCCGGTGCGAGCTCGCGCAGTCGCTCCACCAGCGTGTCGTATTCGGCGTCACTGACAATGGGGGAGCCTTGGCGATAAGCCTTGTTGTAGGCATTCAGCAGATCGACCAGTTCGTCTACGGTATCTTGGCTCATATTTCTTGGTTCAGGGTTCTGCGTTCATTGGCCATGCTCAACGCCGCCTGACAGGCTGTCTGACGGGCGATTTTAAAAGCCGGGGCGTTGAAGCCCGGACGCCACTGATAGTCGGAGAGTTCATCGGAAACCACCAGGATGCCCGCGGCTGCTATCTCGCGAAACCCGGCAACCGTGAAAATGGCCGACAGCTCCATTTCGACGGCCAGGGCACCTTTGGACTGGTAGTGTTTCACTTTCTCAACGGTTTCACGGTAGATGGCATCCGTGGTCCAGACGGCACCGTCGTGAAACCTGGCCCCATGCTGCTGCAGGGCCAACCGGATCTGATGCACCAGGGGGCGGGCGGGCAATGCCACCCGGCATGTGGCGGCACAGTAGTGACCGGACGTGCCTTCGTCGATCATGGCACTGTCCGGCACGATGATCTCGCCGGCTTTTACGTGACGGGATACTGCACCACACCAGCCGACAAAGAGGATCGATTCAACCCCCCAGACACCCAACGCTTCAACGATCATGGCGGCATAGGGCGCCCCGATCATCGGCCCGGCCAAGGTGAATCGCCGCTCGTCATCCGCATGTATCTGAAGGCTGCTCATGTAGAGCTTGCGCTGTTCCACCACCGGGGTGTCCGCTATGCGCGACAACAGACGCAGATCGCTCTGCGTGGCTGCCATAATGGCCACGGGGCCTGTGTCTGGCGGGTTCATCCCTTTTATGGGGTTAACGATGGCGAGGCGGTCAGGCATAGTCTATAATTCGAGATCATGTTTTTGGACTGCGTTATCGGTCGTCGCGGTATGCCGATACAGCTTCCTCCCTCTGGCCTTACCGAAAGCATGATCTCGAACCATGGACGTCCACCTTGGATATAAAATGAATTGGTCCGCAGATATGCTTTCGTTCTGGAGGTTGTGAACCGCGATAGCGAGCGCATTTCTCGCCGCTTGCGGCGGGGTTAGCGAGCGAACTGAAAATAGACTTTCATCCTTACGGTGCTGCGAAGCACTGCCGTTTCAGGCAGAACATTCCCCGCGGCTTGCCGCGGGGAGGGTTCAAATGTATCGTGCGGCGGCGGTACGAGGCACGCCAACCGTCCGGTGCAGTTGGCGGGTCTGCGGATCAGGTCGGTCGCTGCAGGTCGGTCAGTTCATCCTTGATTTCATCCATGATGTCATACAGCCAGAGGATGTCTTCGGTGGTCAGACGGCCGGCCTTGACCGGGGCTCGGTCACTGCCGTCCTGTTTTTTGAGGATACGGGGGCCGATTTGCACTTTGGCCTCCCCCTGGTCGTAGCGGTTGATGGTGACTAGCAGACCGGTTTCCGGACATTTCCATTTTTTTAGCACTTTGTCTTTGTTTGGATCAAAGGGCATCAGTTCCTCCAGTAGAAAATATTTAGGGATTGAGGAATTGGGGTATGCTGAGATTAAGAAAAAATACGATCGGACCCTATTTTTAATCCCTCAATCCTGTAATTCAAAATTCCTCAATAGACGCGGCATGACCAGGTCAGATCGATATCTGTGAGAAATCGGCGATCTGTCCGAAAACGGCCGATATGGATGCCAGCAGCGCCAGTCGGTTGCGGCGAATGGCATCCTCGTCGGCCATGACCATGACCTTGTCGAAAAAGGTGTCCACCGGATCACGCAAGGTGGCGATTGCGTCCAGGGCGCTGACCAGGTCACCCTGGCCCATGAGTCGGGCCACCTGTGCCGATACCGTTTGGCAGACGGTATGCAGATCATCCTCCGACGCGTGAGCGAACAGAGCCGGGTCGACCGTTGCGGTGCCGGTTTCCGTGGCTTTTTTAAGGATGTTCTCTACGCGTTTGAACGCCGCGGCCAGGGGGTCGAAACCCGGCTGACCCTTGAGCTTTTCCAAGGCACCCACCCGTCGTTCCACATCGGGGATACGGTCCGACGAGACGCTGGTTACCGCGGCGATAATGTCTTTGGGTCGTCCTTCGTCGGCCAGCAGACGGGCGAGACGGTTTTTCAGGAACATCAGCACGGCGCCTGCGATGTGAGCCGTCGGTTCAGTGCGCTTGTCGGTGAACAGGGAAAGCCCCTTTTCCACCAGCTCGGCGAGTGATACGTTGATATTCCGGCTGCGCATGATCTGAAGGATGCCGATGCCCTGGCGGCGAAGGGCATAGGGATCAGCAGCACCGGTAGGAATCAGGCCGACGGCGAAGCATCCACAGATGGAATCGATCTTTTCGGCGATGGAGAGCAGGGCGCCGGTTTCGGTCTCCGGAAGTTGCCCGCCGCTGTGTGTGGGCCGGTAGTGCTCTTCGATGGCGGAGGCCACATCCGGCGCCTCACCGGCCGCCTGGGCGTAAATCCGCCCCATGATTCCTTGGAGTTTGGCAAATTCCCCGACCACCTGGCTCACCAGGTCCGCCTTGCACAGGTAAGCTGCGCGGGTCACCTTCTCTTTCTCGGCTGGGTTGACGGCATCGGCCAACCAGCCGGCAATGCTTTTCACCCGCATCACCTTGTCGTACATGCTGCCGAGTTTGGCCTGAAAGAGCACGCCTTTGAGTTTCTCCACCCAGACGTTCATGGGCACCTTGATGTCGGCGGTGTAGAAATAGCGAGCATCGGAAAGCCGGGCCCGCAGTACGCGCTCGTGACCAGTGGCCACCAGGTCCATATTCCGGGTGCGGGTATTGTTGACGGCGATAAACCCGGGCATCAGCCTGTCCGCCGGATCGATCACGGCGAAGTATTTTTGGTGCTCGCGCATGGCCGTAATGAGAATCTCCTTGGGGACCTCCAGGAAGATGTCGTCAAACCGACCTGCCGTGGCGATGGGGGTTTCCACCAGATTGGTGACGATGTCCAGCAGTTTTTCATCCGGCAGCACCCGGCCACCCATGTCGGCCGCCGCTGCCATCACGGCCGCCGCTGTCATCTGCCGGCGCTCGGCGATATTGACCACCACATTCACCGAGGCCATGGTCTGCACGTAGGCCTCCGGGG
>JAQYWF010000446.1 GCA_030145105.1 Desulfosarcina sp.
GCTATCTTCCGCAGCACTTCTTATACTTCTTCCCGCTTCCGCAGGGACAGGGGTCGTTGCGGCCGATTTTTTCGGATTCTCGTTTGACTGGTTTTTTGGCAGCCGGGGAATCGCCACTGCCGGAAAAGATCAGCTTCTGTTCTTTGGGCTTTTGCAGCTCATCAATGTGGTCCGGTTGGGCCAGCTGTATCCGGAAAAGTATGCCCAGGGTTTCCGCCTTGATTCGGTCGATGGTCTCCTGGAACATCTCGAAGCCTTCTTTTTTGTATACCAGCAGCGGGTTCTGCTGGGCGTACCCGCGCAGCCCGATGCCTTCCTTGAGGTGATCCATGGACAGCAGGTGATCCTTCCATAAATTATCCACGGTTTGAAGCATCACCATCCGCTCCAGCTGGCGGAAATCTTCCCCGCTGCCCAACATGGCGGCTTTTTTATCATAGATCGCGTGGGCCTGATCGTATACCTCCTGGGTCAATCCCTCTTCGCTGAGTCCGTCCAGGGTATTTTCATCCATTTTGGCCAATCGGAAATTGAACTGCTGGAATACGGCGTCTGAAACAGCCTCCCAGTCCCACTCCACAGGAAGGGCCCGCTCATCCGCAAATTTGGCGCCAATTGCCTCGGCCGACTCCATCATGATATCCTCGATGGTAGATTTCAGGTCAACGCCGGTCAGCAAGTCGCGGCGCTGTTTGTAGATGACTTCGCGCTGCTGGTTCATGACATCGTCGTACTCGATCAGGTGCTTGCGGATGTCAAAGTTGTGCGCCTCCACCTTGGACTGGGCATTCTCGATGGCACGGCTGATCAGGTTGTGCTCGATCGGTTCGCCCTCTTCCATTCCCAGACGCTCCATAATGCCAGTAATGCGCTCACCGCCGAAAATGCGCAGCAGGTCATCCTCCAGCGCCAGATAGAAACGGGAGGAGCCCGGGTCCCCCTGGCGTCCGGAGCGACCTCGCAACTGGTTGTCGATACGCCTGCTCTCGTGGCGCTCCGTGCCCAGGATATGCAGGCCACCCAATTCGGTCACCCCCTCACCCAGAACGATGTCAGTACCGCGTCCGGCCATGTTGGTGGAAATCGTAACCGCCCCCTTCTGGCCGGCCATGGAGATGATCTCCGCCTCCTTCTCGTGATTCTTGGCGTTGAGCACCTCGTGCGGGACGCCCTGCTTTTTCAGTTTTTTTGCCAGCTGCTCGGAGATGTCGATGGACACCGTACCCACCAGCACTGGCTGGCCTTTATGGTGGAGCGCTTTGATCTCTTCGATAGCGGCGTTGAACTTTTCCCTGCGGGTCTTGTAAATCACATCGGGAAAGTCAATTCTGACCATGGGCATGTTGGTGGGGATGACCGAGACGTCCAGGTTGTATATCTTCTTGAATTCTGCAGCCTCGGTGTCCGCTGTACCGGTCATGCCCGACAGTTTGTCGTACATCCGGAAATAATTCTGAAAGGTGATGGTGGCCAGGGTCTGGTTCTCGTTCTCTATCTTGACGTTCTCCTTGGCTTCCAGCGCCTGGTGCAGCCCTTCGCTGTATCGGCGGCCGGGCATGAGCCGCCCGGTGAATTCGTCAACGATGATCACCTCACCCGCCTTGACGATATAGTCCACATCGCGTTTGAACAGGGTGTGGGCTTTTAAGGCCTGGTTGGTGTGGTGAAGCAGCTCGATATTACCGGGGTCGTACAGGTTTTCAACACCCAGCAGTTGCTCGGCGTGTGCGACGCCTTCCTCGGTGAGCGCTGCGCTGCGGGCTTTCTCGTCGATCTTGAAATCCACTTCCGCCTTGAATTTGGGTATTATCCCGTTGACCTGATAGTAAAGCTGGGTCGATTTCTCGGCAGGACCGGAGATAATTAAAGGCGTCCGGGCTTCATCGACAAGAATACTGTCCACTTCGTCCACGATGGCGAAATGAAGATCCCGCTGGACCAGGGACTGTCCATCGAATTTCATGTTATCACGAAGATAATCGAAACCGAACTCATTGTTGGTCCCGTAGGTGATGTCCGCACCGTAGGATTCCTTTCGCTGCCGGTCGTCAAGTCCGTGCATGACCGTTCCCACGGACAATCCCAGATAGGTGTAGAGCTGGCCCATCCACTCCGTATCACGCCGTGCCAGGTAATCGTTGACCGTGACCACATGCACCCCGCGCCCGGTGAGTGCATTGAGGTAGGCGGGCAGCGTGGCCACAAGGGTTTTACCTTCACCCGTTTTCATCTCGGCAATTTTTCCGCCATGAAGCACCATGCCGCCGATGAGCTGAACGTCGTAGGGGCGCATTCCCAGGGCGCGAAAGGAGGCTTCCCTGACAGTGGCAAAGGCTTCGGGCAGCAGATCATCCAATGGTTCCCCGTTGCCAAGGCGAGTCTTGAGCCGCGGCGTCTGGTCTTTGAGCTGTGCCTCGCTCAGGGCCTTCATGTCCGGCTCCAAGGCATTGATGGCTTCCACGAAGGGATGAAGCTTTTTCAGTTCACGTTCATTTTTGCTGCCGAACATCTGGGTCAACAATTTACCAATCATCTATTCAATCTCCAATTTCGTCGACTGGATGGGGACTCTGGGGACGAATGTTGCGGGGAGCGTATTCGTTGATTCTCCCCGGTTTCGACGCGGCGGTAGTCTAAACCATTTTACCGGACCACTCAAGCGCAAAGGGGCGATCCACCTTTTCAAGAACATTCGTCTGGCAGCTGAATGCGGGAGTCAACCGAATGACGATTCGGTTAGACCGCTGTGGCGGTCGGTTTGTCATCTGCTTATCAATTCAGGATATACGTGGCGGGATCGACGGGGACGCCGTTGAGGTGAACTTCATAATGCAAATGGGGCCCGGTGCTGCGGCCACTGTTACCCATCTGGGCAATGATGTCACCGCGTTTGACCTTTTCCCCCTGTTTCTTCAAGGCTTCGCTGAGATGGGCGTACCGGGTGATCATTCCATGGCCATGATCAATGACAAGCACAGTGCCCATCGGTCCTTTCTTTCCCGCATAGGAAACTATGCCGTTTGCGGTAGCCAGAATGGCGGTACCCTTTCGGTGGGCGATGTCCAACCCTTTGTGAAACTCTTTTCTTCCGGTAAACGGAGAAACCCGGTGGCCGAAACGGGAGGTCATCCAACCGTCAGCGGGTCGAATGGCTGGTGTAGAAGCCAACAGGTTGCGCTGGCCTTCCAGTTTGTCCAGCAGGCTGCCGAAGCTATTCTCCTGGCGTTGGGACGCCGAATCGAATTCATCCACCTGCTGGTGCATTTCAC
>JAQYWF010000166.1 GCA_030145105.1 Desulfosarcina sp.
GACGCAGCGCTATCTGGCACAAGGAAAAAAGCCGAAATTACATCCGGTACTTCCAGTCCCACCATACCGGTCAACGCGCCGTCATACGATGCATCGTCAACGACTAAACAAGACGCCTCAAATCGCGACACCGCCGACAAGGAAAAAAGCTCCATTAATTCCGACAGGCGTCCGTTAATAAGCGATCCACTGCCAAAACCGAGCATTGTCGAAGCATCCTTGAAGGTGTCAAAAGCCTCAATCTGTCGAGCAATTGAAAATCGAATGCCTGTCGGTGTCGATCGATTTTTTCGCACATCAGCCGGGAAGATTTATGTATGGACCGAGATTGAGGCAAAGCAGGTTCCATCCAAGATCCACCATATCTATTTCTTCCGCGGAGAAAAAATCAGTGATGTTTCCTTGGATGTCCGGTCTACCCATTGGCGGACATGGAGTTCCAAGACGATTGCCAACCCCCGTTATCGGGGGGAATGGCGCGTAGACATCGCCACATCCGATGGAAACATACTGCGACAACTCTATTTTGAGGTTAAATAGCGTTCCTAAAAACCTTTGAACGTTATTTGGTTAAGCCCGAAAGGAGACTCCGTGAAGGATCAGGCTACTCCGACCTCCGACCTCCGTTCACTTCAGCGCCCGCACATAGGACTGCAGCGTGCACAGTGCCTCCTGTCCCCGTTTACGGGCGGCGATCCCCTTGGCTGCCGCCAGCGCGGCGGCCGGGGTGGTCACCTCCGGGATATGATACCGTATGGCGGTCTTACGGATATGGGCATCATCCTGCTGGCTCTGTCTGCCGCTGGGGGTGTTGACCACAAGCGCCACATCGCCGGTTTTAATGGCGTCCACCAGGTCGGGCCGACCGAAGCCGAGCTTCTTGACCAATTCGGCCTGGATGCCGTTTTTCTTTAAGAATGAATGGGTGCCGCGCGTGGCCTGGATGCCGAAACCCATCTCCTTGAACAGCCGGGCCGGCTCCAATATACTCGGCTTGTCGGCGTCGGTGACCGTGATGAGTACTTTTCCCTGCCGGGGAAGGGTAGGGCCGGCGGCTTCCTGGGAAGTATAGTAGGCCATGCCGAAAATCTCCGCCAGTGCCATGACCTGGCCGGTAGACCGCATCTGCGGCCCGCGGAGGGGATCGGCCGCTTTGAACGTATCGAAGGGAAACACCGACGACCGGATGCCGTAGTGGGGCAGCAACCGGCGGGGCAGGTCCATTTCGTCCAGGGTCATGCCCAGCATGACTTCGACCGCCCGCTGGGCCATGGGAATGTTGCAGATCTTGGAGACCAGTGGCAGTGAGCGGCAAGCCCATGGACGGGCAGCCAGCAGATAGACAGAGTCATTGTATACGGCAAAGCGGGCATTGAGCAGCCCTTTGACATTGAGTTCCAGGGCGACTTTCTGGATGTATGCGCTGATGGTCTCCACATGGCGCGGCGGTGTGCTGTACGGAGGCATCACCATGGCCGAGTCTCCCGAATGCACGCCGGCCAGTTCGATATGCTCCATGATGGCCGGTACGTAAATCGTCCTGCCGTCGCAAAGGGCATCGGCTTCCACTTCGATGGCGTATTCCAGGAATTGTTCCAGCAGCATGGGCGATTCCGCTGAAACGGTTGTATTCATCAACTCCTGTTCCAGCACGTGGGCATCCATGACGATACTGTAGCGATTCCGTTGCCTGTCTGCCGGTACGCTGGTCACCAACGGGTAGCCGATTGCCTCGGCCAGATCCATGGCCTGCTCCGGGTTGTGGGCCATGCCGATGTGGGGGTGGGGAATACCCATGTCCTTCAGCAGACTGCCGAACCGCAAGCGGTCCTGCGAGAGCGCCACCTGTTCGTGGGCCGTTCCCCATACCGGTAATCCGGCATCACTTAATTCGCGTGCCAGATCCATGGCTGCATATCCCCCGAATTGGAGAATCACACCTTCGGGGTTTTCTGAACGGTAGACGGCCTTGAGATCGTCTGCTGTGAGCGGTTCGACATAGGTGCGATCAACATCGCTCAACCCGCCTGCAGCCGCGGGATTGGCGTTGACCAGGACGGCCTGGCGACCAGTGGCTCGCAGGGCTTTGGCACCGTGCACACAGCAGTGGTCCAGTTCGATGCCGTGGCCGATGCGACCAGAGCCGGGACCGACAATAAGAACGCTTTTGCCCAGGGGGGCATGCCGGGTATGTTCGCCGGCACGTGTGTTGAACCAGATCCGGGAGGGTCCCCGATCAGCCGACGCACGAGGCCGGATGTTGATCCCGGTGTCGGACAACAGGCGGCTTGCCGCATCTGGCGACATATTCAGCAGACGGGCCAGGTCGGATACGGTTAATCCGGCGGTGACCGCCCGGTCAATCAGTTTAGCCGGCGGTGGATTGCCCGCCAGATCGGCCAACTTCGTTTCCAGAACCGCCAGATCAGCCAACTGATGAATCCAGTGGATGTGGACACCGGTGACCGCGGCCACCGCTTCCGGACCGGCCCCCTTTTTGAGTGCTTGGTGCATCATGCTCAGACGCGCCGGTGACGGCAAGACCAGCCGGCGCATCAGGTCATCGACGCTGAGCGGGCTCAGTTCGGGCCCGATGCCCACAAGCGGGTGCCGGGGGGACCGGCAGCGCACTGCCTTCTGAAGGGCTTCCAGCAGGCTGCGGCCGAGCCCCATGACCTCTCCGGTGGACTTCATGCGGGCATCCAGCCTCGCGGTTTCCCCTGCAAAACGTTCGAATTCCCAGCGCGGCAGACGAATGGCAATCGTGGAACCGGTCCTGATACCTTCGGTTGGCGACCCCCCTGTGGCCAGGGCATCGTCCAATCCTGTTCCCAGGCTAAGGCGGGCGTGGATGGTGGCAAGGTCGATGTCGAAGGCTTTGGCGCAAAAGGCGCTCATCCTCGAAAACCACGGGTTCACGGCCAAGACCAGCACCTGATCTGCAGCCGCTCCGACGGCAAATTTGACGTTGAGCGCACCGATCACCCGGATCTGGCAGGCCAGCTTGCACGCTGCCGCTTCAATCTGCCGGCAGGTTTCCTCCCCGATGGTGACCGGGGGGATCACGGCCGCGGAATCACCGCTGTGAATGCCCACGGGATCCATATTCTCGGCCATACCGACGACCTGCACCTGATTGTCTGCATCTCTGAGCAGTTCCACCTCCACTTCCCGATACCCGGATAGCGCCTGCTCGATGCGCAATCCGCCCAGTTTTTCGGACGGCAGGCGTCCGCCGGAAGCCAGCAGGCGCAACTCTTCGACGTTGTAGGCGATGCCCTGACGCAACTCACCTGCGGGATGGGCGGCGCGCACAAAGACAGGATATCCAATGGCCTCGGCAATGGCCGCCGCATCCGATACACTATCGGTGGATTGCCCGTCCGGTGCAGCCAGGCCGAGGGCATTGACGACATCGAAAAATGCCGAGGGGTTGTCGATCTGGGCCAGGGACCTGTCGGTTGCCCCCAATATCCGGATGCCGTTGTCTTTCAGCAGGCCGCTGCGGTCGCATGCGCTGGCCAAACGCATGGCTGTCGGCCCGCCGACGGTGGGCAGCAGTGCGTCGGGCTTTTCCCTCAGGATGATTTCCGTCAGTGACTGCAGGGTCAAGGGAACCATGTATGTGCGGTCCGCCGTTTCCGTGTCTGCGGCCAGGGCGGACGGGTCGCAGTGAATCATCACCGTTTGGAGTCCCGCTGATCTGAAGACCTCGCAGGCCCGACAGGCGGCGTCGTCGAATGCGCCGGTCTGTCCGATTTTGACGGGGCCTGAGCCAATGATCAGGATCTTTTCCATAGGGGGGTGGGGCGACATGGTCTCTCCTTAAGTGCGTTTCAGGTCCATGATAAAATCAACATATTGACCCAAAACCGGACAGTTTTCAAGGAACAATATCGATCAATTCGCCTTTCTATTGGCTTGACATGAACTGGCTTTCAAAGTAAAAATCACTGTTTACCATAAAATCACCGCTACGGAGGCATCGATGGATTACAAGAAGACCCTGAACCTTCCAAACACGGGCTTTCCCATGAAAGCAAACCTCGCCGCTCGCGAACCCAATCAGTTGGAAATGTGGGAAACCGTGGGACTGTACGGCCAGATCCGGGAGGCGTCAACGGGGCGTCCCACCTTCGTGTTGCATGACGGCCCACCCTATGCCAACGGTCATATCCATATCGGGACGGCACTGAATAAAATACTAAAGGATATCATCATCCGCTCACGGCAGATGGCAGGTTACGACGCCGCCTACGTTCCGGGTTGGGACTGCCACGGTCTGCCGATTGAACACAATGTGGACAAGGAACTCGGATCCAAAAAAAAGGAGATGACCCAGGCCCAGGTTCGCCGCCGATGCCGGGCCTACGCCGAGAAGTTTATCGACATCCAGCGAGACGAGTTCAAGCGCCTCGGTGTGATGGGCGAGTGGGACAATCCCTACCTGACCATGAACTATCGCTACGAGGCGACCATCGCCAGAGAGTGTTGTAAGTTTGCCCTGGACGGCAGCCTGTTTCGCAGCAAGAAGCCGATTCACTGGTGCTGCAGTTGCAAGACCGCCCTCGCCGAAGCCGAGATCGAATACCACGAAGAGACGTCGCCTTCGGTGTATGTCAAGTTCGCGCTCAAGGACAATCCCGGCGAGATTGCCGCAGCGTTGGCAGGAAAGCCTGTTTCCGTGGTGATCTGGACCACCACGCCCTGGACCCTGCCGGCCAACCTGGCCGTGGCCCTCCACCCCGATTTTGACTACGCGGCCGTTGAAACCGGTGACGGGCAGGTCCTGATTCTGGCTCGGGACCTGGTGGACGTCTGCATGACGTCCTTCGGCATCGCCGATTACCGCATTTTGGCCGACCTCAAGGCTCGGGACCTGGAAAATAAGCGCTGCCAACACCCTTTCTACGACCGGGATTCGCTGATCATCCTGGGTGACCATGTGACGCTGGAAGCCGGAACCGGTTGCGTGCATACCGCCCCCGGCCATGGCCGGGAGGACTATGACGTGGGTCTTCAATACGGCCTGGACGCCTATTCGCCGGTCAACGACAACGGTGTGTTCACAGACGAGGTCGGCCGGTTCGCCGGGCAGTTCGTTTTCAAGGCCAACGACAATATCAACCAGACCCTCGCAGACAAGGGGGTGCTGCTGGCCAAGGCCGATATAAAACACAGTTACCCCCACTGCTGGCGCTGCAAAAAGCCGGTGATATTCCGGGCGACACCCCAGTGGTTCATCTCCATGGAGAAGACGGGCCTGCGAAACAAATCCCTCGAGGCGATCGACCAGGTCAAGTGGATTCCCCACTGGGGCCGCGAACGCATTTTCGGTATGATCGAAAACCGGCCGGACTGGTGCGTATCCCGCCAGCGCGCCTGGGGCGTCCCCATCACGGTTTTTATCTGCGACCACTGCGATGCCGTCCACATGGACGAAGCAACCATGAACCATGTGTTCGACCAGTTTGCCGCCCACGGGGCCGACGTGTGGTTCGAAAAGGAGGCGGCCGATCTGCTGCCGGAAGGCGCGGTATGCAAAAGCTGCGGCCATGCGTCCTTTACCAAAGAGACCGACATCCTGGATGTCTGGTTCGATTCGGGCGTCAGTCACGCGGCCGTGCTGGAAGACCGTGACTACCTGCAGTGGCCGGCGGATCTTTATTTGGAAGGCAGCGATCAGCACCGTGGATGGTTCCACAGCGCGTTGCTCACCGCCGTGGGCACCCGGGGGCAGGCGCCGTACCGCAGCGTGTTGACCCACGGTTTTGTGGTGGATGCCGAGGGAAAGAAGCAGTCCAAATCCCTGGGTAACGTGGTGGCGCCCAAGACGGTCATCAACAAATATGGGGCGGAGATTCTGCGCATGTGGGTGTCGGCCTCCGACTACCGGGACGATGTGAGGATTTCCGACAACATTCTTAGGCAGCTCAGCGATGCTTACCGTCGAATTCGCAACACCAGCCGCTTCCTATTGGGGAACCTGAATGATTTCTCCCCAGAGACCGACAGCGTGTCGGTCGATCAGATGCTGGATATCGACCGCTTTGCCCTGCACACGCTCCAGGGCCTGGTAGCGAGGGCGCTCAAGGCGTATGACACCTACGAGTTTCACGTAATCTACCACCGTCTGTACAACTACTGCACCGTTGACCTCTCCTCATTTTACCTGGACATCTTAAAGGACAGGCTCTACACCAGCCCATCGGCGTCCACGGCGCGGCGCAGCGCCCAGACGGCAATGTATGCCATTTTAGACGCCATGGCCCGGATCATGGCGCCCATCATGCCCTTTACGGCCGAGGAGATTTGGCGCCATATGCCGGCGGTGAAGGATAAGGCGCAGAGCATTCACCTGGTCGAATTTCCCAAACCGGACCCCGGATTGAAGGATGACGCCCTGGCTAAAAAATGGGAAGCGCTGATCAGCGTGAGGGCCGAAGTGACCAAGGCGCTGGAGCAGGCCCGTGCGGAAAAGGTGATCGGCCACTCACTGGATTCTTCAGTGATTGTCGGGCTCAGCGATGCGCTTTATGCCACCATGAGCGATTTTAAGAATGATCTTCGATCCATTCTCATCGTTTCCCGGGCGGCCATGGTCGCCGGGGAGATTCCCGGTGCCTATGTCGGTCAAGAGACCGAGGGCATATGGGTCAAGGTGGAATCGGCCGGCGGCGTCAAGTGCCAGCGGTGCTGGGTCTATGACGACAGTGTCGGAAAAATTGCCGAACATCCCACGATCTGCAGCCGTTGCGGCAGCTCGCTGGCGCAGATCGACGCGATGGGTACGGCATCGTGAACAGCGACATATGAAAACCATCCGACCGGATACCGCCGAATCGGACAATCGTTCGCAAAAGACTGGAAAAAAGGCCGTCCGCGAGGCCTTGATTCCCTCGATGGGGTTCAAGCCCTTCGTGACGATTACCGGATTGGTCGTGCTGCTGGACCAGGCGACCAAACTCCTGGTCTTGGCAAAGATGCCGCTGTATCATTCCATCCCGGTGATCGAGGGTTTTTTTAACCTGACGCATATTCGCAACCCCGGAGGCGCCTTCGGTTTCATGGCGGCCGGCAGCCAGGGGGTCCGTAACCTCCTGTTCGTCGGCGTTTCGATCGTCGCCATGGGACTGATTGTCTATTTTTACCGGAGCACACCCAAAACGTATCCTTATCTGGCGTCGGCCCTGTCCCTGATTTTCGGGGGAGCCGTGGGCAACCTTATCGACCGGTTGCGTTTTGGCGAGGTAGTTGATTTTTTGGATGTCTACGTGGGAGCCTACCACTGGCCGGCCTTCAATGTGGCGGACAGCGCAATCACCGTGGGGATCACGATTTTCATTGCGCATCTGGTGCTGGGGAAAATGCCGGATTAGCTCAAAACTTGTCGTACAATGAAAATTTACGTTTTCTGACATCTTTCATCCGCCTCCAGATTTCTTATATTCAATGACCTTTCAGCTTTCAGTTTTGAGCTTTCAACTACTATTATGCCAACCATCGCATACAATGCCTTTGCCGACTATCTGAACCGTATCGCTGCCGCCGACTGGCCGGTGGTCACGTTGGTCTGCGGAGAAGAAATGCTTTGCAAAAAGGCCTGCGAGGGGATTCTGGATGCATTGGTGCCCCAAGTGGAAAGAGCCATCGGGGTCGAACATTTCGACGGCGGTGAAGAACCCCTTGGCGGGGTGCTGTCCAGCATGAACACCTATGCCCTGCTTTCCGGTTCCAAGGTCGTGGTGCTGCGGGACGCGCGGCTATTTTACTCGGCCAAGACCCAGCAGGGGCTTCGCGAGAAGATGGTGCAGGCAGCCCAGAGTGGCGATATGAAAAAGGCGTCGCGTCCGTTTCTAAACCTGATGGCACTTGCCGGGCTGGCCTTCGAAGATCTGGCTACGCCTGCACTGAGAATTAAGGTAGCCGACGATGTTGATGGCGAGCCGCCGTTGTGGTTTTCGCCATTGATGGACTATTGTCGAGAAAACGGCCTCAGCATTCCGGAAAAACACGATGATGCGGATCTGCTAAAAAGAGCCATGGAAAAGGGATTTCCGGATGGGCACCGCCTGGTGATGGCCACTGATTTCGTCGATCGTCGCAAAGCCCTGTTCAAAGTCATCGATGAAACGGGACTGGTAGTGGATTGCACCGTTCCCAAAGGGGAGACGCGGGCGGCCCGCATGGGCCAGGATGCGGCCATGCAGGCCGCCATGGACGATGCCCTGGCACAGGCATCTAAACGAATGGCTGTGGATGCCCGCCAGCGGCTGATGCAGTGGACCGGATTCGATCTTCGCACGCTTTCCGGCAACCTGGAGAAACTGATCAGCTTTGTTGGTAATCGAAAAACGATCAGCGACGCGGATGTGACGACCGTGTTGCGGCGCACCCGCAAGGATCCCATCTTCGAATTTACCAATGCGGTCGCGGATCGTGACCTGTCTGCGATCCTGTTTTTCATGAAAAGCCTGTTGGACGACGGGATCCATCCGCTGCAGCTGCTGGCGGCCGTGGCCAACCAGATTCGCCGTCTGCTGCTGGCCAAAGACTTCATCGTGCGTGACCGGGGCCGGTCCTGGTCATCCCGCATGACCTTTCCTCAGTTTAAAACCGGTCCGTTTAAAGCCGTTCAGGCCGACGATGCGGCATCAGTATCACGCGCGAAAGCATGGGACTCGGTCCTGAATCCCTCTGTTGAGGGAAAAAAACGGAAGAAGGCAGCGACCAGTGACCTAATTCTGGCCAAGAATCCGAAAAGCCCCTTTCCCGTTTTCAAGACACTCAAAAAGGCGGACAACTTTTCGATGGAAGCGCTGACGTCGGCCATGGTTGACTTGAGCCAGATCGATGTCCGCATGAAATCTACCGGCCAGGACGCGCGGATGCTGTTGGAGTCTTTTTTGATCAATCTGTGCCGGAGAGCAGGTGGATAGGTGGAAGGCTGAAGGTGAAAGACCGTCAGACGCTTAATACTCGTAATTTGGACTTTATTTGAGGTTTGTTATTTGTAGCTTGCTACATAGAATGTGGTGCTTGCAATTTATGGTTTCTGGTTTATCCGAGTTAGGGCATTAAAACTGAGGTCCGAATATGGGCTTTTTGAAAAATCAGCAGGTAAACGTGGCCATTCGTCTGCTGGCCTGGCAGTATGAAAGAAACGGTCAGCAGTTGCCGGAAAGGGCATTACTGGAAGGACATGCCCGGCAACTTGTGGATGATGCCCACCGCATTGCCCGAGAACGGGGAGGAAATGTGATTGTGATTTTAAAACAGATGGTGGCACAGGCGCGCCGGAAGTAACCGATGGTCGGAACCCAGAACCCCCTCTGGCAAATTGACGTTGAAAAACACGTGTGCTCATGCTAATTAGACGAGCTATCCACTTCGGGGTGTTCATCCCCCAACAACGGATCGTGAACGTTATGAACCGAACAAAATTGCTCGTCTTTCCGTCCGTTTTCCGCGTTGCATCAACGGCCACAGAGCGCAACTAGGCAACCTTTGTTTCGCCTTGAAGACGAACCGAAACCCTTTGCAATTTCAGCTCAATTTATCTCGTTTCACATCCAAACCCACCCAATCGGCAGCAAAAGGAGGAGTGACATGCGTAAACTTTCAATTGGTCTGGTACTTTCTCTGGTTGCAGTAATGGCCTTCACGTTCGCGGCGGTGGATGCCGGCGCAGCGGATCCCATCAAGATCGGATTCAACATCCCCCTGACCGGCGACAACCCGGACGTGGGCGCATCATCGAAAAATGCGGCAGAAATGTATCTGAAGAAAAACCCGAAAGTAGAGGTGGGTGGTAAATCCTACGCCCTCAAGTTTTTCTACGACGACAACGAATACAAGGCCGAATCGGCCGTCAAGGTCAGCACCAAACTGATCACCGAAGAGGGCGTCTTGGGCATCGTCGGTCCCCAGTCCTCCAGCCAGGCCGTACCGGCTGGTGAGGTGGCCAACAACTACGCCACACCTATGATCAGCCCCTGGTCCACCAACCCCAACACCACCCTGGACCGGCCCTATGTTTTCCGGGGTTGCTTTCTGGATCCTTTCCAATATCATTTTTTCCTCCTGCTCCATCGTACAATCCCATAACACCTTCAATTACAGCAATGTCCGCATTTTTTGTTACTCTCTCAAATGTATCTAAGACTCCTTTCTTTCCCATCAACCACGTGTCAAGGTTATAGGAATAATTATCTGTAATTACAGAATGATAAGATGGATCGATAAAATC
>JAQYWF010000187.1 GCA_030145105.1 Desulfosarcina sp.
CAAGGAGAAAACCTTCAACGGACACCAACAGTTAACTTCTGAATATGGCGCCAGGAGAGCACCTGTGCATCAGAGCGCTGCTGGGAATCTTCCCCACCATATACGACATGACTTCTAAGAGGGCGTTTCTTCCCGGCACCTTTCATACGACCAGAGAAACGCTTGAGATTTTTAAAAAAGTCGCTGTTCGTCGTGGCGCCTGATTTTATTTCGACTAATTCAAGTTTTTCACCGCGCTCGATAAGCAGGTCGATTTCCGGTCCACGGGCTTCCCGATAATGAAACAGGCTGGGCTGCAATCCACTGTGCACAAAGGATTTGTAGATTTCAGAGACGACCCAGCTTTCAAAGATCGCGCCGCGTAGCGGGTGAAGGCGTAATTGCTCCGGTTCACGGATCCCTAATAAGTAACATACCAGGCCGCTGTCAAAAAAATGCAGTTTGGGTGCTTTGACGACCTGTTTGCGGATGTTGGTGTGCCATGCCGGTAGGCGATGGATGATGTAACTGGTTTCCATAACAGAAAGCCAGGAACGCGCGGTATTGTGTGAAACACCGGAGTCGCTACCGAGTTTCGAAAGATTAATCTCCTGAGCCGTACGCCCGGCACAGAGCTTCAGGAATCCGGAGAATGCCTGAAGGTCAGCGACATTAATGACCTGGCGCACGTCTCGTTGTACGTAGGTTGTGGTGTAATCCGCCAACCATTGGCTGGCCGGTATGCCTCGATCGTAAATCCTGGGATAGGCCCCTTGTCGGAGCAAAGGGAATAAGTCGGCTGGTGCGGATGGAAAAGCAGATAGTTCTTCGAGGCTCGGTGGTAAAAGTACCAGGATGCCGCAACGGCCTGCCAGTGACTGGGCAATGGATTGGGACAAGCCAAAATGCTGCGATCCGGCCAGGATAAAGCGGCCCGGATCCGGGCGGGCGTCAATATCGCTCTGCAGGTAGGTTAGCAATTCAGGGACATGCTGGATTTCATCAATTATTGCGCCATAGGCGTATTCAGCCAAAAACCCCCGCGGGTCGTTGTGTGCAAAATCGCGGATGTCTATTGCTTCCAGTGAAACATAGGGTTTGTCCGGATACGTCATTCGGCAAAGGGTGGTCTTGCCCGACTGCCTTGGGCCGGTAACCACGACGGCGGGGTAATAGCCTGAAAGCTCTCTCAGTTTCTTTTCCAGGGTTCGTGTGATCATGATGAATAACCAGCCACATAATGCATGATTTGTCAATTGAAATTACAATCTATGAATGAATGGACTCAAATCTGTTACTGAAAACTTTTGAGAATCCACCTTAAATTAAAATGTTAGCAAAACTCCCCCTTTTCCACCCCTTTTCGGGGGATGTGTGCCCATAAAAAAGATACTAAGCTTTACCCTGAAATGGCTCGGGTTGAGGTGTCTGAATCTTCAAACTGACGGTACCAATATCCAACAAGGAATCACCAATGATAAAGGAAAGGACATACGACTTGAAAGGCCAAATTGGGTGTTGAAAAGGGGGTATACCAGATGGCGTCATCGCCTTACATCGCAAAAATTGTATCGTCCATATCATCAGTGGGCCATTGGATCACAGAGAGTGTTCTCAACCCTCTGGGCCTCTTGCAGATCGGGATCGCCGGCTTTACCTTCTTTCTGGCATGGCTTTTTGCCAAAAGGATTCGCGAGTTTCTGAAACGCAAAACCTGGCCATCCCTATCTCACCTTCATTTCCGGTTCGACCCGGCTCAATTCGCGCTGGTGACTCAGTTCGTGCTCTGGTTGTTTGCCCTGTGGTTTTTTCAGGCTCTCTTCGCCAAGCTGAAACTCCCGTCGGATGCCTTACACGTCGCGTTCCATCTATCTTTGCTACTGCTGGCGGTGCGTTTCGCGGCCTTTTATATTCGGAAAATTTTCTGGGTGCGCGTTTTTTACAGCGTGTGTGCTACTGTAATCGTCCTGCGCATGTTTGACTTGTGGAGCCCTACGGTTCATCTGCTGGAGAGTATGACCATCGTCCTGGGCACCATCAGCTTCTCGTTGTGGGCGTTCATCAAGGCGATGACCGTTTTCATCGTGCTGTGGGTAGCCGGTTCGGTCACCAACCGATTCTTCGGCCACTGGCTGTCGGCTTCCCCCAACCTGAATTATTCGGATCGAGTCTTGATTCAGAGGGTTTCAAAAACATGCATAGCCGCACTTGTCATTCTGGTTTCCCTGCATGCGGCCGGCATCCACATGACGGCGATTGCCGTTACCGGGGGCGCGATGGGCGTCGCCATCGGGTTAGGGCTGCAGAAACTCGGCTCCAACCTCATCAGCGGTATTCACCTGCTGTTGAGTAAACCCATCCGGCGGGGGGATGTGATCCAGTTGAAGGGCGCCTTGGGTGAAAAAGGCTCAGTCTATGGTTGGATTACCCGAATGGGATTGATGTACGTCCAGGTAGCCACACGGGACGGTACCGAGCAACTCATCCCCAACGAGGTTTTTTTGACCCACAAGATCGAAAATTTATCCTACAGCGACAACCGGGTGCGTCTCCACATTCCCTTCGGCATTGCCTACAAGTCGGATCTCAACAAGGCGATGGCGCTGGCACTGGAAGCCGCCAGGGGCACGGAGCGCGTACTGAAGGCTCCAGAACCGATTTGCATAGTTACGGCTTTCGGCGACAGCAACGTGATGTTAGAGGTGCGGGTTTGGATCGAAGATCCCCGGCAAGGGTTCAGACGGGTCCAAAGCAAAGTCTATCTGGCAATCTGGGACAACTTTCACAACAACGGCATCCAGTTCGCCTATCCTCAGCGGGATTTGCATATCATCGACGGCGGTCCATCGGACGACATCGGTCTGAGTGCCAAGTCACCACCTCCAGCAAAGCTGGAGACTTGACTTATGAACCGGTCAAAGCGGTTGGGTTCAATAGTCACCTAAACCGATGAACTGATAGCGATCCTGTTCACGAGTATCGAAACGGCGAAGAAGAAAAAGGTGCGATAGCGACTCCTTACTTGGACATTGGATGTTGAAAGGAAAAAGACGGAATATCCAATATCCAACAAGGAATAACCAATGATCAAGGAAAAAGCATATGACCTGCAGGGCCCTATCCCGGTCACAGTAGTCGCCGGGTTTCTCGGCGCGGGCAAGACCACCCTGGTCAACCACATCCTGAACGGTGATCATGGTCTTAAAATCGCGGTGGTGGTCAATGACTTCGGGTCGATCAACATCGACGCCGAGCTGATCAGCGATGTGGGCGAGGGTATGGTCAGCCTGGCCAACGGCTGCATCTGCTGTGTGATCCGTAGCGACCTGATCAGCGCGGTGTTGAAGCTGGCGGACCGTCCCGAGCGCCCGGATCATATCGTCATCGAGTCGAGCGGTGTGGCTGATCCTGCCAGTGTGGAGAGAGCGTTCATGGTGCCGGAGATCTGGAGCAGCGTGCAGTTCGAAGGCGTTATCAGCTTGGTGGATGCTGATCAATCTCTCGCTCTTGCGGCTGAGCATGGAAGTCTTGCTGAGCAGCAGGTGCGAGGCGGCGACCTGATCATTGTTAATAAAGTAGATCTGGCGACTGACGAGCAGCTCGCTGCAGTTCGCGCCTGGATCCAAAAAATCAAACCGGGAGCGGAGATACTTGAAGCGGACCACTGCTTACTGCCGATTGAGCTGCTGCTGGGATCCCTGAAGGGGGATCGTCTCACAGGGCTCCCTGTATCAATTGAGAACAGCGAAAGCCATGGACACGCGTTTGAGAGCTGGAGTTATGAATCGCAGCAACCCCTGCAGCTGTATCTGTTTCAGGAGTTACTGAAACATCTCCCGCCAACACTCCTTCGTGCAAAGGGATTTCTCTTTACCACCGATAAACCGCATCAGCGACTTACGCTCCAGTTTGTTGGCCGACGAGCCACCATCGCGGTGAATGGGGTATGGAATGGGCAGTTGCCCGAAACCCGTTTGGTGTTCATTGCCAAAAGTGAAACAGTGAACTTTCAGGCCGTAGAGCAGGCTTTGAACGAGTGTCAAACTTAAGATTGTAAAGGAGAAAAAATGGCTCAAGAAAAAGCATCAAAAAAAGTACTGGAATCCAGGGTGATGTTCGACTCGTCCAGGCTAAGCCAAACAAATCCGTAGAAGGCAAAAATTCAGTATTGATTCCGAACGTAGGTATTTTTGATGGCAACAGCGAGACGCTCAAAAAGGACATGCATGTGCTGGTCGTCGACAACAAGATCAACAAACTCTCCGCAACACCAATCAAGGTAGAGCCGGGGACCACAGTCCTGAAAACCACACCGGATCAGGTTTTAATACCTGGACTCATCGACGCCCACTACCACTTGAACGCCTCGAGGATCAGCCAGGCCAACCTCATGGGTCAACATGTATCATATATGTATGCCATGACGATTGCAGAATGCGAGAACAATCTGATGCAAGGCGTCACGACTGTACGGGATATGGCCGGTCCCTTCTATGGAATCCAGAAAGCCATTGATGAAGGTGATCTGAAAGGCCCGCGAATTTATGTCTGCGGCCCGATGATTTCCCAGATCGGTGGACATGGTGACTTCCGATCAAAAGGTCAAACGGCTATTCTGCTGAAGCGGTTAACCGCGCGCTGGATGCAGGAGTCATGTCCATCGAGCATGGACACCTCATCGACGTGGCGACGATGGAGCGTATGGCCAAAATGGGGGCTTGGCTCAGCACACAACCGTTCACTGATCGCTCCCACCCTTGGTTCAGCAAAATACAGAACGACAAGATGTCCCAGGTGGCAGACGGATGCGACCTGCTGTTTGAAACCGCAAAAAAGATCCCGGAGCTGAACGTCGCATGGGGTTCCGATCTATTCTTCTCAAGAGACGAAACCGACCAGCATGTCGCCGAGCAACTCTGCAATCGAATGCAGCGATGGTACACCCCCGCTCAAGCTCTGAAGCTGGCCACCGGCAACGCCGGTAGATGCTGTAAGCTCGCCGGAAGGTGCGACCCCTATCCAGGCAAACTGGGAGTGATCGAGGAAGATGCATATGCTGACATGCTGCTTGTTCAAGGAAATCCTCTGGAAAAACTCGAAATCATCGGGGACAGGGATAACCTCAAACTCATCATGAAGGACGGTAAAATTTACAAGAACACGCTTTAGAGACGTAAATGGAATGGTTCACACGTGGAGGGAGGTGCGTTCCCCCCACGCACCGAGAAAATCACTTTAGGCTGACCAGCAAGGTCAGTGAATAATGTTACACAAAATTCGAATGGAGTAGACAGATGAATACAAAAGAACAAATTGACAGAGATGAAATTGAATCAACGCTGACCGAAGTCAGCACCCATGGAAAAGGCAAGCTCTCTCGCCTTGGTATTATGGATGTGGTGGTACTGGAGGGCACTTTTCTGGAAATGGGCCGTCAATATGGCCATCTCCTGAAAGATAAGATTCTTGCCGTTAAGGAAGAACTGATCAAGGAGTACATTGATCCTGAAATTCTGGGCTATGAAACCATGAAGCAGATCATCGGAGAGCCTTTCTACAAATCACAACCGAAGCGGATCAAAGATCTGTATGCGGGCATCTCTGAAGCCACCGGTATCGACGTGATCGAGCTTTCGACCATTGATCAGCAGTTCATGCTGGTATTGCTGGCGCGCAGGACAGGTCAGACAGCCATGTGCACAGCACTCAGCACCTGGGGAAGCAACACAAAAGACGGAACTACCTATACCGGCCGTAACTTTGACTTTGCCGACTATATTCGGGACATGATGCCAAAGTGGGGCCATCTCGTCGTGATGAATCCAACCAGTGGCGAAAACAGCGTAGCTGGTGTTGGCATTGCCGGGATGGTTACCGAGATCATTGACGGCATGAACAGTAAGGGGCTCTATTATGAATTCAACAACGGTGCCGGGACCATTGGCGCAACCATCTATTCAAATCGGACACCCATTTACAGTCACGTATTCAATTGTCTATTCGATTACGACAATATTGAAGAGCTGAAGATCAACTTCAACTCCAATCTCGCCAACTATCCCTCGATCATGATAACGGCCGAGCCCAAACAGGGACAGGCATTCGAGGTGGCGACAGACGCCTACACGGCTCCGGCACCGGAACAGAAGGATCTGACGTGTCGCGGCAATCAGTTCATTGATCCAAGCTGGGGCATCCCCGACCTGCCATCGCCTGCGGCCTGGTACTCCAGAACCCGCCGGGAGACCTTCACCAAATTGGTGCAGGAAGCTGCACCGAATGTGGACGCAAACGCGATGATGCAGATCATGAACACGGAGATTTATGACAAAGACAACGACTGGAAGCAGGTTGACGGCATGACCGTCTTCGAGAACCGGCCGAAGGGCGGGGATGTCACGGTGTGGCAGGTTGTGACTCATCCGGACGAACGGAAGATGTGGGTCCGCATTCCTACCTACAGCGGATGGATGGAGTTCGATCTGAAAAAGCTGTTCACTAAATAGAGCGCAAAAGTGGCCATTCGCCCTCCGTGGCAGCCCGGCATTCCGGCTGAAAAATACGAACAACCAAAGGAGATAAAAATGAGCATACTGAAGAATGACCCTGTCTTTGAATTCAAAGAAGGCGATTACAGCAAGCCTCGTCACATCATTGTGGCGGGAAGCCACGAAGAAATCGGTTTCGATCTCGCGACCATCGCGAAGAATGACTACGATTGCCAGTTGGGAATCTATGACGATCCGATTTATGCGCGAGGTCGTAAATCGTACATGGAACTGCACTGGCCGGAAATGGCGGAAAGATCAAAAGGAGTCCGCAGGGCGTATGGCCTTTCTGAAGACGATGTGGTCTATGACTCGAACTCATTACCATACGATTGGTATGATGCTAAGAAGAGCGGGACTTCGGCTGACTTGACGACCTGTTCTGCAGTTATGTTGCCTATAGAAAAGAGTGATGGTGGTGTCTTTGTCTCCAGGAACTATGACATGATGGCAATGGTCATGTGGAGTGAGGTGTTTAAGAAGAAAGCCCCGGAAGGTTCCTATCGGTTTGCTGAACGTTATATTGTTCTGGAGACTCGGCCGGACAAGGGATACAAGAGTATCCAAGTTGGAGGGAACGAAGCGCTTCACCCTTATGTTGACGGCATCAATGAAAAAGGGCTCTATGTCACCGTGTTTCACGATCCGGATTCCATTGGGAATGAAGGCACTCCATGCTCAGGCATGAAAATCGCAGGACTCCCTCTGACTCAGGTGCCCACCATGCTACTGGACAATTGCGCCTCAGTCGAAGAGGCCAAGCTGAAGATTCTTCAGAATCGGGTGACGCAGACGATGATGCGCGTGCATCTATTGATTGCGGACGCCAGCGGTAATGCCACCGTCTTTGAATTGAGTGGTCAGGGAGAGTATTGCTTTACCGACCGCAAAGCCAATGAGCCGCTCTTTGTCACCAATCATGAGCTGGCAAAGTATCCTGATCCGGGTTCCTATCCCGAATTTGATATTCATGCGGAGCACAATACCTATGCCCGGCAATTGATTCTCAGGGATGCCTACGCCGGGCTTGGCACGCCGTTCAAGAAGGCTGATGCCACGGCGATGACGGACTCGGTGCACTGTTCTTTTGTGGATTCAAAAAAAGCCGAATCCGGTCCGTTGGAACGAACCTTGAGCAATTGTACTTGTGATCTTACAATACCTGAACTTAGCGTTCGCTGGTATTTAGGTGATGTTGGACCGATAGCAGGCACCAATCACATGCAGGATCGAATGACAGATTTTTTCACCTTCGGATTTTAGGGATACATCATTTCAAGGACCTCACGTTCAGAAAACCCTGGTTCACCTATGCGGAGATCAAGATCCAGGCCACCGGAAACGCCGGGGATTGTATAGCGCTTTGCGGCAAGAGAAATATGTACGGAAAAGTCGGCGTGGTCGAGGAAGGCGCCATGGCCGATGTGCTGATCTATTATAAAAATCCGCTTGAAGATGTGGCGATTGTGGAAGACCACGAAAACCACCTGAAACTCGTTGTCAAAGACGGGAAGGTTTTCAAGAACACGCTTTGAGGGGTTCTGGGTTAAAGGTAGAAAAAGGTTATAGGTTCCAGGTTCCAGGTTCAAAGGTTTAAAGTTGAATGATTGGAAATCGTGAAAAATTCTCCAGCCAACGACCCCAGAACCCCAGAACGTTGAACGCTGATCCCTAAAACATATGCCATCTGAGATGGAGAGAAAATAATGCATTCGGACAGCCACACAAACGACAAGGCCTTCGATGAAGCCTGCGATTTTATCATCAAGCTTGGCGAAGCAGCCCACGGCTATGGTTCAAACGCGGGGTGCCTCGAAATATATCTGTCGCGCCTGACTGCGGCGCTCGGTTTCCAGGGTGTTTTCCGCTCCACTCCGACGGAGATTGTCTTTGCCTTCCGGGAAAATGAAAACCAGGCCCAGCGAATGCACCTGTCGGCCATGCCTGGAACCGGTCTCGATCTGAACCGGCTGGCCAAGGTGGGAGAACTTGTCGATGCCGTCGAAGCCGGTCAGGTCTTCATCGCGGATGCGACGACCCAATTGGACGCGATCGACAAGACACCCCACCCCTGGGGAAGCCTGGCGAACGCCGCCAGTTACGCATTTGTGGGCTTCGGGTTCGCGGTTCTCCTGTCCGGTGGATGGTGGGACGTGTTGTTCGCGATGCTCTACAGCCTGGTCGTCTTCGGCATGGTGGTGCTGTCGACCCGATTCGGAGCGGCAGCCGCCGCCTGGCTGCCGCTGTCCACCGCGTTCGTGGCCGGGGTTCTGACGGCGATCACCCGGATTTTCCTGCCGGAACTGAATCTCGTTCTGGTCACGCTATGTGCCATCCTGATCTTGATCCCGGGCTATCCCGTCAGCGTCGGCATCGTCGAACTCGTCACCGGCCACGTCGTCTCGGGAACCGCGAACCTCATGAGCGGGCTGGTTTACCTGGTCAAGCAGTTTGCCGGCGCGTGGCTCGGCGTCAAGCTGGTGGCCATCGCCTGGTCGATTCCGCCTGCAACCACCGCAACAGCGGTTAGCTCCGCATGGCTCTGGCTGGGCATACCGCTTTTGAACGGGGCACTGTGTATCGCTTTTCAAACCGGAAAGCGTGATTTCCTGGCGGCGTACGTCGGCTGTGCCGGCGCCTATGGCGGCATCCTGCTCGGCAGTGCCCTGGCCGGCGCCAACCTGGGCAACTTTTTGGGCACCATCGTCGCGGTGGTCTTTGCCAACCTCTGGGCCAGAAGGACACGGCGTCCAACCTCCATTGCACTGCTCCCGGCCATCGTCCTGCTGGTGAGCGGCAGTATCGGATTCCGTGGCCTGGCCGCCATCGCCGTTGGGCAGGTCGCCACCGGTGAACAGCAGTTCATCCAGATGTTTGTGGTTGCGCTCACCATCGCTGTGGGCCTGCTCGTGGGCAATACGATCGTGCGGCCGAAAACGACACTGTAGTGAAGCGTGAAGTACTGGAGTACTGGAGGGATGGAGGGATGGAGGGATGGAGGGATGGAATGGTGGAGTCCGCCATCGCGGAGCAGATCAGGGACAAAAAGCTCCTGTTCAAGCCGTTAAAGCGTCTGACCTATCAGGAGGCGATGGAGCGCTTCGGCACCGACCGACC
>JAQYWF010000149.1 GCA_030145105.1 Desulfosarcina sp.
CTGGGCGGCGGCGCGGGTACCAGACGCCCAATATCGACCGCATCGCCAATGAAGGCCTGAGCTTTACCGACTATTACGCCGAACAAAGCTGCACCGCCGGCCGCTCGGCCTTCATCACCGGCCAGCACCCTGTACGCACCGGCCTGACCAAAGTGGGTATGCCCGGCGCCCCCCAGGGCCTGCAGAAAGAAGATCCCACCATCGCCGAACTGCTCAAGCCGCTCGGTTACACCACCGGCCAGTTCGGCAAGAACCACCTGGGCGACCGCAACGAGTTTTTCCCGACCGTGCACGGATTCGACGAGTTCTTCGGCAACCTCTATCACCTGAATATCGAGGAAGAGCCCGAACTGCCGGACTACCCCACCGGCAAGCTGGCCGAACTCATCAAACCCCGCGGCGTATTCCGATGCGTCGCCACAAATGAGAACAACCCGGACAAGGACCCGCGTTTCGGGGAGTGGGGCAAGCAGTTGTGTGAGGACACCGGCCCCTTGACCCAAAAACGCATGGAGACCATCGACGAGGAGGTGCTGGCGGCGACCACGGGCTTCATCAAGCGGGCCGTCAAGGACGACAAGCCCTTTTTCACCTGGTTCAACGCCACACGCATGCACGTCTTCACTCACCTGAAAGCCGAATCCGAGGGCAAAACCGGCAAAGGCCTATATCCGGACGGCATGGTCGAACATGACGGCCACGTCGGCCAGCTGCTCGATCTGCTCGACGAACTCAACATTGCCGAGAACACCATCGTCTTTTACGGCACCGACAACGGCGCCGAGATCTTCACTTGGCCCGACGGCGGCACGTCGCCATTTCACGGCGAAAAGGCGACTTGCTGGGAGGGCGGTTTCCGGGTTCCTGCTGCCGTGCGCTGGCCCGGAAAAATTCCGGCTGGCAAGGTGGTCAACGGTATCGTCTCCCACCTGGACTGGACCCCGACCCTGCTGGCCGCCGCCGGCGTGCCCGACATCAAGCAGCGGCTGCTCGAGGGGCACAAGGCCGGAGACAAGACCTTCAAGGCCCACCTGGACGGCTACAACATGCTCGACTATTTCAAAAGCGGCGGCGAAGGCCCCGGTCCCCGCCAGGAGATTTTCTACTTCACCGACATCGGTGAAATGGCCGCCGTGCGCCACGGTGACGTCAAGGTGCATTTTTTGATCCAGGAAGCCCACGGCTTCGACGTCTGGAAGAACCCGTACACCCCCCAAGGCTGGCCTTCCATGGTGAACCTGCGGGCCGATCCGTTTGAACTTGCCATGCACGAGTCCATCGGCTGGGCCGACTGGTCCGTGCGGCGGATGTACGCGGTCAGCGGAGCTGCTTTGATTGCCACCGAATTCATGAAAACGTTCCTGGATTATCCGCAGCGCCAACAGACCGGCAGTTTCAATGTAGACGTTATCATGTGGCAGCTCGAAGCCGCACGTGCCGCTGGGCAGTAAAAAGCAGGAGCCGATTAGAATTGTATAAAACGAACAGATATAAGTGTCCTGTAATTATATTCCTAATGGCGTTGCGGCCGCAACGCCATTAGGTCTGCAGAACGCTCTAAAGAAAAATCTCAGACAGGGGATCAGAATGAACCAACCGCAACAACCCGTTGAAATCTGGCGATTAAAATTAGGCGCCGTGCTGTTCGGGCTCAGCATTCTGTTGCCGATAGCAGGCGTACCATTGGTTGCATGGTTCGATTTCTCAACCAGCGTGACTGCCACGGTTACCGGCAGTCTTTTGGTTTCAGCAGAGGTCATGGGACTTACGGCCGTCGCGCTGATGGGAAAAAGCGGCTATGCGCTGATTAAAAAGAAGGTGTTCGGCTTTCTCAAGCAATATGGGCCGCCGAACAAAGTCAGCCGCCTGCGCTATAAAATGGGGCTCGCCATGTTCCTGGTGCCAATCCTGTTCGGCTGGGTGTCCATTTACACCGCCAGGTGGATCCCCGGATTTGAAAGCAAACCGTTTTTTTTTGCCGTTGGCGGCGACCTGATGCTGCTGGCGAGCCTGTTCGTGCTGGGCGGTGATTTTTGGGACAAGATCCGATCATTGTTTATTCACGATGCGGAGGTGCGCTTTCCAGTGGTGTCGATCGGGAAGGACAGCGAGTGAAAAGAGCGTGGCGGCGTGGAATGAAACGACTGAATTTCACGCAACGCCGCTACGGCGCAACGAAAGATAGAGAAACAGATCAATCACAAACAGGGAGACCACCAAAGGCTGGATCAAACGGTTGGTCCCAGTATTTGAAGAAATCTAAAAAATCTCGTAGCGTCGTTACGGCGCTGCGTGAAACAATTGTGTTTAAGGTGCATCAAACGCCGAACGGGATGTTATCATGAGTCTGCAAATTCTCGCCATCATCGCCGCCGTCTTTCACCTGCTCGGCATCGCCAGCGCGGTGCAAGCCATCATGGAAACACGCACACCCCAGGGAGCCGTGGCCTGGGTGCTGGGGCTGATCACCTTCCCCTATGTGGCGGTGCCGGCTTATTGGGTATTTGGCCGCAGCAAGTTTCGCGGCTTTGTGGCCCTGCGCCGTGCCGATCTGGTCAAGACCGTTCCCGCGACCCGCCGCTACCTGGACGAACTGAAGACCGGCAACTTGATCGCCTTTCCCGAACGGCAAAATGAGTTGTCCATAGAAAAGTTGGCCAAACTGCCTTTCACGGTGGGCAACGATGTGGAACTGCTGGTTGACGGCAAGGCCACCTTCGATTCGATATTCGAGGGCATCCAGCGCGCTGAAAATTATATCCTGGTCCAATTTTATATTTTGCGGGGCGACGGCCTGGGCAGTCGACTCAAAGACCGACTGGCTGCCAAGGCCCGGCAAGGCGTGCGGGTCTGTGTGCTTTACGACGAAGTTGGCAGCAACGATCTGCCCGACACCTATCTGTCCGCAATGACAGCCGCCGGCATCCAGGTCCACAAATTCAACACCACCAAGGGGCGCGCCAATCGTTTCCAGATCAACTTCCGCAACCATCGCAAGATCGTCGTAGTCGACGGAAAGGAAGCCTGGGTCGGCGGTCACAATGTCGGCGACGAGTATCTGGGGCAAGACCCGAAGTCCGCTCCCTGGCGCGATACGCATGTAAGCGTTTGCGGGCCGGTGGTACAAGCCATCCAATTGACTTTTGCGGAGGACTGGCACTGGGCCAGCGGCGCGATGCTGGATCTCGAATGGCAGCCCAAACCGTGTGCCTCCGGACGATCCGTGGCCGCCCTGGAACTGCCATCCGGGCCGGCCGATCTGCTGGAAACCTGCACCCTGTTTTTTATCAAGGCCATTCAGGGCGCCGAACGCCGCCTGTGGATTGCCAGCCCCTATTTCGTGCCCGACGAGCAGTTCATCACCGCCCTGCAGTTGGCCGTGCTCAAGGGGGTGGATGTGCGCCTGATAATTCCGCGCAAGACCGACAACATGCTGGTCAGCCTGACCCACTGGGCCTATATTGCGCCGCTGCAGCAATTGGGGGTCAAGGTGTACTGGTATGAAAAGGGCTTCATGCACCAGAAAGTGGTTCTGATCGACGACGACTACGCCACGGTTGGGACGGCCAACTTCGACAATCGCTCGTTCCGTCTGAACTTCGAGATCACCGTCGTGGTGGCCGATCAACGGTTCAACAGCGAGGTTGCCGGAATGCTGGAGGCCGATTTTGCCAGAAGCCGGCTGGTCAGCACGGACGACATCCGCGCCAAAGGCCCATTGTTCCGGTTTGCGGTCCGTGCCGCTCAACTTACCGCACCGATTCAGTAGAATTTGCCACGCAGCGGCAAAAAGAGTCTCACGCAACGGATTTATAAGAATGATGATGAAATTTAGAACTAATGAAAAAATCGGTTTGCGAGAAAAGCTTATAATTTTCTGCCCGGCTGTGGCGCTTGTGATCCTGGCATTCATTATTGCCTTCTATTTTTTGGATCCGTTCCCGCCACGGCGTATTTCTATCGGTTGCGGGCCGCCGGAAGGTGCCAATTTTAAATTCGCGCAAGCCTACCAGGAACTTTTAGCTCATGCCCCTCATCTATCGTTGGAGAATGCGATCTAAAATCTATCGTTGGTATTCAATACTACGTACTCTTGATCCGGAAAAGCATAAGGAAGAACCAACCGGACGCCTGCGGGAGTATCTGGTCAAACTCGAAGGGGTCGAAGAAAAAGTTTGCAACATCTCAGTGCCGCTGTCATATTCAGAAGAACTTTACCACCTTCGCATGCATATCGACATGCTTGAAAATAAGCTCAAACGATTGATAGAAAATAAGATTTAAGATGCGACCCTGTTGTCCCTCCCTCGTGAGTTCCCGGATGTGTTTTTTCGCCAAAATTGATCGGGTTGAGTATAATCAGGAAGATCATATCCATTAATGATTATTGACAATAAAAAAAACATTTTTAACATATTATTGGAAAAAGTAAATTTCAATCCTAAAAGCACCATTGAAAGTTGCCCGGGATTGTCTATCGCACCCTTGCCTGAACGCGAACCATGCGAAACTGCTACTACCGGTGAAAAGGTAGGGTGATTGTCGATCGCTGCCTTACCTGAATTCATAAACCGGAGTGCGCTATTATAACAATGGCAACGCATATGTAATCCACAAGATTAAGGTTATGGTTAATGATGGTCCTCCTGGTGGTCTGCACGTGGCTGCTGGGTGCTTGCGCCACGAAGACATGGCAGCACGATGCCAATGGTACGCTTCCCTTAAAGAGCCGCGCCCAGAACCAGGTTGAGAATGACCTGCGCGTAACTGCTGCTGTACCCGGCGAAGCGGAAACCGAGCGCATTTTCGGGCTGCCGCTTTACAAACGAGGCATCCAGCCAGTGTGGCTGGAGATCGAAAACCGTAGCGCCTTGCCGATTCGTTACGCACCGGTAGGCACCGATCGCAATTATTTCTCTCCTCTGGAAGTCTCCTAC
Source organism: Desulfosarcina sp. (assembly GCA_030145105.1). Lineage (GTDB taxonomy): Bacteria > Desulfobacterota > Desulfobacteria > Desulfobacterales > Desulfosarcinaceae > Desulfosarcina. The sequence goes on from JAQYWF010000149.1 coordinate 4,938, forward strand.
GTGCATCGCAGCGGATACTCGAATGAGGCAAGGGAGCAGATGGACCGCTATTTTTACGGGATAGCAATGCCTCGGCTGATCCCCCCGGGAGAAACGCATTCCGGTTTTGTCTTTACCCACGCACGGCCGGGGACCAAGGGTTTTAACGTGGACCTGTTCGGCCCGGATCCGGAGCAGGAATACAGTTTTATTTTCTTTATCGATGTGCCCGGATTCACGCCGGATCATGCCAGTGTGGATTTTGATGCGCTGTATACCGCGCATGAAATCCGCTCGCTGGATTCCGCAGGATTGAGAAAGGAACTGGCTGCATTGCCCTGTTGCAGCAGCAGTGATTCATCGAACGGTGAAGACGGTGGTCCTGTAAATGTCGTGTTGATTGGTGAGAGCAACGATGTGCTGTACGCCCTGTTGCGCGCTGACTGGCTGGAGACGGCCAGCAACAGCGATGCGACGCCTGGGCAGGTGAAGGATTCCGACGGCTTTTTCCTCTATGGCCGGCCATCGGATGCGCTGTTCTACCGGACGCGGGGAAATGATCGAGTTGAGTTGCGCCTGTGGTTGTCGCCCATGCAACACGATGACAAGCCGGTATGGATCGGGCAGGTCATTCACTATATCTACAACAAGTTAGGTGGCTCGCGCATGGACCCGCAAGTTGATGACGCCGCGCTGTATTTCCTGCAAAATCTCTGGTACTCACAAAGCCTGCTCAGGTACGCCTTCTCTGCTGGCCCGGGCGAGGTGTCGATCGATAACATGCGCCAAGACTTCAGGGGTGCGCGATATTTCACACCGGTTATCGCGTAGTGACTTGGGTGTCAAGTGAGCCGGTATCATTGCTGGAAACAATTCACGAAGTCTGGGAAAGGCCGCCAATATGATGTCTCTCACCAAACTCTATCCAACGAACGCACGGGTACAGCTTGTTGGATTTGCACTGACTGTGGGGTGGTTGATGCTGATTGCGGCTTGTGCCGGATCGTCCTATGCACCTTCCGCGATTGAAGAAGTGCCGTTCCTGGAACGCGCCCAGACACAGGTTAAGGATAAGGTTCGCGTGACGACATCGGTGCCGAGTGCTGAGGAAAGCCGCGCGCTGTTTGGCGTGTCTCTGTATAAACGCGGCGTGCAACCGGTCTGGCTGGAGATAGAAAATCTGGGCGATGAAGCAGTGAGTTTTCTACCGGTCGGACTCGATCCGGAATACTTTACGCCTATAGGCGCTGCATCATCGACTCAACGTGCCGGCCTGAAGCCGGCCATGGCGCGGCATTTTTTTCAAAGTGGTATGCGCGCCTATGCCGGCCCGGGTGAAACAGCCAGCGGTTTCATGTTCACCAAGCTGGACGAGGGGACCAAGACATTCAATGTCGATATCGTCGGCGTCGTCGACAAGTCGGTGCAATTTTCGTTCTTTATACCGGTGCCAGGGCTGCAGATTGATCACCAGAACGTCGACTTTGATACGCTGTACGGTGCGTCGGATATCGTCGAGCATGACGCAGACGGTTTGATCGCAGCACTTCATAACATGCCCTGCTGTACGACAGACAAGAAATCAAAGGGCCAGGGAGATCCCCTGAATATCGTGGTTATCGGCGACACCGATGATGTCTACTATGCCTTTATCAGGGCCGGCTGGGATGAAACCGAGACCATCTACGCGGGCTCGGGACTCAAAACAGTCATGTCCTTTTTAAGTGGTGGTGAATATCGGTATTCCCCGGTCAGCGGCCTATATGTGCTTGGCCGCCCCCAGGACGTGGCGCTGCAAAAAGCCCGTGACAACATCCACGAACGCAACCATCTCAGGCTGTGGATGATGCCGATGCGTTTTGAGGGCAAGCCGGTGTGGATCGGCCAGTTCAGCCGCGACATCGGCGTGCGCTTTACCATAAAAACCATCACTACCCACAAGATCGATCCGGACGTGGACGAAACACGTGAATATCTGTTGGAGGACCTTGCCTATCACCAGGCGTTGGCAAAATTCGCCTACGTGGATCGTGTCAGCGCTGCACCAATCGAAGCACCGAGACACAATCTGACCGGTGACCCCTAATTTCACTGACGGATTGCGCATAGTTCTGTGGGTATCCTCAACCCCGGTCGATATAGCGGATATTGAAACGAAGACCTGGGTAACCCCCTATTGAGCGCCGGTTTTTGTTTCCCTCGCCTCGCGGACTTTTCTCTTCTTGCTGAGAATAAAGACGATGATTATGATAGGAAAGTTACCAAAAGTCCCATCGCTCTATTGCTGACCAGGCTGCACCGGCCAACCGTGGATTGGGATTACCTGCACTGACAGGATACGCCGCGCGGCGAAAGGATGATCATTATGACAGATGATCTGGACAAGAAAAACGCACGCATCAAATTGGCTAAAAAAATCGGGCTGATCGCCACCGGACTGTTTGTGTTTTATGTCATCGTTGGTTTCTGGATCGTTCCTCCACTGCTCAAACCCAAGCTGGAGGAGCAGCTCTCCGGTCTGCTGGGCCGCAAGGTCACCATCGGCGCGATCAAACTCAATCCGCTGGTCCTCTCCTCCACCACATCCAACCTGACGGTCCATGATAACGACGGCGAACCATTCGCCGGTTTTGAAGCGTTGTACGTGAATGTTCAACTCTCATCGCTATTCAGATGGGCCGGAACGGTCAAGGACGTCCGGCTGTCGGCACCTTTTGGTGTGCTGAAACTGCTGCCAGAAGGGAAAATGAACATTGACGACTTGGTTGCCAAATTCAGCCAGCCTGCTCCGTCCCCCAAGCCGGACGACAGTTTGCCCCGCGCTATCGTGGCCAGGCTTGAGGTGATCGATGGCAAATTCACTGTGGCGAATTTGGCTGCCGCCGAACCGATCCAGGAAGTCGTCACCCCGATAACCTTTACGTTGGAAAATCTGAGCACCCTGAAAGGCCGCCAGGGAGAATATCGATTCGGCGGCGTGGGGCCCATCGGCGGAACCTTCGACGTGCATGGCACCCTCGCACTCAATCCGCTCAAGTTCCAGGGGCATTTCTCCTCGGAATTGACCAAACTCAGCCATTACTGGGAACACATCAAAGACCTCGTCTCCTTTCAAATCCTCAACGGCACCGCGAGAGCATCCGTTGATTATACGATGGCGATCACCGACGGTCAGCTCAATGCCCGCTTGGAAAACGGCGCCTTCATGCTCGACAATTTCGAATTGGCTGCCAAGGGCGAAAAAGAGGTGCTGATTGCCGTGCCGACCTTGTCCGTGCAAGGTCTCGCCACTGACTTGCAGGCACAGGAGATGGTCGTCGATCGGATCCAAACCGCCGGCGCCGCATTCAAATCGGGGTTGGCCAAGGATGGGTCGGTGGAACTGCAACGCCTGTTCCAACCGGATATTGAAAAATTGATGGAGATGAAGGCGGCCAGAGCGCCCGCCACCGAAACGGTCGATTCGTCCCCGTGGCAGGTGACCGTCAATCAGGTTGAAGTCAAAGACTGGCAGTTCACGCTGGACGATCTGACCGGAAAGAATCCGATTCGCGAAACGTTTGCCCTGAATACCTTCACCGTGGATAACCTGAGCACCGCAAAGGACCATCAGGGGACCTATACATTCGATGGCACCGGGCCCAGCGGCGGGAACTATCAGCTGAACGGGAAGCTCACCGTCGCCCCCGTATGGGTTCAGGGGAGCTACGCCATGAAGGATGCCCGGCTCGACCATTTCTGGGAGCATGTCAAGGAGCACGTCTCCTTCCAGATCGTGAAGGGCTCAACCGGTGCATCCGGCGATTTCACGGTGGCCCGCGATGATGGTGGGTTCAACGCCCGGCTGGAAAACGGCACCTATCAACTCAATGATTTTGAGTTGGTGGAAAAGGGTAAGCAAGATGTCCTGATTGCTTTGCCCGCCTTGGCCGTCAAGGGAATCGGTGCCGATGTAAAGGCCCGTGAAATCAATGTCGCATCGATTCAGACGGCGGATGCCAGAATCAAGTCGTGGCTGGCGGCTGACGGGACCTTCGCCCTCCAGAAACTGTTTCTGCCGGATCTGGAAAAGTTGATGAAAAAAGAAGCTGCCGACGAACCCGAACCTGAAACGACTCCCGCTCAACCGTGGCAGGTGACACTCCAGAAAATGGAGGTAACCAACTGGGGGTTGGCTTTTGAAGACCGGACCCTGACCAACGTGGCGAAAATGTCGGTCGATGACATCGATGTTGTCGTGGAAAATCTCTCCACCAAGAAAGGCACCCAGGCCACGGTCGGCGTAGCCATGCAGATCAACCGAGCGGGCAGTGTCAAGGTAAACGGGAAAGCGGGCATCGCGCCGCTGCAGGCGGACGTGAAGGTCGTTATCGAGAAGATTGGCCTGGAGTCGTTTCAACCCTATGTCGACGAAGCGGTCAACGCCCAGATCGCCACCGGTTCGACCAGTTCAACGGGCCGCATCCGCTATCGGGGCCAGGACGCCCAGCCGCAGATCCAGATCGAGGGCGATTTCAGCATCGATGAACTGGAGATCCAGGACCGCGTCCAGACCGAAGATTTTATCACCCTGGCGCAATTCAAGGCCGGCGGGATCGCATTGGAGCTGCTTCCCAACAAGCTGAACGCGTCAGAGGTTCTCATCGACAGGCCGCATGCCAGGGTCACCATCGACCAGGCCGGCGTAGTCAATGTGGTCAACGCCTTCGCCCCGGTTGAGAAGAAAGCGGCGGATGGCCAGGAGAATCTGCTGCAGCGCCTGGTCAATTTCTTGATCCTGCAATTCAAGGGCCCCATGCCGATGCGCGTGAATCAGGTTCGGCTTGCGCAATTTACGGCGGAATTTGTAGATGCGTCCATCTCGCCCACCTTCAGCACGCACGTGGAAATCACCGATGGCACGGTCAAGGGATTATCCTCCGACCCGTCGGCCCGGGCCGATTTCAAACTCAACGGCAGCATCGACAAAACCGCCACCATCGAGGGCGCCGGCCAGATGAACCCGATGAACGCCCTGCAGTACAGCAAGGTAGATGTGTCGCTGAAGGATTATGCGTTGAAACCGGTTTCCCCCTACTCGGGCAAGTTCATCGGGTTCAAAATCAACCAGGGGACCTTGCATACGGATCTGAAATACCAGGTCGACAACGATACCGTGAAGGGCGACAATATCATCACCATTGATCAGTTGGAGCTGGGCGAAAAAGTCGACAGCCCCGATGCCCCCAACCTGCCCATCAAGCTCGGGGTGACGCTTTTAAAGGACAGTAATGGCCGCATCACGCTGCAAGTGCCGGTGGCTGGGAATGTCAAGGATCCCCAATTCGATTTCGCCAAGGCCATCGAAAGCTCACTCACGGGAGCCATCGAGGGGGCCGGCAGTGCGCCGTTTGCCGCCATCAAGGACATCGACGGGTTCACGGGTGAAGACCTGCGCGTGGTTGCATTCGATTTCGGGTTTTCCGCCTTACAGGAGCCCGAAACACAAAAGCTGAACGCACTGGCAACCTATCTGAAGGAGAGAGACGCCCTGACCCTGGGCATCGTGGGAACGGCCGACCGGCGGATGGACGGGGCCGCCATCATGGGAGAATCGCCCGGCAAACCCGAGCCCGGCGATACTTCGGCGTCCGGAGATGAAACACCGGTGGAACCTGTTGCAGAAGAGGCCGTCGACAACGAACAACTGGAGAAACTGGCCCAGAGAAGGGCCGACAAGGTGAGCGCCTATTTGATCGAGCAGGCCGGTGTCGATGCGGCACGCATTCAAGTCAAACCGGTTCAAATCAAACCCGCTGCGGATGGCGAGAAGGGCCTCGTGGAATTCTCCCTGTCGGTCGAATAGAAAATAGCCACGCCCCGGTGTGCTCTCTTTCCAATCTTTACCATGCATCACATGAACTTCTGGAATGAAGCGACTCGC
>JAQYWF010000177.1 GCA_030145105.1 Desulfosarcina sp.
ATCATCCATATCAAACAATATGTGCCTGAAGAGAAACGTGTTGCCGGTATAACGATTCATACCTTTGACGACAACTTCCGGCTGATTGAGCGGGTCGACGCCGGATCGGGCGTGTTTGAAAACGGTCGGTGGCAACTCGACGATGCCGTCCAACAGGTTTTTGAAGCGGACAGTGGCGACCAGCAAATCAAGTTGCACGACACGATTTCGGCCGACATCGACCTGAATCCCGATGACCTTGCCCGGGCGGCAAGACAATCCGATGAAATGGGTCTGGCCGAACTGGGGCGATATATCCGGAAAGTGGAGCGGGAAGGATATGGTGCCACCCGTTATCGGGTCGACTATCACAGCAAAATTGCCGCACCGTTTGTCTGCATCTTTCTCAGCGTGCTCGGCGCCGGCATCGCCCTGCGGGGAAAAATGCGTGAGGGGATGCCTGTGAGCATTTCCTATGGATTGGGGGTCACTTTTTTTTATTGGATTTTCAACAGCTTTTGCCTTTCCCTGGGTTATGCGGAAATGATGCCTCCCGTGATTGCGGCATGGTTGGCCAATCTGGTTTTTTTCAGTTTTGCCGGTTTTTTGCTGCTGGTTGCCAATTGAAAAACGATTGGCTTGCCTGTGATGATTTCCCAACGATAGAGGGCCTTCGTGGTATACGTGTATAATGTTGCGATGGGTTTGGCGATTTTTCTGTTATGGCCGATCTGGGTCCCTTTGGTGTGGAACCGTAAAAAACGTCGTCGTACCTTTATTAAAAGATTGTTTATGGACGCCCTCCCACGAGGCGATCCTGAATCGATAGACGCCCGGAGGAAATGTTGGATCCATGCCCTCTCGGTGGGTGAGGTGCTGTCGGCAGAGCCGTTGGTAAAAGCACTGGCCAAAAAACACGGCGCCCGATCGCTGATTTTTACGGCGTCCACCCAAACCGGCGTTGAGATGGCCACCCGTTTGATAGCGCCGCATGTATGGGCGGTCAGATATTTTCCCTATGACACCCTCTTTTCTGTGAACCGGGCGCTGAATGTCATTAAACCACGGCGGGTGGTGATCGTGGAAACAGATATCTGGCCGAACTTTCTCTACCGGTTAAAAAGATGCAGGATACCTGTCTACCTGGTGAACGCCCGGCTTTCGGACCGATCCTTTCGGGGATATAAGCGCGCCGGTAGGCTGATGGCGCCGCTTTTGTCGGTGTTCGGCCACATCTGTGTGCAGACGGATTCAGATCGGCTGCGTTCCCAGGCGATAGGGGTTCCTGACGACAGATTGAAGACGGTGGGGAATATCAAATTTGATCAGGCCCCCGCCAGGATGTCGATCGTCGAACGTAACCAGTATAAGGAGAAATTCAACCTCACGGCGGGCGCGCCCATATGGGTGGCCGGCAGTACCCACGAGGGAGAAGAGGACATCCTTTCGGCCGCCTACCGAGAGGTATGTGCGGCCGGCATCCATGCGGTGTTGATTGTCGCACCGAGAGATCCGGACCGGGCTGAGGCTGTGTGCCAAATCTTCAACCGGTCAGGATGCGATGCCGTGACGCTATCGCAGATGGAAAGGCTTCCCGCACCGATTCGTGTGCTGGTGATCGACCGCATCGGAATGCTTCGCAACCTGTATGCGCTTGCCGACGTTGCCTTTGTGGGCGGCAGCCTGGTGAGAGCGGGTGGCCACAACCCATTGGAGCCTGCTTCTGTGGCCAAGCCCATTCTTTTCGGGCCCCACACCGATGATTTTCGCTGGATCTGCCAGACTCTCGAAAAGGCCGGCGGCGCCATCCGTGTTCATGATGCAGATCAGCTCGCCGCACGGGTCGTCGATCTGATCGTAGACCAGGTAGACAGCCGCCGTGTCGGCCGCTGCGCCTATGGGGTGTTTGCCAAACACAGGGGCGCTGTGGCACGTACCCTTACCGTCATCGACGCAGCCGCTTGCAGAAGGGATCCATGACCCGGGTAAAAAGCTTATTCAAACGGTTCAGACGCCGAATTGAAATGGCGGCCACGGGAGAGGACCCCACACCGTTTTTTTCCATTGAAACTGTTTTGATGGTTCTCTCCGTTGTCTACGGCGGCCTCGTGTGCCTTCGCGCCCGTCTGTATGAAAAGGGTGTGCTCCCGTCCCAAACCTTACCCTGCCGCGTGGTGTCCATCGGCAATCTCATCGCCGGTGGAACGGGCAAAACGCCCATGACGATTCTGGTTGCCCGGATGATCCGGGATATGGGTTACCAGGTGGTGGTGCTCAGCAGAGGATACCGTGGGCGCATGGAAAAAACGGGGGGTGTCGTCAGCGATGGCCGGACCATATTCAAAGGCCCCGAAGATGCCGGGGATGAACCTTACCTGATGGCCAGGATCTTATCGGGCATTCCCGTGGTGGTGGGACAAGGACGCTACGAAGCCGGCATGATGGCCGTGAAGCGATTCCAACCGGATGTGATCGTACTCGATGACGCCTTCCAGCATCTCCGCTTGAAAAGGGATCTAAACCTGGTCCTCCTGGACAGCCGGTCGCCATTTGGCAACGGTCACTTGCTTCCGAGAGGGCTGCAAAGGGAACCGCTTTCGGCCCTGCGTCGGGCGCATGCGGTGGTCTATACCCGCAGCGAACCGGTCCTCACGCCCCCCATCCATCATCGGGCGCTAAGGCACCAACCGATTTTTTACACCATCCACCACCCGATAATCAGGAAGACCGATCAGGAAGCGGGCGGCTCAGTGGTTGATACACTGGATATTTCCGTGTTGAAGGGAAAAAGAGCCGTCGCTTTTGCGGGCTTGGCCGACAACGCCCAGTTTTTCGATTCTCTGGAACAGGCAGGCTGCATGCTTGTCCGCACGTTTTCCTTTGCGGACCACCACCGGTATGGTTGCACCGATTTGGACCGGATCGCCGCAACAGTCATCGAAAAAAGTGCTGATGTACTGGTGACCACATTAAAGGATTTTGTAAAAATCGAGTATGTTAAACAATGGCCAGTGGTGCTGACGGTCCTCGATGTAACTATCAAACTGACCAAGGATGAAGATGTCTTTCTTAACACTCTTTCCGATGCATTGGCCCGCCAACCCGCCTGAACGATCCTGTAGCTTTACCACGTCATCCCGAACTTTCTTCCATCCGGTGCGCCCCTAAGCGGCAACTGGCCTTGAAACGGCAAGGTCCAATGGGGTTGCTGTAAAAATTTTTAATAGTTGATGCATCATGCTTTAAAACTTTTAATGATCGGTATGACCACGGTTAATACGTACAGAATTTGAAAACGGATTGACTTGGGAATTAATGAAAAAAAATAAGGTAGATAGCGAGAGTCTTGTTGTTTTGAGGCCCTCGGCTTTTAGCTATGGCATAAAACTTGTTTGTAAAAAATGGAAATGACGTACGGGAGAGATACCATGCAGAATAGATCCAGTATAAAATTCGATGAACATCTCATGATTATCGGATGTTCGCCAACTCAAATGAGAAAGATTTACAAAATGAACAATCGGGCCGGATTTTCGCTGATGGAATTGATGGTGACCATTGCCATCATCGGTATTTTGGCGGCTATCGCCATTCCTAATGGCATCGCCTGGCGCAACAACTCCCAATTCAGCGCCGCGGTACGCCAGGTCAAATCGACCATCGAAGGCACACGCATGGCGGCTATTAAGAGCAACATGGCGACGGACCTGTTTTTCAACGGCACCAATACATTTACCACCCAGACCCGGGCAATCACTGCCGGTGCTGCGGTCGTGAATCCGCTATTCAATCATCAATTGCCCCCCGGCGTTGCGGTCAACGCCAATAACGGCGGGCAATTGAACTTCAATAACCGGGGCATGGCCACTCCCTGCACGGTGACCGTTCAGCATACCAACGGATTGTCCAACCAGATTGTTGTCGCCATTACCGGCAGCAGCAGGATTCAATGATGCCAGGGAAATACGGAGATTCAAGCATGATCGGCAAACGAAAAAACATGGGGTTTACGTTGATAGAACTGCTTGTGGCGATGGCCGTTGTATCGATCGTCATGGCTGCCGTGGTGTCCGCCTATCAGCTTCAGGTGCGGGGTAAGAACACCCAGGACGCGTTGACGGACATGAACCAGACGGCCCGGTCGGCCCTGGAGATCATGACCTACGAGATCCGAACGGCCGGATGCGATCCCAATCGTACGGCGGATGCGGGAATCGTGACCGCTGATGCCAGTCAACTGGATATTACCATGGACATCGGCGATGGCGCTTCCTTCGAGCCGGACGGCGACCTTGACGATCCCAATGAACGGGTCAGCTATACACTCAATGGTGGGATTTTGGAGAGAACAACCGGTGTTGCCGGAATCGCCCAGCCCCTGGCCCGCAACGTGGATGCACTCAATTTTGTTTACCTGGACGAGGACGGCAACATAACAGCTACGCCGGCCGAGGTCCGCACCATCGAGGTGGCTATCGTGGCCCGTTCCGGAGAGACGGCCAGCGGGTTCATGCATTCTTTTACCGATACCCGGAACTATCAGAATTTACAAGGTGATGTGATATTCGGACCTGCCAGTGCGACATTCGACGATTCGTTCAGGCGGCTGCTGCTGACCAAATCCATCACCTGTTACAACATGGCCAATTAGGCCGCGTGCAAAAAGGAGCCGCAACGCCATGAAAACTGCCCGCGAATTCAACAACCAATCCGGTTTCACCCTGATCGAAGCCCTGATCGCGATTGCCATTTTTTCCATCGGACTGATGGCCGTGGGCGCGCTCCAGGCCCGTTCCCTGATGAGCACCGGTGACGTGGCCCGCAGGACCGAAGCCTGGGCGCTTTTGGACGAGCAGGTGGCCCAGCTCAAAGCGATGCCTTTCTACCAGGATGCGACCACCCAGACGTTTACCCTGGATCTGGACGAGAACGGGGGCGGTTTCGCCCATCAGGTCGACCGCCAGATGAACGGTACCTACACGGTACACTGGCAGGTGGTGGACGACACCCCCATCGGCCAGGTGGATACAACCGCAACGGTGCTGGCCGGGCTTCCGGCGGGGGATTACACGGTATGCAAGGAAATTACGGTCGTGGTGACCCCCCAGGGCGGTGACCCGGTGACCGATGAGATCGCCCAGGCGCAATTCATAAAAACCTGGGCCGCCACGGACCTTTAAACCGATACCCGGATCGACCCACATGATCGCCGTCTTATAACCAGCGCAACCGAATAAGGTCTGAAAATGAAGAATACGCCAATGACAAAACAACATCCGATGCCCAGAGAACGCGTTGACGCCGGGCAGGTTCTGGACAACCAGCAGGGCTCCGTGATTGTCCTGGTGCTGATGGTGCTCACCATCATGACCGTTCTGGGCATCGTCTCCTCCGATTCGGTGGTGACCGAAAATTTTATCGTCCGCAATGTGGGCATCCACCAGCAGAATGTCAGCATCCTGGATTCCGCCCTCATGGTGGGACTGCAGGAGTTCATGCAGATTTCCGATGCGGATGCCGGAAATTTTGCTGCCAATGGCGGTCCCAATAGTGCCTGGTTTAATAACATGCACAACACGACGCCGGCCGCAGGCGATCCCGAAGAGTTTATCAACACGATCTGGTACGAGAACACCTTCACCCAACGCTGCCTGGATGCGGCCAATTCCCGTGACGCCAACACCCTGCCCCTGCTCGCCACCCGGGGAGAGAATGCCAACGGCAACCTGCGCTACGCGGCCGTGGGATTCGAGCCGGTGGATCTGGGCTCGATGGGGGGGGAGAGCCTGGTGGTCGGCGCCGGTGCCAACTGGCGCCAGGGCCGTATTATTTCCGAATATGTATCCGCCGACGCCGGCGGCAATGACAACGGCAACGGCATGTTGCGCATGGAAATCGGCGTCAAGCGGATGTGGTAGGATTTTTGTTCGACGGCATCCGCCCCGGGATCACGGGGCCGGTAAAAAGCACCGTTGAACCAATCGATTTTCGAAAGGGTGGACAGGTATGAAACTATCTATCATTAAACGGAAAAAATACGCTCTGAAAATGCTTGTTTATACCCTGGCAGGGATGCTGGCCATGCCGGTCGGCGGTTTGCCCGTCGCCCAGGCTGCCTCATGCATGGATATCGCGGATATCCCTCTGGAATCCATGGAAGAGGAGGGGCCGGGCCTGATCATGTTCGTGGTCGACGATTCGGGCAGCATGGACTGGTCGACCATGGTCGACCCTTCAAATGAAGCTTCTGGTGTTTTCCATAATTATGAGTACGTCTTCAAGGATCCCGGCGATGATGTATTTAAGACAGATTCAAATGGTGACAATCTTGAAGGTTCTTCTTCTGCCATGAAATGGATGTCCCAGTGGTCGAGGTACAACGGCATGTTTTACGACCCTAAGGTCGAATACACCCCCTGGCCCTGGCCCGACAACAGCCCTCCTTTCGAGAGCCCCGCCAATGTCGACAGCCCCCGGTCCAATCCTATGGTTAACGGAAACAACTTTGACTTGACCGCCAATTGGCACGAGTGGGGGGACGACATCGGCGTGATCGTGGACAACAGCGACGCCAGCGGATTTGTGAAGTCAGCCGGCTGGAGTAATAACACCGGAGGACAGTATAACAATTATTTGCTTACCGATGGATCCCAAGCGACGGTCACCGCCGTCTGGACAGCCACCGGCCTGGACACCTCCACAACCTACGACGTGGAAGCCCGCTGGCTGAACGGCGGCACGTCCCGATCCATGGACGTGCACTATGTTACCTTGGACGGTACGACCCAGGTAGCCGACACCGGTGTCAACCAGCGAGAGAATTATAATGTTTGGACAACCATCGCTGCCAATGTCACCTTTTCTTCCGGAACCGGATCGGTTTTCATTTCTGAAGATGGCATAGCTACCAGTATCGCCGGCACCGGAAGCTATGCGTGTGCAGACGCTGTGCGCTTCGTGCCTCAGGATACCAATGTCAGCGACATCGCCCGGCGCCACTATTATGTCCGCAGTGAAGAAGATAATCAGGTCTATCTGGTCAACATAACAGATGAAATCGAATACTATTTGGTCAATCTGCATGACCCCAATGACAACGACGAGGTGGTCAATGCAGGCATGCTGACGCGGGTAACAAACCCGCCGGCAGACATTTCGACTGACTGGAATGGCGATCCTCTCAGTTACGCCGAGGCCTGCCAGAATTTCGCCAACTGGTACTCTTTCTACCGGCGTCGTGAGCTGACGGCCAAAAACGCCATCGGCAACGTGATCAACACCATTGAAGGGGTCTTCGTCGGCATTATTTCCATCAACGGCAACATAGACGAGCAGATCCTTAAGCCGGTGCGGGTGAATCTGGACGGAACCACCCAGGATAAGTCCGAGGAGCTGCTCACCGCATTGTACAATCTTAACAGCAATGGCGGTACACCGCTGCGCAACGGCTTGAAGATGGCCGGCGATTATTTCAAGGGCAATCATCTGAAGCCGGCTTCTTCGGCATACATCAAGCAGGACGATGATTCCTATCCGTACTTCACGGAGGACGAGGGTGGCAGCTGCCAGCAGGCCTTCACCGTTTTGTTTACCGACGGGTATTACAACGGCGGCGATCCCGGTGTTGGCAACGAAGACGGCAATGCAGATACCGATTACGATCATGGCCTTTTGGGGGCCGGTTTAGGCGACACTTATTCCGATACCCTGGCGGACGCGGCCATGCGCTATTACGAAGACGATCTTAATTCCTCTTTGGAGAACAACCTGGGCGGTTCAGCAGCCGATCCGGCTACCCACCAGCACATGGTTACCTACACCGTGGCCTTCGGGGTGACCGGTGACTTGAACACCGACCTTTACGCGGATTGTCCCGTGGGTGCCTGCCCTGCTTCGTGGCCATCCAACACTACTAACTCAGGCAGGATCGACGACATGTTCCATGCCGCGGTCAACGGGCGGGGCGCATTTATTGCCGCCAGCAACAGCGAGGAGTTGAACGAGGCCCTCGAGGCGCTGCAAAGCAACATCGAAAACCGCCTGGGCGCGTCGGCGGCCCTGGCCACCAACTCTATCCAGCTCAGCGTGGGATCGGTGATTTACCAGGGCACCTACAATACGTCCAGCTGGTTCGGAGAAGTGTCGGCCCTGCCCCTTGACGTGATCAGCGGCTTCGTCAGCGAAACGCCGATCTGGCAGGCCAGTGATGAACTGCCCGATTGGGACCAGCGCACGATCCTTTCCTATGCCAACGGTGCCGGTGTCGTTTTCGAGGCGAACAATCTTACTACGGCACAGAAGGATCTCTTGGTGGCCGATGCGCCCACCGGCGTTACGGACCCCACCCATGTCGTCGATTTTATCCGCGGCGACACTTCCAAGAGTGTGGAATCGCAAGGCCTGATGCGCAACCGCAGCCATCCCCTCGGGGATATAGTGCATTCTGCACCGACCTACTACAAAGGTATGGTCTATATCGGGGCCAATGACGGCATGCTGCATGGATTCGACAGCAGCACCGGCGTCGAGAAGTTCGCCTACGTGCCCGGGATGGTCTACGACCACCTCGGAGAACTGTCCAGTCCCAACTATATCCACAAGTATTATGTGGACAATACTGCCGCTGTGGCCCGTGTCGGAAGCCAGGATGTGCTGGTCTGCGGTCTGGGCAAGGGCGGCAAGGGCTATTTCGGCCTGGATGTGACCGAGCCCGGTGCCATGGAGGCTGCCGATGTTCTTTGGGAGTTCACCGATCCCGACATGGGGTATTCCTTCAGCAAAGCCTTTATCGTGAATACCAAAGCCGCGGGTGACGTGGTGATCTTCGGCAACGGCTACGACACTGCCGATGGCAACGGACACGCCATTTTGTATGTCCTTGATGCGCTGACCGGAACCGAGATTAAACGGTTCGACACCGAAATCGGAACCGTGGCGGACTGCAACGGCATGTCCACACCGGCACCGGTGGACGTGGAACTGGACGGCTATGTGGATTATGTTTATGCTGGTGACCTGAAGGGCAATATGTGGAAAATCGACTTGCGAGATGCAAGTAAAGACAACTGGACCTTTGCCCATAAGAGCGGCTCCACCCCCATGCCACTGATCACTGTGCGCAACGAATACGGTGAGGTCCAGCCCATCACCGCCCCCCCGGAGGTGATGCTGGACGGCAGTCAGGTGGAAGAGGTGGACGTGCGTGGCCTGATGGTGATTTTCGGAACCGGTAAATACCTTCACTACACCGACTTTGACGATGCCACCGTGCAGTCTTTTTACGGCATCTGGGACCAGGGTCCCATTTGGGAGGAAACCGATAGCCTGGCTGTGGCCCAGGGCAAATACCTGGGGACCTTCGGCGCCGACCGTTCCCTGTCCAATATGGGCGCCGGGATTACCCTGGTGGAGCAGGAGTTCATATTCAAGGATTCGGATTGGGGGGTGCTGACCGACAACCAACCGAACTGGTACAACCCCTTTGCGATCATCCCCAGCGGCATTCATATGGGCTGGCATATCGATCTTCCGGAAATCGGCGAGCGGTCGCTGCTGCAGCCCACCCTGATCGCCGGCGCTGCGATCATGATATCGACCATCCCTTCGGGTTCTCCATGTGAGGCCGGTGGTTCCTCGGGCACCTACATAGTCAGTGCCATCTCGGGCGGTCGCTACATCCACCCGGCCTATAATGTCAACGGTGAGGATGGGATCGACAAAAACGATACGGTTGATGTCAACGGGGTACCGATTTATCCGCAATGGCATCCGGACCTCAAAATTATTTACGACCTGCTCATCATCAGCGGGGAGGCCTATCGGCAGGATGCCCAGGGCAACATCGAACAGTTTGACACGCTGGAAAATATGCCGGGAATGTTTTTCTGGCGGGTGATCGGGCAGTAAGGGGCCGCTATCGCTCATGCTGATAAACAAGGAGACAGAGAAATGAGTATCAAAAGAAAAGCCTTTATGATGGTCCCCCGATGCATGGTCTTTGTCCTGGTAATCGGGCTGTGGCCTGGATCAGGGTGCCTCGCCGCCGA
>JAQYWF010000025.1 GCA_030145105.1 Desulfosarcina sp.
ATGCCCACGGTTGGAGTGACCAAGGCATATTTAATTTTGAACGGGGCTCCTATGCCAGGGTACTGCATCTCTCCAGAGAGGAGGAACCGCAAATTTTTGCTTGCACGCAAAAATTCGGCACCATTTTAGAAAATGTATCCATCGATTTAGAAACCCGGCGGGTGGACCTGAACGATGACGCTTTAACCGATAATACCCGAGCAGTTTATCCGGACAGCCACATTCCCCATAATTTTATGGAAGGAGCCGCCGATCACCCTAAAAATATCTTTCTTTTGACCTGTGACGCCCTGGGTGTCATGCCGCCCATTGCCCGCCTCTCACCGGAACTCGCGGTTTATGCCTTTTTATCCGGCTATACCTCTCGGTTCAGTGACACCGCGCCCGGCCGCGTGGAAACCGACATCCGCTTTGACAACTGCTTTGGCCAAACCGCATTGACGTTGTCGGCAGATGTATACGGAAATCTGCTCATGGAAAAGATCAAAAAGTTTGATGTCACCTGTTGGCTTATCAATACCGGCTGGTTGGGTGAACCCCGGGGAGTCGGAGAGCGGATCAACATCGCCCAAACCCGAAAATTGATCCATGCCGCTGTATCCGGGCAATTGGACGCTGGGGGCTATAAAACCGATCCCATCTTTTCATTTGAAATACCAAATGAATGTCCGGGAGTACCGGCGGCAATCCTTAATCCCCGCAAAATGGCCGGCAACCAAGGCGAATACGAATTGCGGGCGCTTCAACTGGCAAAAAAGTTTAAGGAAGGCTTTTCCAGGTATGAGAGTAAAATGCCCGATAATATGCGCACCATGCTTTTAAATGTTCTCTCACTTGACGATTCGTTTGATATGCTTGAGGAGTTTAACTTTTCAATTTAGAGCCAAATTGCAGCTGTCTGGTTAAGTAAATCCTGCACAGCACAGTTGAAATAAGCCGTCATTTTTTAACAGTGAGAACAATGCCCGTTTCGAGCTATAATCGCGGACCCTTTTCCGAAAGATGAATATATCGCTTCCATTAGAATTTAATCGGAAAATGATAGTCAATAGACGTCTTGTTAACACGCCCAACAGAGACAAAAAGAAGCCATAATTTCGGGCGCTCTGTAATTTGCCGTGCCCTTCCGGATCGGTAGGATTCTGAATTCGACCTTTTATTCGTCTGCGAATACCCTGTGAAAGTCTTTTTTCATACTCACAACAAGCCAACCACGTGATTGGGCTTCTTTAAGCAACGTCTTCTTGTGGTACTCATATTCTCTTTCGGCGTCATCATGGTCCAGGATACAAACCAGGCTGGGCAATTTGCTGTCAGAAGTTGCGTCGAGCATGGCGTAATCGCCCATAGAATTGCCGAAAGCAAACATCGCCGGCAGAAGCGCACGCTCTCGTATCCTCACGACTTTATTGTCATCCGCATTATACGGGTCAAAATAAGATCTGTCCCTTATAAATATCGGTGGGGCATCTTCCTTTAAATTCGCCAACGTGAAGCCCACCATGGTTCCGATGATGTGTTGTGGTTGAATGCCGATCTGGTCTTCCGATATGCTTCGAATAAATTCCTGCTGAGACGTGGACACGACATAGACGATGAACCCATTGGCCTGAAGGTATTTGATCAGTTCCAACATGGGTAGGTAAAAAAGCGACGCATAGGAACGATTGAATCGATGATGCTTCTGTGTTTTCAAAAAATTTCGGCAGTAATCAATGTAAAACGACAGTGTCTCGCCGGCAAAAGCCTCCGCAATTACGGCCTTGACATTTTTATAAAGATAATCGCTGTCTCCGCCAAGGATCGCTTTGTATATCGGTTTGTCGGCCAGAGCTGGATCGTTCTTTGCCTTTTCAAGCAGTCTGTGTTCAGCGAGCCCCACCTCGATATAATTTGGTTTTTCACAAAGAAGCGTCCCGTCCATATCGAAAAAAGCCCTTCTTTGTTCCTTAGGCACAAAATTCGAAAATCCCTCAATGGTAACATCCTCCACAAAGGACACTATTTGCTCTTTTGCCGAGCCATCACGCCAAGATTGGAGGAAAACACTGGACAGTTCAGGCTTCCGATTGTCTGATGATTGAGCGTGAAATTTACCACAGCCTATGAACAGCATGGTGAATATGATTAAGATTACAATCCGTTTCATGCGGAGTGCCTCCTTTTCTATAGAGGATTTATATTTTGTTTTTTGAATCAGTCTATCGTGCGCGTCCCTTAGCGGCAAATAAAGAAACGGATAGATCAAGCCACCCCTTGAGAAGTAAATGCTTTATTCTGGACCTCACCAGAGTATTGTGACCCAGTGGAAGATCGAATAGATGTCGATTTCACATGAAAAACCAACTGTCAGAGTCGTGCAGATTTGTTGAGATCATCATCGGTTTGATTAAATTTTTGATATCATCGCTTCGGTTACATCATCCAGCCGGAATGGTTACCAGCGGCAAGCCTTCCTTGCCCCCGGTTTCCGTGAGTGACATAAGGATCATCAGGAATGCGAAAGTTCGCTTGGATCGAAGATCATTTTTTTCAATCCAAAACCAGTTATCTTCGTATTTGACAGTCGTGAAGGCGTTCTCCGGCTTGTCAGGTCCGCTCTTAACTCGAATGAGTTGCTTTATTTTTTCATCGTCACCCATGGGGAGTGGAAAGGAATCGATGGTTAGGCCATCGGTCACATGTTCAAAGGGCACATCTATTTGGGTGGCCAGATTGACCATGATCTGCATGATCGAACGGGTCAGCATGGCAATTTCATTATTATCTTTGGGTACTATTCCATAGGTAACCTTGATCTCTTGCTGATCCGGATCCAATTCTAATAGTTGTTGGACCTCCGTGCGCGCTTCAGCGATGTCGTTCGAAATATTCTTGCGGTGGAAAAACAGAACTGTGGTTTGTTTTTGCTCCGTTTCCTTAATGATGCGCATGCCAATCGCACCAGATTTCTGTATCTTGCGCAGCAGGTCTATCAGATAGTAGTATTCTGGATCGCCCAAGCGTTGATCAGCCCCGGCGGCCTGCCGGCTGCGAAAGCCGTTAATTGAATCCACGACAATCGGATATATAAGATCTGCCGGCCATCCCGACTCCAGCATAAACAAGACCGCTTTTGGCGGAATGGGGGTCATGAAGCTTTCGTTGAACTTTGCACCGGTGATCGGGGCGTAGGTGATCGTGGGTCGGTCGGTGTATTTGCCGGACGTACCCAGCGAGAGAAAATCCCCCTGAACCGCCGTATTGGATGAGACGGTGCCACCGAGGCTGACCGATCCTTCCAGGGTGTAGCCGCTGACCACCGAGGCGACCTCCACGAATAGCGGCATGTCCGCATAGCGCAGTTTAACGATGTTGAGCAGGGTTTGCTCTTTCCATGAATTGGCTATCGCCGTATTGTAATCGAAGCGGTCGCGGGGTACGGTTTGCGGGCCAATGTGCGTGCAGCCGGTGAGGCAAAGTATGGTGACCAAAGATATAATAACCCAAGACCTCATTGCTTGGTCCTCTTCGATTCGTAAAAGTTAAAGATCGATGAAAATCATGTCAATTCATTAACATACGCCAGTATCGTGGCCTACGTCAAGCAGATCAATTTCTTTCGAATCATTTATATTATTGTATTGGCATGTGTTTTTAGTTTAAGTGCTTAATGAGTAGTTAAAGACGGCTTTATATCCACCCAAGCTGAGCGTTTCCCATTTTGGTTTTATAAAAAATTAATACAATAAGTATGGGTTATGTCGCTTGCCGACTTCAAAATGGAAAACCCGTTGGGATCGGCGATCTTACCGCATCTCCGGCGTGAGATATCTTCCCGCATAGGCGACTATAGCGGAAAGACATCTTCCTTGTATCTGCGGCAAGCTCGACAATCGCTCAGCTTGGGATCCATAGTTTAGCGTCCATTCACCATCCTGATAAAATCATTCCCTGCAACTTAACCGTCAAAATATCGGCAGATTTCCATTAATCTGACAATTTGCGTACAATAAATGAGTTTAAATTTAGCCGTGTGACTGTTTTTTGCACGCTGCACATTATCCGCGGCTACTATTTCTGAATACTTTTTTGATCGTGAAAAAAAATTTATCAAAAAATATTCATAGAATTCAATAAATTGAAAAAAGGCTCTTCTTAATCATTCTTTTTGGCACCATATTCGCTGCCCGTTAGTCAACGTTTATACTGAACTGCCCAACCATAGCTAACCATCCTAAAGGATGGAAAGTAAAACCGCTAACCTAAACGCTTTAAGGATAGGTGATCTGGTCGTAGGGTTGGCTATTATCGATTTCGGTTGTTTCCGCAAAGGAGAAACCAATGTCCAACCATCATGAAAAACGCAATTCCTGTCGTCATACTGTCGGCGGGGCGATCACCCTGCATCCCACAATCAGGACGTCGAGGGACATTAATGCACATTTGCTCAATTTCAGTGAGCAGGGAATCTGCTTTTCCACAGAAAAACAATTGATTCCTGGTACGACCATCCTTTTCAAAGCTTCAAAAGACAATTACTTGAGCGCGGACAATGATGACAACTGCCAGTTGCGATCTATCAGTCTGGTGACGGTCAAGTGGTGTCAAGAAAGCGAACAAAAGGATCAGCCCATTCATATTATCGGTGCGAATTATATGATTCCCCCCTATTGATGGGTTGATTTCAATGCGTAATCGAATGATTGTCAAGCAAGCATCAATAAGGATCCCCTTTTTCGTCCACCATGGGCACGAAGCGGACATCCACGATTTTTTCCTGCCGGATTTTACCCGCCTGCTTGGTTAGCAGCAGCAACTGCTGGTCGTATTTTTCTCCCGAGGGAATCACCATGCGCCCCCCCTCGACGAGCTGCTCTGTCAGTGGCTTTGGGATGCGAGTCGGTGCGCAGGTGACGATGATGGCGTCAAAGGGGGCATGCTCGGGCCATCCCTTGTAGCCGTCGCCGATTTTCACCCGTATATTCTTGTATTCCAGCGCATCCAACACGCTGATGGCCTGGCGTCCCAATTCGGCAACGATCTCGATGGTAAATACCAAAACGCCCATTTCACCCAATACCGCAGCCTGATAACCTGAGCCGGTGCCGATTTCCAGGACCCGTTGGCCGGGTTGCACGGCCAGCAGTTGCGACATTAAGGCCACGATATACGGCTGTGAAATGGTCTGGCCATGGCCGATGGGCAGAGGGGCGTCGCGATAGGCCAGATCCCGCAGTTCCGGCGCTACGAATAGATGACGGGGTACGGTTGCCATCGCCTTCAATACGGCGGCGTCCGAAATGCCACGATCGCCGATTTGCAACGCCACCATTTTTTGGCGCTGGTCAGCGAAATCGTCAGCCGATGATCCTGTAGGCCCCATGCACAGGCTTTCGGCAGCCGTCAGGAGCATCAGCCCGGCTGTTCTTGCGCTTATCATGGTATCTGTATCCTCATAGATTCCATCGATGGCCACAGAACGCTCATGAGGGGGCCGAAAGGATAAACATAGTATTCCATTTTATAATCCCAGGTCCTGGTTGATCAGGATGATTTTGATGCGTCCTTTGGGAAAGGATTTCTCCGTGATGCACCAAGTGTTACAGATCCGGTCCGGGCTGCTGCAATCTGCGCAGGCAGCGGTTTTCATGCAGGGTGTTTTCAGGCCCGGATGCCGGATGGCATTGGCCGGGGCGGCGTAACGCTTGACACGCTGCATGGCGTCGTCCAGCGTCGGAACGATTTTATTGCGGCCGATGAACAGAACCACGTGCCTGGGACCGAAGGTGATGCCGGCCACCCGGTTGCCCACCATGTCCAGGTTGACCAGCAGGCCGGTTTCCGTGACGGCGTTGGATCCCGTGAAAAACAGATCGGTCAGCAGGGCCTGCCGGCGGCGCGCCAGTCGCTCTGCCGGTGATGCCTGGGCGTCAAAGGGGTCGATCATCTGGATGCCGGTATCGGCGTTGATTACAGCCATCACACCGGTGGCCAGAAATGTCATGGAGTCTCCCCAGGCGGCTGTTTTTACATCGATTCCGGGGAGAATTTCATTTAAAAAAATAGCGCCGGCGGATTGGATGTCGGCGGCCACAAACACCTCGAACCGGTTTTTTTCCAGGGCCTTTTTGCATCTTTCCAGGTGCAGCTGCCAATAGGTGTCGATGGGGTCGGTCATGATGGGGTCCTGGGTTCAGGGTTCAGGGTTTTGGGTTCAGGGTTTCAGGGTTTCAGCTTTGAACCTTAAGCCTATCAGCTCACCAGCTTAACAGCTATTGCTCTGAGTTCAGCTGGACAGTCAGGCAATCGTTCCTTGCACCACCATACCATCCGCCTCGATCTCTACCAGCCAGTCGGCATCGATGAACCGGCTTACCTGAACGAAGGTGCTGGCCGGTCGGATATCACAGAAGAACTCGCCGTGAGCCCTGGCAGCATCCTGCCAGCGGCTGATGTCGACCAGCATGATGCGGGTGCGGATGACATCTTCCAGGCGCCCGCCGGCTTTTTCGATGGCATCTTTGATAATTTCGAGGCAGGTTCGGGTCTGGCGATAGAGGTCGCCGGGGTAGGCCGTGCCGCCGCCAGGGGCGATGGGGGCGGTCCCCGAGACGGCAATAGCATTTCCCACTCTCACGGCACGCGAAAAACCAATGGGTTTTTCAAATGGAGAGCCTGAGCTGATCAGCTGTCTAAGCATGGCGTCCTCCTCTGGGTTAGGCGATGATCGATCTTCGACCGTTAGGACGGTCGGGTGAATTCGCGCAACACGGTTGTGGCGTAGGCTCCGGACGGCAGTGTAAAAGTGAGGCGCAGCCCGTCATCTACTTCAGCGAGGGTCAGGTCCATGAGGCTCAGGATGGCCACCCGTCGTGACCCCGGTGAGCGGTACTGTTTAAAGTCCTCTGGGGTAAGTCCGAATCGTCTGAAAAGTACCGCTTCTTTTTCACCGGCCGCACCCATGGCCGGTTTCATCTTGAATCCGTAAATGGGGCCGGTGTAGACAATTTCTCCAGTGGTGAAGCGCGGGTCTTCGATGGCCACATCTTCGACGGCGAACATTCCCCCCGTGTCGGTCTTCTTGACGATGTCGCCGGATAACAGTCTACGGTAGTCGCCGGCCTGCATGCGCTGTTTGAGCCATATGTTGAACAGCGCCGATTGTACCACCGACACCATGAAGGTGTCCTTGCGCGCCCTTTTCCCCGCCGAGAAAAGGGCGAACCCCCGGTGGATGTTCTGCAGCCCGTAGCCGAAACGCTGGGGGCCGTAAAAGTTGGGCACGCCGGTTTGCTTAAGCCGGTCGGCAACTGCAAGCGCCCGGGGCAGTGCATCGGGTTCGGGATTGGTGACCACGACGCTGAAGCGGTTGGCGGCCACGTGGCCAGTTTTGATCTTGTTGCGATGGCGGTCGATGGACAGAATCTCAAAGGGCAGATCGGCCAATGTCTTCTCGACGTCGGCCAGGGAATGATTGACGCCGCAGCGAAAGGAAAGGGTTTGCACGACTACCGCAATTTTATCCTTGCGGCCGCCCCAGCCCACATCCGACGGGGCCAGGCCCAGATGTTTCTGCATGATTCGGGCGGCATCGGCGGTGTTCCACCCGGCTCGCCGGAAGGTGACATAGACATGCTCCCCTTCGCCACAGGCGGCATAGGGCAGGATCTCTTCGACCACGAAGTGTCCCGGGGTGGCCTTGATGGTGCCGCCGATGCCGGGCAGCGGGTATGCGGCAAAGGGCAGGGGGGACAGCATGGCTATGGCGGCCTCTGCCCGATTGGCTGGTTCTATGTGGTTGTCATCCGATCCCATCGGTTCTCTCATGGTTGTTGCCGGTTTTCAGGTGATCTCCGACAGCGCCCGATCTGCACTGAACGCCGAACCCACAAACCAAAGACCACAAACCAGAGACGTTAACTTTTTTACAGCAGGCTGATGGCCAGATCCGAAAGCTCGCTGCGCTCTCCTTTTTCCAGGTTGATGTGGGTGTAGAGGTTCTGGCCTTTCATCTTCTCGATGAGGTAGCTCAGCCCGTTGCTCTGGCTGTCCAGGTAAGGGTGATCGATCTGGTAGATGTCTCCGGTGAAGATGATTTTGGTGCCTTCACCGGCCCGGGTGATGATGGTCTTCACCTCATGGGGGGTAAGATTTTGAGCCTCATCAACAATGAAAAAGACTTTCACGATGCTTCTGCCGCGAATATAGGACAGCGGGGTGATGACGATCTTCTCCTCATCCAGCAGTTCCTTCACCCGGCGTCCCTGCCGGCTGCCGTTTTTTCCGTTTTGGTTGCTTTCGATGACCGACAAGTTATCGTAAAGGGGCTGCATGTAGGGGTCCAATTTGGACTGGATGTCACCGGGAAGAAAACCGATGTCCTTGTTGCTCAGCGGGACCGACGGCCGGGAGATGAATATCTGCCGGTAGTAGCGGCGTTTTTCCAGGGCGGCGGCCAGGGCGAGAAGGGTTTTGCCGGTGCCGGCTTTGCCGGTGATCGTCACCAGGGGCACGTCCGGATTCATCAGGGCGTCCATGGCAAAGCACTGTTCGGCATTGCGGGGCCGGATGCCGTAACAGACCTGGGTGTCGATGCGGCGTATGGTTCGGTTCTGGGGAAGAAATACGCCCAGTGCGGACTTGCTGCCATTTTTCATGATCAAGTATTCGTTGGAGAGTAGCGGCTCCGTCACATCCAGAATGGCGGCGTCCATTTCGCAGGGCTTGGCGTAAAGCTGGTCAATCACCGCGGCGGGTATGTTTTCCACCACACGTGTGCCCTTGTAGATATCTGCTGGCGACTGGACCCGGTCGGTGCTGTAATCCTGAGCCATCAGGCCGATGGATTTGGCTTTCATGCGCAGGTTGACATCCTTGGTGACCAGAAACACCCGGTCAAAAGCGACTTCGCAAGCAATGTGGTAGGCGGCGTTGAGAATATGGTGGTCCGGCTTGTCAGGGGAGAAGTTCGCCTTGAGCTTGTCATGAAACTCCCGGTCCAGGCAGACGGTTATTTTTCCTTTGCCGGGACCGATGGTGACGCCGCCGTTGAATATGCGGTCCCCGGTTAATGCGTCCAGGGCCCTGGCGAACTCCCGGGCGTTGCAGTTCAAGATCTCCTTTCCCTTTTTAAAACGGTCAAGTTCCTCGATGACGGCAATGGGGATGACAATGTCATGTTCATCGAACTGGTTGATGCAGGAACTGTCGTGAAGGATAATGTTGGTGTCCAGCACAAAGGTTTTTCGTTTGCTTGTGGAAAACGAAATCATCGCACCTCCTGGAGGTCAAGGGTTGTTTCCTGCGCTTTGTTGGTTCGCTGGATGGAAGAAGACGCATTCGGACCTGACCGGCCATTGCGTGTGGGCACTGCATTGCTTTGCAGGGGGGGACCCGATAGTGGGGCAAAGAAGTTGGTGGATAAGAAGGATAGATGCATTCGATCTTGCTCAGCGTTAGTATCCAGCATTATCAACGTGCCCAACATATAGCATACGGGGGGTGCCGAGGCAACAATATCTTCGACTTTATCCCTCCTTGTTCCGTTGGGGGAAATGGCTGCATCAACTGCCAAGAAAGCCTTGTCGCGACCCTAACTTTAGGCTATAAAGCGAAAATTATCGACAATGGTATGGCGGTCGGTTAATTGCGGATTGACCCCGTCCGGAAACATTGTTTTTTATTCACCTGAAGCGAACACGATGCAAGACAACGATTAGCGTCGTGTGAGGGAGATCCAGTAAAATGAAAATTGCTTTTCCAGTAGTTGAAAACAAGGGTATCGACAGCGACGTTCACGGCCATTTTGGGTCCGCACCTTTTTTTGTCTTTGTGGACCTGGATACAGATTCGGTGGAGACCTTCGAAAACCCGGACCAGGATCATCAGCACGGTGCCTGCAACCCCATGGATGCCCTGGGCGGGCGCCGGGTGGATGGCGTCGTGGTGGGTGGCATCGGCGGCGGCGCCTTGAAAAAACTCAACAACGACGGCATCATTGTATACCGGGCCGTTGAAGGGACCGTTGGCGAAAATTCCCGGATGATTAAGGCCGGCAAGCTGCCGGTGTTCGAGCCAAGCCAGGTCTGCGGCCACCATCACGGCGTTCAGATCGGTGGTTGTGCACACTGATGGATATTGATCTCAGGCATTGATGGGACAAGGAGAAAGGCATGGTGTCGGCTTGATAGTCAATAAACCGGGGCATAAAATTTGATACCAACTCTATAATTAGAAGTATCTGTATCTGACACTTCACTGCACCATTTTACCTCTGCCAGCGTTATGGAACGCAATCCTTCACAAAGGCCAACGCAGGGTCCACGGGGATGGAATTCTTTTATCCTGACATTGAGGGTCTCTCCAGGATGAAATGAAAAATGGGACTCAAAACACATGCCACCCTCGCAATGATTTAGCAACTGCGCACTCACGTTTTTTCCTCTGCTGATATAGGAAATTTCAATTGGGACCCGATAACTTCTTCTTTTATCAACCCTTTTTTCATCAAGGCCCTTCATACGGCCTCCTTGCGTGTGCCAAACTGAAACACATAGCAATTGTTCTTTCGTCCGCCGTTTAAATAATTAGCGATGTTAAGATTTATAAGGCGGGCCCCTTGACTAGTTATGCTTTCGCATGTTCCCTTTTTATGAAAGCGTACCTTAGAAAAAACAATCGTGTCAAAAGTTTTCGTACGCTATGGCGATCTCACCGAAACCAGCCCCACCGATTCGTGTGTTAACTCGCTCTCACAAGATGACATCCGCTGTCCACTCAGCGCTTCAACTTTTCTGGAGACGGTTCAGTCGGCCGATCCAGGTTTGTTCGCCCTCTCGGTCCCTCATAAACCGGCAGCAGCGGATGAGCTGCTCAACGGCCGGGGGATGATCTGAAATGGCTTCCAGGCGTTGGCGTGCCTCCGGGTATCGATTCAACCGCATCAGGCTGTTGGCCAGGGCCATGTGCAGATCTGGACTGGTTTTGTGGTGTTCGATGCCGCGCTGCAGGATTGCCAGCGAATCATCAAACCGTCGCAGATGCTGGTACACGAGCCCCAACCCCCAGAAGGCACGGTGATCCGGGTGGTAACCCAGTGACCGCTTAAAGAGCATGACGGCGGTCGCCAGGTTGTTTTTGACCAGCGGGTTAATGGCATAATCGCCGTGGCTGAATGTCAGGGCCAGCCGGGAGAGAAAATCTGCATGCAGCGGGTACAGCTGCGGATCGTCCATCAAGTCTATCTGTGCGGCAAATTCCGGCAGCAGGGAGAGGTAGCCTTCCCTGAGCCGCCGTCCGAATTCCAGCACGGTGGCTTTGCTCAGGGTCGCATCCGTCTCAAAATATAGCAGGTCCTCTACCCGGTCCAGCCAGACGTCTTCGGTAGCGCCGGTGCGCTGCTTGTAATCTTCATAGAGCGCCGTGCCGGGAAACAGGTCCAGGATGTAGAAAATGGCAGACAGGGGGCGGATCCGGCGCAGTAACGCCAGGCTCTCATCGATGGTTTGATCGGATTCACCCGGGGCACCGTAAATAAAGTAGGCCCTGGCCATGATGCCGTAGCGAACGGTCAGGTCAAAGGCGCGGCAGATGGCGGCTTTACTGATGCGCTTGCGATACCGATCACGTAGCTCCCGGCTGCCACTCTCCACACCGTAGCTGACCTGGGTGCATCCGGCCCGGCGCATCCAAGAAAGTATCTCTTCATCCACGCAATCCACCCGGGAGATCGCCGCCCACACGATATCCAGGCGGCGCTCGACGATCCGGCGGCAGATGTCGATTACCAGTTCCCGCTTGAGGGTAAAGGTGTCGTCGGATACAAAAAAGAAGCCGACCCCTTTTTCTCGAAGTATCTCTATCTGGGTCACGAAGTATTCGGCGCTGTGAAAGCGCACCCGGCGCTTCCAGAGTGCCGGCGACCCGCAGAAGGTGCATCCCTCCGGACATCCCCGCGTGAGGGAAATGTGTTGAAAAGCGAAATGGTGTGCGGGCATGGGCAGGCTGTCCAGGTCTGCCAGTTGCTCCCGATCTTTGGTTTTAATGGGTTTGCCTTTTTTTCGAAAGGCCAGGCCGTCAATGTGTGCGGGCCTTTTTCCTTTTGTATTTTCCAGAAAGCGGATCAGCTCCAGGAAACTGTGCTCACCTTCACCCCGAACCACGTAGTCGATCTCCGGAAAATGAGTCAGAAAATGTTCCCAGAGGAATGTGGCTCCCACGCCGCCGAACACCACAGTGGCTTTTGGATTGACCTTCTTGACCATGCGGGCAATGTCGATGCCGCCCCAGCGGTTGGCGTGCAGGATAGAAAAACCCACCACATCCGGCTGCTTGTCCCCCAGCACCTGGTAGATGCGGTGGGGGGCCCTGCCCAGGTTGTGACCATTGAGAATGTCTACCGCATAGCCGTTGGCCCGGAGCATGGCACCTACGTAGTAAAGGCCCATGGGGATGGCGCTGACATCCTCCTCGTTGATGCGCTTGTCGATAAAATAAGGGTAAACGAGCAGTATTTTCATGAGGTTGGATGCCTCAGGCCTACTTATTCCGTACGATCATCACCGAGCATGGTGCTTTGTGAGAAATTCGTTTGGCGACGCTGCCAAACAATACCAGCCCCATGCCGCTGAGGCCGAAGGCGCCCACCACTGCCAAATCCGCATCGGTTTCTTCGATGAAGCGGATGATTTCCGTGGAGACGTGGCCGTCGCGGACCACCAGTTCAACGTCGACCGTTTCGGGGATTCGGTTGCCATAGACTTCCTGCATTCGTTCGTTCAGACTAACCACCAGATTTTCATCGGGATGCTCGGGCAGCATCAAATCCGCGTCAGTGAGCATTGGGTTGACCACCGGTGGTAGTACGTGGACCACGTAAAGCGTCGCGTTATACCGCTGAGCCAGGTCGAGAGCTGTTTGGAAAGCTGCCTCTGCATGATCCGAAAAATCGCTGCAACAGACAATCTGGTGCACGCCCATGGGGCCTCCTTTCATGATGAATGATCCGCGGGCATCAGTGTCCGCAGGATATCCTCTTTGCCGACCACACCCACCAGCACACCTTTTTCCAACACCGGCAGGGTATGGAGATTATGGTCTACCATGAGGGCCGCCACGGTTTCGATGTTCGAATCCGGGCCGACGGTGACCGGATTGGGGGTCATGGCATCCGAGACAGCCGTGGCGGCGATTTTGCGTACCGCTTTCTCGAAGCCTTTCATGGAACTGAGACTGATATAACCGTCCAAAAAAGAAAACAGAGATGGGACGGGGAGCTTTTTTTGCTGTGCGATAATATCGCTCTGGCACAAGAGGCCGACCAGCTTGCCGGCGTCATCCACCACCGGCACACCGTTGATGCGGCGGTCTAACAGGATTTTGGCCGCTTTGATAATTTCCGTGTTGGCGGTGACGGTAATGGGGTTCTTGGTCATGATCTCTTTTACCAGCATGGCGGCACCTCCGGAGTGATGCGTGCATAACCGCGAAATGAATTTTTTGCGGTTGATTTAAAAGCCCGCAGGGATTTAAATGGGTTTGCATCCGGACTTTATCTCTAAGTGTAGGTGAAGGTCGGCTGGCCTGTCAAAACAAATCCGATGGCGGTTGGTGGATGATTTGGAGAGATTCTTTTTTTGGATCCAAGCCCATACCAACACCTATGCAGGCCCTATTGTTTGGGGCGCGCCGCCGCGCCGGCACTGTGCCGGACGATCAGGATAAAAACGGCACGGGAATACCGGCATGGTTACTAAACCCGGTGTATCTGCAAAAGGATGTGTCCATGACGTCCAGGATTACAATGGTGCTGGTAACGGGGATCGCCCTTGCCGGTGTGGCGCTTGCCGCCACCGGCCTGATGGACAGAGTATTGGCGCGAGTCGGTCTTGGTGAACTGGATCGTGCCAACCATTTATACCTGGACGAATCCTATGACCGCGCGCTGGAGGGCTTTCTGGTGCTTTCCGCCGTCAAGAGCGGGCTGGCGGTGATTGAAGGGTCCGAGGTGGGGATCGGCTTCAATCTGCAGGTCGGGGACCTAGTGCAGTCGGTATACGACTATGTGGACATTGCCTGGAAGACGGTGTTGGCCGGTGGGACCATTCTATTTATGGCTCGGCTGGCATTGGACGGGGTAGCCATGGCGGACCATGTCGTCATGGCGATGGCCTTCTCTTGCATGCTGATGCTGGCGGCGGTACGGTATCTTTTCCCGAATCGGGAAGGGGTGGCCCGGTGCCTGCGGTCGGTCACTGCCACCTGTACATTTCTGACGGTGCTGCTCTACCTGGTTCTTCCTCTGACCGTGTATGGTGCCTCTCGCCTCTCCGAGCGGATCACCCGACCGCTGATCCAACAGGCCTACGATGCTTTCGACCAGGTCAGCCGGGTATTCACTCAAGAAGCCGCCGAAGACAATCTGGAAGGCGATGAGAAAGCGTCGTCAACCATCGAAAGGGCCATGGGCGTGGCTGACCGATACGAGCGTTTGAAAAAGCGGCTTGAAGAACTTGAGGCCTATCTCAGCGAGCAGGGTAAAACCCTTGCCGGAACCACCTTTCAACTGATCGCTGCGTATTTGTTCGATTGCGTGATCTTTCCCCTTGCCTTTATGGCGGTATTGGTCTTTTTTTTAAAGGGCATGTCTATAAAAATATGGAGCGCCAACGGATGAGAACCATCGGAATGATTGGCGGGATGAGTTGGGAGTCGACCCTGGTCTATTACCGGATTATCAACGAAGCCGTGAGGGAGCGTCTGGGCGGGCTCCATTCGGCAAAAAGCATTCTGTACTCCGTGGATTTTGCCGAGATCGAAGCATTACAGCACGTGGGGCGGTGGGATGCGGCGCAGGCGATTCTGGTTGAGGCGGCGCGGTCGCTGGTGCGAGCAGGGGCGGACCTGGTGATTATCTGCACCAACACCATGCATAAACTGGCCGATGGGGTGGCGGCTGGCATAGTCGTTCCGTTGCTTCACATTGCCGACCCAACGGCCGATGCCGTTCTTGCCGCAGGTATGGATACCGTCGCTCTGCTGGGGACCCGGTTTACCATGGAGGAAGAATTTTACCGCAAGCGGCTTGAAGACCGTTACCGGCTGAGGGTGCTGATTCCTGATGCGGTCCAGCGCCAGACCGTCCATAACACTATCTACACGGAACTTTGTTTGGGGCGGATCCGGGAAGGGTCAAGGCAGGCCTATCTCCGGATTATCGAAGACCTGGTGGAACGCGGTGCCCAGGGGATCATTCTCGGCTGCACCGAGATCGGACTTCTCGTTCGTGCTGAAAGCTGCCCGGTGCCGGTTTTCGATACGGCGCGTATTCACGCCGAAGCGGCCGTGAGTGCGGCGCTGACCGACTGACTGATTGAGACCGCGATCGGCCCAGGATCTGCTATCAGGTTGTTGAAAAACGATTGCGCTGGGCAATATAACGTTAAAATTCGACTCAAAATGCTCATTTATCAATCGTAAACTGCGCTTTTTCGCGGGATTTTGCCTTGCCTACGCTCACCACGTTTTTCAACAGCATGCTAAGGCCTCGCATGAATGGGAACGAAGTCGTATTCCGTGGCGCCGGTGTAAACTTGGCGAGGCCGGCAGATCTTCCAATTGGGATCGTCCATACTCTCTTTCCACTGGGCGATCCATCCAGGCAGCCGGCCGATGGCAAACATCACCGTGAACATGTTGGTGGGGATGCCGATGGCCCGCAGGACGATTCCGCTATAGAAATCGACGTTGGGGTAAAGGTTGTGGTCGATAAAGTAAGGGTCTTTTCGGACCACCACCTCGAGTTCCTTGGCGATATCCAGCAGCGGATCATTGATCTGCAGGGATTCCAGCAACTCATCGCACATTTTTTTCATGATTTTTGCCCGGGGATCATAAGTCTTGTAGACTCGGTGGCCGAATCCCATGAGCCTGAATGGATCGTTCTTGTCCCTGGCCCGCGCGATGGCCTTCTGGTAATTTCCGCCGTCGGCCTGAATCGCGGTGAGCATTTCGATGACCGCCTGGTTGGCGCCGCCATGGAGCGGGCCCCACAGGGCGGCGATGCCCGAAGAGATGGCCGCATAGAGATTGACCCTGGCGCTGCCCACCACGCGCACGGCCGAGGTGGAGCAGTTCTGCTCATGGTCGGCGTGAAGGATCCAGAACACCCGCAGGGCATTGACGGCTGCCCGATTAAGTTCATAGGGCTTTACCGGGGTGTCGAACATCATGTTGAGAAAGTTTTCGCAGTAGGTCAGATCCGGACGGGGGTAGACTACCTTGTGGCCCCGGGAAATCTTGTATGACATGGCAGCCATGGTGCGCACCTTGGCCAGCAGCCGGGTCATGGTGATAATGATCTGTTCCTCCAGGGTGCCCAGTTCCGGATAGAAGCTCCGCAAGGCATTGACCATGGAGGAGAGGATCCCCATGGGATGGGATGCCCGGGGATAATTCTGGAAAAACGCCTTGAGGTCTTCATGGACCAGGCTGTTGTCGTTGAGCAATACCGAAAAACGGGTCAGCTGTTGGCGGTTGGGAAGCTTGCCGTTGATCAGCAGATAAGCGGTCTCTTTGAAGGTGCTATGCTCGGCCAGCTGATCCACGGGGATACCCCGGTAGCGCAGAATCCCTTTCTCGCCGTCCATGTAGGTGATGGCACTCAGGCAACTGCCGGTGTTGGCGTAGCCGGGGTCCAGGGTGATGAAGCCGGTTTTCGCACGCAGGGTGGAGATGTCGATGGCCGTTTCCCCCTCGGTTCCGTTGACTACCGGTAGCTGTATTTGCTGACCGTTATAGGTGAGGGTAACAAATTCTTCCATAGTGACTCCTTTCTCTCCGGAAAGACCCGACACTCTCCTTATGCGGTTGAACGGCAATTCTGATCGTTTGTCTCGTCTGTGCCTTTGCGTTGGAACAATTCTCTTGCCTGGCGGCCTGTTTTCAACGTAATTAGGGGGCAGGGCCTTTCGAGTAACAGCCGATACTCATATGAATATCCGGCCCAGATGTCAAATACCAAATCAGGTTCCCAAGGAGAAACGCAATGTCATACAAGGACAACCTGCTAAAGAAGATAGAGATCGACCGCCTCGTCCGGACCATCGCCGATGCCATCGGGCCGGTGGAGAGCGGTAAACGCATCGACAAGACGGAGTTGGCGCAGTTGACGACCTTTTTCCCCTGGTCACGTCGGGAGGAGCGGGATCTGGTGCTGTTCCTGGAAAACGACAGCCCTGGGAAAACGCGAATCCTGGTGATGGACAATGACCTGACCATTTACGACACCAGCGTGGAAGATGTGGTGCTGAGAAAAAGTCCCACCGTGAAAGAGATGGTGAACATTCGTAATGCCATAAAAATCCTCAACGACAAGGATGTCGTGATCAGCAAGAAGGCGGGGTCCTTGAAGACCATCCAGGAGATCTGCATTGGCGAACTAGACCTTAGCTTCACCCAATCGGATATTGATGGCATTGCCCAGGATGGGACGGCATCCCTGGAGAATGGTTACACCCAGGGCGTTCAGGAGAGCCTGATGCTGTTTGCCGACATGCTGGGGCTGTTACCGGCGCCCACGGTTTTTGCCCTGAACCATCACGACATCTATGGTCGCCTCGGTGAAAAGCCCGGGGGTGAGACCACCTTCGGACCGCTGGTGATGTTCAGTATGGTACACCACACCTTGACCTACCAGGAGAGGCCCCTAAGCAGCCGGGACAAAGGGCGGTTCGATACGCTCAAGGCCGTTGCCTCGGGGGAAGCAGAAGCAACCGCTTCGGGGCCGGCAGTCTTCGATCTGATGCGATCCAAGGTGCTGGCCAACGCGCCTGAGTAGCCCCTAAGGCATCGGCGCCAGGCTTTCTGGAACTTTCGACCGGAGACCGCCCGGGGGAGGGGATCGCCGCCTCCGCCTTGGGATCGTCTTGACTGCCAGGCGGACTTACATACCGAATTTTCGCAGCATTTCAATGACTTTATCCTGACTCTGCTTTTGGACGATGACTGCTTTTTGATGATGGGCCTTTTTGATTTTAGTCGTCAACACATCCAGGTCTGCCGGTTTTTCCACGAAATCCATGGCACCCGCCTTCATGGCCTCTACGCCTTTTTGAACCGTCGCATGACCGGTGAGCAGGATGATCTGCATCTCCGGCCTTTTTTCCTTGATGGCCTTCAAGGCCTGGATGCCGTCCATTTCCGGCATCATGAAATCCATAATCACCGCATCGTAGGATTCGGCGGCGATGAGCGACAGCGCCTCGGTGGCCGATGTGGATGTGGTTACCTCCATATCGCGGGCGCGCATGCGTTCGGCCATGATTTCCAAGAACTCCACCTCGTCGTCAACCAGCAATACTCTTTCCTTCATTGTAGACTCCTTTCAAGTTACCCGTCGAAAATGCGACCGTTTTCCAGTCCATTAACCTTACTATGGAAAAATAAGAACGAATTCGCCCTTATCTTTGTCAGCCTTCAATTGGATGCCGAGAAGCCCGGCCACCATCCTCTCCTGCGGCGAAAAAAGAGCTGCTTCACTGGCCAGAAAATCCCTGGCCAACCCGCAAAACCGAATCCGGGGGGCGTTCCCGGTTTTCTCTGCCACAATACATAACGTCTGTTTTGGGGCGCGGGCATCCATGGCTCGGCACATGCAGGTCCACACCAGGTCTTCCAGGAAAAACCGATTGGTGACAACGGTAATCGGATTTGCCGACACCTCGATCTTCGGTGGTTTCCCCTTCATGGCAATCAGCCGCGCCGCCAACACGGATATAAAATGAATGACGTCGCCAATGTCCACCGCCTCCGAGGGGTGGTCCGCGCTGTGGGCAAAGCGGTTCATGTCCTTGACGATCCGATCGCCCCGTTTCACCTGGCGGACAATGGATTGGGACAGTTGCGACAGGCGTTCAGGGGAAAGGGGCAATCCCTTTTCGATCATCATGACCATGTCTTGGAGCAAACCGGCGTTTTCATTGATGATGGCCAGCACGTTTTTTATCTCGTGGGAAATGGATGCGGACATCTCACCAAAGAAGCGGACACCCTCGAAGGCCATGGCCTGGGAATCGTCTGTCATGTGGTCTTTTCCTCCGTTAGCGGACTGCCGGCGCCAGCTTTGTTTGCGGGGTCTATGGCACAGGCGGTTGCCGATGACATCCGCGGTGATTTCAAAGGCACGGTGACCATAAACCGGGTTCCCCGGTTTATCTGACTGTTTACCGCAATTTCGCCGCCCATTTCCGAAACCATGCCATAGGTGACGGATAGTCCCAATCCGGTTCCTCCGTGGCCCTGACGGGTGGAGAAAAAGGGCTCGAAGACACGTTTCAGATCGGCTTCCGGGATGCCGTGCCCGGTGTCGACCACGGCCACCGCAATATGCGTGGTGCCTTTGCGCCCGATGATGATCTCCAGCCGTCCCCCATCTCCCATGGCCGCAAAGGCATTGTTGATTAGGTTTAAGAAAATCTGTTGAATATTGCCCCGGTCACCATCGAAGGTCGGAATTTTCCCCTGCACCGAGACCGATACAGCGATGCACCGCCGTTCGGCTTCCTTTTCCATGAAGTCCAGGATTTGGCGGATGATGGCCTCGATGTCCACCGCTTCGATGGACGATTCCATGTGTCGGGCAAAATCTAACAACCGCCGGGTGATGGTGCCGCAGCGATGCACCGATGCCAGCACGTCATCCACCAGCCGCATGAGCTTTTCATTGCCGCTATAGTCGTTGTTGATGGTGAACAGGTCCTTGATGAGTCCGGCCTTCTGGTTGATGATGGCCAGCGGGTTGTTGA
Organism: Desulfosarcina sp.; assembly: GCA_030145105.1. Taxonomy (GTDB): domain Bacteria; phylum Desulfobacterota; class Desulfobacteria; order Desulfobacterales; family Desulfosarcinaceae; genus Desulfosarcina. The sequence goes on from JAQYWF010000025.1 coordinate 19,785, forward strand.
TTTCGTGGGCCACCCCCGAGGCCAGCCGGCCGATGGATGAGAGCTTGTTGGCATACTCTACCTGATGCAGGGCCTGCACCCGACGTTGGTCGGCGGCATGGATGCGGTTGACCAGGTAAGTGGCCACGCCCAGGATGGAGACCAGGATCATGGCGATGCTGAACAGCAGAAAACCGATAAGACGCATGCGTGGCTTGAGCCACAGATCCATGATTCCCGATTCCTGACGGACCATCATGAGCAAAAAAGGGCTGTTGGGAATCGGGGCAATGCCCATGAGAACGGAACGGCCGACCTGATCTACCGTTCTCGATGTCTGGGTGCCGTCGACGGTTTCGGGAATGGTCAGCAGTACTTTTTCGAAGCGCCTGCCATATTGCCGGGTGGGCGTTTGGAGAATTCCCCGGCTGTTGACGATGAAGGCGTCGTCGCCCTCATCCAGCGCCAATTGGAGCACGGGGAGGTCCAACAGGCCGGCATCCAGCGTCGATCGCAAAACGAAGAAGCCGCCGCTGTTCAGGTCGTGCCGGATGGCAACGACCAGTTGATGGTTTTGTCCCTGGGCTACGGTTACGTCACTGATGTAAAATCCATTGGCGACGGCATGATCGAAGCAGACGGTCCGTTTCACCCGGCTTCTCAGCGCAACAGGCCCGGCATACGTTTGCACGGTGCAGTCGGTGTCCACCACGGCGAGATCCACGAATCCGCCCATGCCACCCTGCAGGTTGGCCAGGATGGCGTCCAGCCTCCCCGGCGCCAGCAGATCCGGCAGGCTGTTGTCTCGGGCGATAAATTCAAGGGCTGCCCGGCGCTGGGACAGCAAAAACGAAATATTGCGCCAGGTGTTAGAAACCATGCGGGCGATGCCCATCGTCGCTTCGGATTCAAAGGCCTGACGGGTGAGCCGGTAGTCAACCAGTGTCATGACCAGCAAGGGCGCCAGCGTCACCACGGTGGTGAAGGCCACGATCATCAACCATTTGCGCCGGAAGCTGAAGTGGTTGTTTCCCGGGCCTGAAGCCACATCCCGATGGTCCCAGAAACGGGGTTTGAATCTGGACAGGTTCAGCATGGACGACACCGTTTTTCCGGCGGGAAAACCGCCATGCCAGTCTCAGGGTTTAAATCGCTGTATCTTTTCATGGGCTTTTTTCAGGGTCTCGCTCAACTCGTCGATGTCCACCGGTTTTTGCATGTAGGCGAAGGCGCCCAGCTGCATGCACTGCTTGCGGTCTGCCTCGCTGCCGTGGCCGGTGAGAACGATCACCTCGATTTCCGGTCGAGTGGTTTTCACCTGCTTCAAGATCTCCATGCCGTCGATTCCCGGCATTTTAAGATCAATGATCATCACTTCCGGATCGTCCTCGGCCACCAGGGTCAGGGCGGATTCGCCGTCATAGGCCACCGCGGATCCCATCTCGCGCAATTCGAGGCGTTCCGACAGGGTCTGAACGAATTCCCGCTCATCATCCACCAGCAGCACGCGGGAGGGTACCTCGAAGCTGTGTTTTCGGTAGATGTGGGTCCGGTGAAAATCCTTGCCGATCTGTGTGTTGACCGACCGGACGCCGGGAATCGTGCCGGTAATGGTTTTGAGTTCTTCCTCCAGCCGGGTGAGCATCAGGACTTGCTTGTTGATGGTCAGGACCACCGCCCCGTTTTCGGCCGTCACCGAGACATCGTGTCCGGCACGGCAGAGTGCCATCTCCGCGGTGGCAGCCAGCACAAAATCTTTTTCGGCTTGAATGGAGGCGTTGGTGCGTCGAACGGCATCCTTGATGAGATTCTCCTCGATTAGCGCACCGGCCTTGGCTACATTTACCCGGTTCATGGGCAGCACCATGTCGTAAAGGTTGATGTCCCAAGGATCCTTGGCGGAAAAGAGCGTTTCGGTCCAGGCGGCATTGTCCACATCCTGAGTGCGGATCTGTTTCAAGGCATCCTTCTCAGCAAGCCCTTGGACGACCGCGGCCTGCTCGATCCGATAAGGCGTTTCAGCGATGATGCAGACCCGGAGCATATGGCTGACAGACTGAGGGATCAACAGGCTGGAAAACCCGTGGACCACGGCAGGACCCTTTTCCAGTTCGGTTGCCAGGGCCAGGCGCAGGCAGGCGATGGAGCACTCTTTTTCATGGGTGAACTTGTTGAATACCGAGGTCTTGGCCGAAAAGGCGCGCTGAACCTTGTTTTCCGGCATGCCGGACGTCTCAGCGGCCTTGGCGATTATCTGGTCGTCGGTGATCATCCGGTATCCGGTGCTGTCCATCACGTCCCGGACCACCGCGTCCGCACTGCAGAAAATACCGCTGAAGATGGCAATGACAGACATCGTTAACCTCCTTTGGGTTCGCTGTGGGTCGATAGGGTTCGAACCGAGGTCAATGGACAGTTTTTCTCACTGCCCCCCTTGTGGGTTTGTTTATGGATGGCTCGAATGGCTTGCTTCATGGTCGGATAGATGTGATCTTCACCAATTTTGTAGAGCAGGTGCGTGCGTCGCAGCACCTGCATCACCGGCTCATGAACACTGCTCAAGGAGATGTCGATGCCGGCACTTCTGACCCGGTCCACCGTCAGTGACAGGGATTCCTGGCCCGAGGCGTCCAAGTCGTTGATGGACTGGGAAGCGATGATGATGTGTTTGAGTTCTTTTTTCATTTTTCGCCGGTGGCGGATCTGGTCCTCCAGGTAGCTGGCGTTGGCAAAGAAGAGGGGCCCGTCGAAGCGCACCACGTCGATGTAGCGGCACTCCTTCAGCCCGTGGGTCACGGCATCGTGAAGGGCCTTGTCCAGCCCCAGGGAAAGGTCCACCACGTGAGGTCGCATGCTCCGGTAAAGAAATACGCAAAGCGAAAGCCCCACGCCCACCAGAATGCCCCGGTCCAGGTGAGGGGCGAAGGCCAGGGTGCACCCGAAGGTGATCACGGAAATGGCCCCGTCGTACCATTGGGCCCGCCAGGCGTGAATGAATCCCCGTGCGTTGATCAACCCGGCTACCGCAACCATGATGATGGCCGCCAGTACGCTCTGGGGCAGGTGGTAGAGCAAAGGCGTGAAGAAAAACAGGGTTGCCACCACCGCCAGGCTGGCAATCACGCTGGACAATCCGGAGACGGCACCCGACTGGAGATTGACCGCCGACCGGGAGAAGGATCCGGCCACGGGATAGCTTTGGGCCACCGAGCCGATCATATTGGCCAGCCCCTGCCCCATGAGTTCCTGATTTGGGTCGATGCGCTGGCCGGTTTTGGCGGCCATGGCTTTGGCGATGGAGATGGCCTCCATGAATCCCAACAGGGCGATGATGGCGGCCGATGGCATCAGAGTCATGGCGCCGTGGCCATCGATTTCAGGAAAAGAGAAGTCTGGAAGGCCCCTGGGGATGTCGCCCACCACCTCGCCGCCGCTGCTAAAAAGCAGCGCCGAGGCGTCCAGCGGTGCGTTGCCGACCCGCAGTCGCCAGATCGTTCCCATTTTCTCCGTGTCCATCGCGCGGTTGCCTTGGGTATAAAACCGAATCTCACCATTCTTCATCCGGCCGGCTTCAAAAAGCAGGTGGCGGATCTGCTGCCGATAATCGGCCGCCTGTCTGGCCTTCAAGGTCATCTGGTAGTTCAGGACCTCCAGATCGTGCCGTGAATCAATGGCGACCAAGGGGTGGCCGTCAAGGGCGGCCTGTTTGAGAGTGGCGTTGATTTGGGTCCGCCGGTCCTCCATTATAGGGAGCTGTACCGTTTCGGCATTAAACTGCACGATCAATGCGCGGACGTCTGCATCGTCAACCGCTTCAAGGGGCATCGTGGTGCGCTGGTCGAATCCGGTGGCCCAACTGATCAGGGTGGTGGTGACGACAGCCACAAGCACGTTGGGTATCCGCAGGCTGATCTTTTTCAGGATCAGCATAATTGCGAAGGCAAATCCGCCCATCATGAGCGTAGGCCAGTGAATGAAATGCAGGGCTGCCTTGACCATCTGGATCAGCGTCTGGTAGTGACGCTCACCACTGTCTACGTTCACGCCGAACAATTTGGAGAGCTGGCCGGTGGCGATGATGATGGCGGCTGCATTGGTGAAACCACCGACCACCGGATGAGAGAGGAAGTTGACCACGAGGCCCAGGCGAAACAGGCCCAAACCGAATTGAAATAACCCTACCATGAGGGCCAGCATCACCGCATACCCGATATAGGCCTGGCTGCCGGTCGTGGCCAGGGGCTGCAGGGCCACGGCGGTCATCAGGGACACTACGGCGACGGGGCCGGTGGCCAGTTGGCGGCTGGAGCCGAACAAAGCCGCCACCGCCGGCGGCAGAAATGCCGCATATAGACCGTAATAGGCCGGCAGGCCAGCCAATTGGGCATAGGCCATGGATTGGGGAACCAGCACCAGCGCCACGGTCAAACCGGCAAACAGGTCTCCTTTAAAATGGTGGGTGCGATAGCCGGGCATCCACTCCAGAAAGGGCAACAGCCGATTGGGCGTGAGGTTGCGAAATGTGGAAGACAAGCGTTGGACCATGGCGGTCTACCGACCTCCCTTCAGCAGCCTGCGGCAGGCGACCATCAAACTATCGTAAAGGGTGCCGGCGTCGTACACCCGGTACGTGTTGAGCCGGACAATGCCGTCCACCATGGCAAACAGGACCATGGCCGTCTGTCGCGGGGCCTCGACCGCTACCGATCCGTCTTGTATGCCCTTTTGGATCCCCTCTTCGAAGATGTCAAGCAAACAGGTGTAAATGGATTCCAGGTGGCTGCGGCACACCGGATTGGTTTTAGCCATCTGATAGGGATAATGTCGGTGCAGTATCAGGAACTGGTCTTCCATGGAGCCGGCCAGGTTCAGGTAAAAAGCGATTACACCCTCGACCCGCTCAATGCCCTTCTGATCCCGGCGGGTCTGCTGGTGTCGGTCAAACTGGTCCAAAATACTCTCTTTCACATCATTTAGCACCTGTAGAAAGAGGTCTTCCTTATTCTTAAAATGATGAAAGATGGTTCCGGTTGCCGCACCGGTGATGGTGGACAGCTCTGCCATGCCGGTTCCCTGAAACCCGTTGCGGGAAAAAAGCCGGGTGGCGGAAGCAAGGATTGCATTTCGTTTAGACATGTGTTACCTATTCGAAAATTAACCAACCGAATGATCGGTCGGTTTTTTTAACTAAAGTCTTTGAAGGGAAATGTCAATAGGCGAGATATGATTGACCACGCTATGCCCGAAAAGGCAGAACTGCTGAAAAAGCTCAAACAGGGCGGTTTTGACGTCCCCGATTTCATTTATGTTCCCCCGCAGCATTTTGAGACCGAAGATTTCGCCACCCTCGAGTCGTTTCTGGAAAAACACCGCGAAAGCTTCAAGGTGATTGCCCGCAGTGCCCATCCATTGGAGCGCCGCTTCAAAGGGGGGACATTCGACTCTTTGGAAACCTATGCCGATGTGGGTGGCATCCGCTATGCCCGCAACAAGATGATCAAGCTGGCCAGAAGCAGCAAGCACTTGAGCATAGCTCGCCAGCAGCGGTTCAACCATGCTCCGCAGATGGATTTTGAACAGATGGGGGTGATCGTGATGCCCTTTATCGACGGATCCAGCGTGATGGCCAAGATCATCGGCGGCAACTGGGAGTTCGGATATTGTCGGGACCGCATTCACAAGGTGCAAAGCGAACCTTACATCACCCGGACCCCCC
>JAQYWF010000195.1 GCA_030145105.1 Desulfosarcina sp.
ATGACAGAATATATAAGAGGCTTTGCAACCAAAGCGGTGCATGCAGGCCACACGCCGGACCCCACCACCCATTCCCGCGCGGTGCCTTTGTATCAGACATCCTCGTTTACCTTTGACAACTCGAAACACGCCGCCGACCTTTTCGGTCTTCGTCAGTTCGGCAACATTTACACCCGCATCATGAACCCCACGACAGAGGTGTTGGAAAAGCGGGTGGCAGAGTTGGAAGGCGGGGTGGGCGCCCTGGCGGTTGCATCCGGGCAGGCGGCGGAGACGCTAACCATTTTGACCCTGGCCCAGGCCGGCGATGAGATCGTCGCCTCGGCAGAGCTTTACGGCGGTACGGTGAGCCTGTTTTCCCACACCTTCAAAAAACTGGGCATCACCGTGCGCTTTGTTTCCCCTCACGACCTGAGCGCCTGGGAAGGTGCCGTCACGAAACGAACCAAAGCCTTTTTCGTGGAAACCATCGGCAACCCCAAACTCGACATCATCGACCTTGAACCCATTGCCGCCATTGGCAATCGCCACGGTATCCCTTTGGTGGTGGACAACACGGTCACAACCCCCTACCTCACCCGGCCTTTCGACCATGGGGCGGCTATCGTGATCCACTCGGCCACCAAGTTCATCGGCGGCCACGGCACCTCCATCGGCGGCATCATCGTGGATTCAGGCACATTCGACTGGGCCGCTTCGGGCCGCTTCCCTGATTTCGTTGAACCGGATCCCGCCTACCACGGATTGAAATTTGTGGAGGCTTTCGGCAACCTGGCGTTTATACTGAGGGCACGGGTGCTGGGGTTGCGGGACATGGGAGCGGCCATGAGCCCCTTCAACGCCTGGATGTTCCTCCAGGGGCTGGAAACCCTGCATTTGAGAATGCAGCGCCACTCGGAAAACGGCATGGCCGTTGCCCGCTTTCTGGAAAATCATGGCTGTGTATCCTGGGTCCGTTATCCCGGGCTGGAATCGTCCCCAACCTACCCCCTGGTGGAAAAATATCTCGCCAAGGGACAAGGGGCGCTGGTGGGATTCGGGATCAAGGGGGGTCAGGCATCGGCCGTCAAATTCATCGAAAGCCTTCAGCTGTTCAGCCATCTGGCCAATATCGGCGACGCCAAAAGCCTGGTGATCCACCCGGCCTCCACCACCCACGAGCAACTCTCCGACACTGAAAAGCAGGCCGCCGGCGTCACCCCGGATTTCATCCGTCTGAGCGTGGGCATCGAGGACATTCAGGATATTGTGGATGATCTGGACAACGCCCTGACGGCCGGTGTGGCCTGCCAGGGGTAGGTTGATGCTATCTATATCAGTGATAGGGCGGCACCCACCACACCGATTCGGTAAACTGAATGCCGATGGACAGTTCTGCCTCCGATTTTAGGATTTCAGCAATCGTGCCCACGGTGGACTGTTCTCCCGCAATGCCCGGGAACGTGCAGCGTAATCGTCTGATCGATTTTAAAAGCGTTTTCCGCCGCTTCCGTCCGCTGAAACACGCAGCGTGCGCCGCTTTTGCTGATATCCCGAATAATACCCGTGACGAACTGTCCCCTGTGAAGCGCTTCGATATTTGCGGCCACGGAGCATTGAATTCGCTTGTGATCGCGCAAATCGAAGGTGTTCACGTCCGTCGGCACCTTGATTCGCCACAGGCGGACCGGGCGGTCGATAATTTCCACAATCGTGGACCGGAATTCAACCATATCGCCCTGGAATTGGCATCTGGCGTGCAAGCGTTCCCCTTCTTTTTTCTGCCGCATCGTTTCAGACAACGGAACGACAACAAAGTCGCTGTTGTCTTCAGGACCGATAAAAGGCCTTCGGTAATTTCACCCTTCTCTTGGTCAACAAACCTCAGCAGGGCCCCCCGTTGCAGCTTCAACCCATTTTTGTCCATACCCATGATTTTTCCTTTACGACATACCGGATTATCATTCACCACCAATTATGAAATAATACATATTGATACGGCTGTAAAGCGGATATCTTTTTTCATCAATGAGTTACAATTGAGGGGATGGTTTCGGGAAGGCACACACGCGTCACAAGTGCCGGTGGGGCTGCTTGCCCATCAGATGGGCGTGTTCGTGGGTGTGGATATCAAGCTCCTGGTCAAATCGGATCCGTCCGCCATGCATGGTATAGATGTGCTCCGTGGTTTTGGAGAGAAAATCAAATTCGTGTGAAATCAGTACGAAAGAGAGTTCCAGACCGTTGAGAATGTCGATGAGTGTGTCCTTGGTGGATGAATCCAGGCCGGAGGAGGGTTCGTCCAGCAGCAGCACCTCCGGCTCCATGGCCAGCACCGTGGCCAGGGAAACCAGTCGCTTTTCCCCACCGGACAGCTTGTAGGTAACCCGGTCTTCGAAACCGTTCAGACCCAGAAAATCAAGGGTGTTCCTGGCAACGGTCACCGCCTCTTGGCGAGATTTTCCCAGGTTCAACGGTCCGAAGGCCACATCCTCCAGCACTGTGGGAGAAAAGAGCTGGTCGTCGGCGTCCTGGAATAAAAGCCCGATGCGCCGGCGCACCTCAATGAAATCGACTTCTGCTTCCCTTGGCGCGCCAAACACCTCGACGGTTCCGGAAAGGGGTTTGATCAACCCCATGATGACGTGAAACAAGGTGGTCTTGCCGCTGCCGTTGGGAGCCACCAGGCCGATACGGTCGCCGGCACGCAGGGTAAAATCGATATCGTTGAGCACCAGCGGACCGCCGGGGTAAGCGTAACGGATCTTCGACAGATTAAAGATGACGGAACTCATGGATAGGCGCCTTCGATGACTGGGAGCCGGACGGAAATGGAAAATCACTGCCGCCTGTGTAACATGGGCGCGCGGACAGCAGCAACTTATTTCATCCACTCCAGGGTTACTAGCACCACTATTGAAAAACTGATTCCAAGTAAGAATATATAGTTACGGAGATTGGGCGGAAAAGTGCGGAGGCTGACAAACCGGCCGTTAAAACCTCGACAGATCATGGCGCTGTGCACCCGCCGGGCCCGCTCCGAGGCCCTGACAAAAAGCATTCCCACCAGGTAGGCGTAGGTCCGGTAGCTGTGCAAATTGGTCTTCGGGTGGAAGTTGCGAATTTTCATGGCCCGCACCAAACGCTGGTATTCCAGCTCGATGACGAACAGGTAACGGTAGGTAATCAGGAGCATGTGTACCATCTTGTCCGGTAACCACAGCCGGTTCAGGGTGTGGCCGAGGGTGTCTACGGTCATGGTGGCCACCAGGGCCATGAAGGCCACCATCAGGCAGATGGTCTTCAAACTGATCTGGGCGCACAGGGTCACACCCGGACGCGTGATTACCAGCGGTCCCCACACCTTGAGCGTGTCTCCTTCATAGGACCAGGGCAACACCGCCCACAACAACAGCAAAAAGATCAGCGGCGCCAGGAGACGGCGCATCACCTCCCGAAAATCAAGCCGGGCCGACAACGCCATGCACAGCGCCAGGAGCAGGGCGGTGGTAAGTGTCCTGAAATCGTAGGAAACAGCTACCACCACGGCAAACGCCGTGGCGCCGGTCACCCGCAGCCGGGGATCGATGCCGTGTATCCACGAGTTGCCCTCGGAAAAGGATTCTCTGATCATGATCGCCGCCGGTTCTTTCGATAGCGAACATAGGCGCCCAACCCCACCAGGCCGATGATGTAGCCGATGCCGCCGACAATATCGCGCATTGTGGGTCCTTTTTCCTGGGATGCGGCTACCATTCGGACCAGAGGCTTGATTTTCTCTTCAAGTTGGCGGGAAACGATGGTTTCAATGTCCCGGGCCGTCAAACCCGGCCCTGCCAATGGTGGAGCCGTTTCCCGTGGTGTTTTCAAACTTACTGGTTCAGGCCGAGCCTCATTCGTGGCGAGCGGCGTTGGTTCCCCCTCGCTCAGCTCGGCTGCGGTAAGCAGCCACGAATTTCGGTGGCCCATACCGGCGGTGAGCATGATCTTCAGATCGGTGATTATGGGGGCCTTGAAATCGAACGTCCCGTTGTCGTCGGTCCGGCCCTCCAGCAGCAGATTCCCGCTGCCGTCAAACACCGCCACCTTGCCGGCTTTCACCATTTTTCCGCCACTGAACTTGCTTTCCGTGAACACCCGATCTCCCTCGACCCATGCAAAGACTGTCACTTTATGGGCATGGGCTGCAGGAAAGACAACGAAGCTATAGAGCACGGTCACAGCCAATCCGGTAAGTAGTCGTCTCATAACCATGTCCTGTCACTCAATTTTTCGCCTGTGCAAAAACCGCGGCATCATAGCCGGGCAGCATCTCTGGTTTGACTTTCTTTAAAAAAGCCACGCAAAAGACCGTGACAATCCCTTCGATAGCCATCACCGGCAAATGCGCGGTAACGATCAGGCCGGCCACCTCGAGAAAGCTGCCTTCGGTGAATATCAGGCTGGCACCCGCCAGAATGGCCCCCAGAAAGACAGATCCGGCACCGCAGGCAAACGCCGCCGGCACGGCTATTCGCGGCGGTTTATGGATAAACGGGCCACAAAGATGGTAGCAAACCACCGCCGGCAGAGCCATGATCACCGTGTTGACACCCAGGGTGGTGATGCCCCCGTACTGAAACATCATGGCCTGGAGGACAAGGGCCGTCAAGATGGCGGGAAAGGCCGCCCACCCCAGCAGCAGCCCCACGATGCCGTTCAGGATCAGGTGAACGCTGGACGGCCCCACGGGTACATGGATAAGCGAGGCCACGAAAAAGGCCGCCGAGAGAATGCCAGCCTGAGCCACCCGGTCCAGTTCCAGTTTTTTCAGGCCAACGGCCGTGCAGGCCACGGCCACGGCCGCCCCAGCAACCAGCACTGGCGCACCCAACACACCTTCTGAAATATGCATAGCTGTTTATTTCCAGTCGTGAAAGTATACCCAAATCACCGCACCCATTTCCACGTCTTTCTCCTTGCCGTCATGTTCCATCGTATAGTCCACGGTGCTCAAAGCAGCAAATCCCCACCATCCTGAAATGGGGGTTGCGTAGGTAAAGACGCCACTACCGTCGGCCTTGACTGTCTGGGTGACCATATAGTCGGTTGGCGCATGGATGTTCCTGTCCTGATTATAATATTCCACTTCCACGTCGGCATAGGCAAGCGGTTTGCCGTCCACTTTCACGATCCCCTGAAAAACGTTGCCCGCATATAGACCGTAAGGTTTGGAGAGCGGCACGATCTCCGTCTTCAAACCCAGCTCCGCATCCCAACCCTCGTCATCGCCAAAAGCGGTGACCACGGTTTTGGTCAGGTGCACGATAAAGCAGTCTTCGGCGGGCTCCCAGTATGGCTGGGGCTCCATGTGGAACATGTAGACGCCGGGTCGTTTGATAGCGTATTCAGCGGTCCAGGCCGCATGATCCATCACCTTGGTCGGTTTCAGCTGGCCCAGCAGGTCCTTATTTTTACCGTTGGCCGATACTGCAAAGACCTTGGGCTTTTCCAGCTCCATGCCGACCATTTCCATGGGATGGGAGAAAGAAAGGGTTAGCTTGATCGTGCGATTGTCTGCCTGCATCACCATGGTATCGGATGGAATCACCATCCCGAAATGAGCATTGGACGGGTTGGCCGCCAGGACCACCAACGCGAGGATTGCCAGGTATCGCCTGATTCTGAGTAAACCCATTTTGTTCCCTCCTGTTTCATTCTCCTGTCATCATATGGTTTGATTCTCACACCCTGCCATTGAACGCAACCTTGGCATTTTCACCTTCCGTCGTGGGTGACGGGTCAACGCTGCGCTAAAACTCCACCACGGCCCGCATGCCCCAGGTCCAGGCGTCGATATCGGCATCGGCGTCAACATCTTCGTACTCGTTGTCCTGATATTGAACATCGCCGGTCAGGGCCAACCAGTCATTCATCGCAAATCGGTAATACACCTCGGCCACCTGAACGCGTTGAAGCCCCGTATTGCCGCCGGTGATGCCCAACGAATGCGCCTCACCAAATTTGAAGGTGTGTTTGTGCCAGGCGGTCAGCAGATCGTCGCGGTCGCGCCCGTTGATGTTTTTCACATCGCCTTCAAGATTGGCCTCCAGAGCGGCGACTCGCGCTTCAAGTTGTTTTATCTCATCCTCTGCCGGTTCCCTGCTTTCCTCGGAAACCGCTTCGACCGCCCAAAGCCTGTTGGCCAACCCCAGCATTGCCATTGCTGCGATCACAAAAAAGAACCCCTTGATTATACCTGTCTTCATCGATCAATCCCTCCTTGCATATACTCCTGCTGGACATGGCGGCGCCACTGAAACGTGGAAAAGCGCTTCGCTGCTTTGCGCTGAATGCTTCGTTTGCAATGGGTTGCAACCGGACGGTCAAACCATAGCGAACGCATCCGACGGTTGCCACAGCAACAAAAAAGGCCACGACGTCGCCCGTCCTTCTGGACGGAAACCTTCGTGGCCTTGATTTGCGGATGAAATGCTTTTGAGATCGAAAAGACAAGCTTCAGCCTGTCCGTTGAATATGAGCCATATCCCAACAGATCACCCGCGTCAACCCGTTTTTTTACAGCCTCTCTGGCGGCGGCAAAAAGCCATGCGCATCTGCCAAGGCAATGTACTTTGCGCCAATGTTATGATAGTTAAAAGCCGTATTGCCCGCACAGGCAGCGTTTATCGAGCAGACACCTTTCAGGAGCGTTGTGTTAACCCCAAGCGAAGATGCCCATCTGATCGTTTTCGGCCGATACCCAAGGGTCGGAAAGACCAAAACCCGCTTGATCCCCGCCTTAGGACCGGCCGGCGCCGCGGCACTTCAAAAACGGCTGGCCGAAAAAACCGTTGCAGCCGCACGCCAGGCAGCCAAGCGGATCGGTTCCCGGCTGGTATTTTGCCATGACGGCGGCCATCGGAAACAACTCTGCCGCTGGCTGGGCGACAGGCGAATCCGTTATGTGGCCCAGGCCGACGGGGACCTGGGCAGGCGCATGCACCGGGCCATACATCGTGCATTCGAAGACGGCGCCCGTCGGGTGGTGCTGGTTGGAACGGACATTCCCGGGCTGACAGCAGGCAGGCTAAAGCAGGCGTTCAGCGCGCTTAACCAAAATGACCTGGTCTTCGGACCAAGCACCGATGGCGGCTACTGGTTGGTGGGCATGACAAAGCCCGAAAACATCTTCGACGGCATCGTTTGGGGCAGGCCGGATGTATTGGAAAAATCCCTGGCGCTGGCCCGCAACAAAGGGATGAGGCCCCAAATGCTGGCGCCGCTGAATGATTTGGACACGCCGGATGATCTGACCCGGGAAAAGGGCGGTGATTATGTCCCGCCCCCCTACCTGTCGGTAATCATTCCGGTGATCGATGCGGCACGACAGATGGCCCGAACCCTCGCTGCCGCCGCATCCCCCGATGCGGAAATCATCGTCTCCGACGGCGGTAGCACGGACCGCACCTTACAAATTGCCCGAACCCTCGGTGCCCGCATCGTCTTCGGTCCGCGGAGCCGGGCCGGCCAACAAAACCGGGCAGCGGCCGCCGCCCGTGGTGAGGTGCTGCTGTTTCTGCACGCGGACACCCGGCTTCCCCGCAATTATGTGAATCATGTTTTCGAAACCCTGATGGACCGGCGAACCCGGATGGGGGCGTTTCGCTTTGCAACCCGCATTCATACACCGGCCATGCGATGCATTGCCTTTTGCACCAACCTGCGCGCAGGCTGGCTCAAACTGCCCTGCGGCGACCAGGGGTTGTTCCTTCGCCAACGTGATTTCACCGAAATTGGGGGCTTTCCGGAGGTGTCCATCGCCGAGGATCTCTACCTGAGCCGCCGGATGGCCGGCAAAGGACGCATCGTCATCGCTCCAGCTGCAGCGGTCTCCTCCGGCCGACGGTGGCGGCATTTAGGGCTATTGCGAACCACGATGATCAAAACCATGCTTGCCGTCGGCATTCTTGCCGGCGTCTCGCCAGGGCGCCTGGCATCATTGTACCGTTTGCCGCCCAAGAAGACCAATCTATGAAAAAACCGAAACGATCGCCCAGAAAAAGGGCAGCGAAGGCACGTCAACAACCGGATCTGCTGGTTGCCGTGGTGGCCAATGAACAAGGTGAGATTTTTGACCTGGAGGGATTTACCGCCGTGGGTGCCGATGGACAACGGCTGTCACCCATCGCTACGGGAGACACCATCGAATTGCCTTACGGCAGTGAATTGATGTTTCTGCCGGACCGCGTGCCCGTGGTCATGGATCTGGCAACCGGACAGACGAGACCCGTCGACCGAAACCCCTATTCACCGGGCGAACGCATTTTTCCGGTGGCGGCCTTCAACTCTCCCGGCGTGGTACTGACCCGAACCTGCGCTTACGAAGAGCGTCCCGACGCAGCCATTCTACCCTTGTTTTCTTATGGCGCGGTGGGCTGGCATGGCCAGGGATTCAGATCAGCGGGCATCGTGGTGGATACAGAACCCCGCCAAGACCTTCGGCGGATGCCCAGGGAAAGCATCGTGTCCGGCATCGAAGAAATACGCAGGCAGTTACCGGACAACCGTCTGGCAAGGCACTTGGAACACTGCGCGTTGACCTATGGCTGCCCGGCAGGCAAAAATTTCTTCCTGGGCCGTTACGAGGCGCCTCTGCCCACCTCGCGCGCCTGCAATGCCCGTTGTCTGGGCTGCATTTCCCTACAGCATAACGATCGGTTAACCAGCAGCCAGAACCGCATCGCCTTCACCCCGTCGGCTGAAGAGATCGCCGGCGTGGCCCTGGCCCACATTGCGCGTGTAAAAAACAGCGTGGTGAGCTTCGGTCAGGGATGTGAAGGTGATCCGCTCATGGCGGCTCGGACCATCGGCCCGGCAATTGCCCTGATCCGTGAAACAACCGCGCAGGGCACCATCAACCTGAACACAAACGCCAGCCTGCCGAATCTGCTGGCACCGCTTCTGGATGCCGGACTGGACAGCCTCCGCGTGAGCATGAATTCGGTTCGGGAAACCTGCTACAGCGCCTATTTTCGGCCCAAGGGATACCGCTTTTCTAAAGTTTTGGAAAGCATCGACCTGGCCATCGCCAACGGCAGACACGTGGCCATTAACTATCTGAACTGTCCAGGCTTTACCGACAGTCCCGAAGAAGCAGCGGCGTTGTTTGTCTTTTTGGAAAAACACCCGGTGAACCAGATTCAGTGGCGCAACCTCAACTTCGATCCCAAGCGCTATCTTCAGGCAATGCGTGCCGTCACCCCCCTCGGCCCGCCCGTGGGTATGGAGCCGCTGCTGCAAATGA
>JAQYWF010000426.1 GCA_030145105.1 Desulfosarcina sp.
GCGCGTCCAAGGGGATCGAAAAACAGACGCATCTGACCATATCAGGCTTTCTGGCTGAAGTCCTCCCGGAGTTGTCGGAAGACCGGCTGGCCGTTATCACGGGCCCCAGCTTTGCCAAGGAGGTGGCCCGCCAGATGGCAACGGTGGTGACCGTGGCGTCCAGTGACACGAATTCGGCGGAAATTGTCCAGCAGGTGTTTGTGACTCCCTATTTCCGAGTATACACCATTGATGATGTGATAGGCGCCGAACTGGGGGCTGCCGTGAAAAATGTCATCGCCATCGCTGCCGGTGTGATCGACGGGCTGGGGTTGGGACTCAATACCCGTGCTGCCCTGATCACGCGCGGGTTGGTTGAGATCCGCCGGCTGGGCCTGGCCATGGGTGCTCAGCCGAGAACCTTCACCGGTCTGGCCGGCGTCGGGGATTTGATCCTCACCTGCACCGGTGACCTGAGCCGCAACCACACCATCGGCAAACAGATCGGCGAGGGAAAAAAGCTCAAGGATCTGCTGGCCGGGATGCACATGGTGGCCGAAGGGGTGAAAACGGCTCGTTCGGTATACAACCTGTCCCGCGAACGGGGTGTCGAGATGCCCATTTCCCACGCCGTGTACCATGTGCTTTACGATGATATGGATCCGAAGACAGCCCTTTATCAACTGATGACCCGGGATCTGAAACAGGAACTTGACGAAACCTGAGTAGCAAATAAATTACAAAAATCAAAAAACAAATCACAACACCCAAATTCCAAACCTGATGATCTTGGCGGAAGGGCATTTCAATCATCAGTATTGGAAAAAATCAAAATGACAATCAACTGCTGGTTTTTGCCCGTTTTTGAGATTTGGACATTGTAATTTGGAATTTGTTTGGAAATTGGTACCTGTAATTTGTTATTTCACTTTACCCGGGTTAGGTAAAACCAAAAGGAAATGAATGGGTGACGGAAGACCGCAAAAAAACGCCCCACAAGGGAGAGGGACACCGGAAGCGGCTGCGTGACCGGTTTCTCAAATCCGGGCTCGACGGCTTTGCCGATTATGAGGTCATCGAGCTATTGCTCACATTGGGCACCCCCCGCAAAGACTGTAAGGATGCGGCCAAAGCGGCCCTAAGTCGATTTAAATCCCTTCAGGGCGTCCTCGGTGCGTCGCCGGCAGACCTCTGCCAGGTTCCCGGCATCGGACCGATCAACCTGTTGGGGCTGAAGCTGGTCCCGGCTGTTTCCAGGCGATATCTTCAACAGCGGCTTGAGGGGAAAGAGACCCTGAGCAACTCGCAGGAACTTTTCGACTATCTCAACCACACCATCCGTGATAAAAAAAGAGAGTGTTTTGTGGCCGTCTACCTGGATGCAAAAAACCGGGTGATCGCCGCTGAAACCCTTTTCACCGGGACGATTACCGCCAGCGCCGTCTATCCCCGTGAGGTGGTGGTCTCCGCGCTGGCCCATCGGGCAGCCGCCGTGATTTTCGCCCACAACCATCCGTCCGGGGACCCGGCACCATCGCCCGATGATATGGTCATCACCCGGCGGCTGGCTCAGGCCTGCGGAGTCATGGGCATCACCGTCCATGAACATCTGATCATCGGCACCGAAGGCTTCTTCAGCTTTGCCGATCATGGCCACATGGCCAGAATCAACGCTGCCGTCGGCTCCCGGTAGCGATTCCGACGAGCCGTGCACCGGAATGATGAGACCGTAAAGTGAGAACCAAACGATGACTGTGAATCAGAAAAAATTCCCTCCTTGTTTCGCAGACCTTGAAAGCGTCTTCCCCATGGGAGACGAAGGGTTGAGAGAGACGCCTGAATCTTGCATACCTTGTTACTACAAGACCGAATGCCTGAGAAAAGCCATGGCGGACAAGGGCGGCATCGCCGTCCGCCAGGAAATGGTGGATCGGGCCTACGAATCCGGCAGGGTGGGTTTTTTTGAGCGCTGGTCCCGGAAAAAGGCTTTGAGCGCACAAAAGCAAAAAAAAGAAAAATCACAATAGCCAAAAAAGGAATCAAAGGCGCTTCACCAAAGGAGAAACCCATGAACAAGCTCAGCGTTTCCGATCTTGACGTCAAAGGCCGCCGCGTGCTCATGCGGGTGGATTTTAACGTTCCGCTGGAAAAGGGGCAGGTTGCCAACGACAAGCGATTGCGTGCGGCCCTGCCCACCATCCGTGATATCCTGGAACGCGGCGGCCGCCTGGTTCTCATGTCCCATCTGGGGCGGCCCAAGGGAAAGCAGATGCCCGAACTTTCCTTAAAACCATGCTCACTCGCACTAGCAAAACTGCTGGGACAACCGGTGGCATTTGTCGACGACTGCATCGGACCCCTTGCGGAAGCCGCCGTTCAGGCGCTTTCGGACGGTGAGGTGTTGCTGCTTGAAAATTTACGCTTTCACAAGGCCGAGACGGACAACGACGAGACGTTCGCCCAGAGCCTTGCCAGGTTGGCAAACGTGTATGTCAACGACGCCTTCGGCACCGCCCATCGGGCACACGCCTCTACCGAAGGCGTGACCCGCTTCATGGATCGTTGTGCCATGGGATTTCTCATCGAGAAGGAGATTGCATATCTGGGTGATGCTCTAAATGTGCCCAAGCGTCCCTTCGTGGCCATTCTGGGTGGTGCGAAGATTTCGGGAAAGATCGACGTCATCGACAGCTTGCTGCCCAAGGTGGATCGGCTGATCATCGGCGGCGGCATGGCCTATACCTTTTTCAAGGCCAATGGGTTGGAGATCGGCAACTCACTGGTTGAACCGGACAGAATCGACCTTGCCCGGTCCTTGTTGGAAAAAGGTGGAGAAAAACTGATTCTGCCGGTGGACTGCATGTGCACTGACCGTTTTGACTTTGACACCAGAACCGTCGGCGAACTGTCTCCCATAGCCGTTGGCACCATTCCCGAAGACGGATTCGGCCTTGATATCGGGCCGGCTTCCGTGTCGCGGTTCGCAGGCATTCTGGCGGATGCCCGGACCATCGTCTGGAACGGCCCCATGGGGGTATTTGAAATCGATGCCACGGCCGTCGGAACCTATGCCGTGGCACGGGCCATGGCCTCGGCCACGGACAAGGGCGCCATTACCGTGATCGGCGGTGGTGATTCGGCAGCGGCCGTGGAAAAAGCGGGCCTGGCCGACCGAATGACCCATATATCAACCGGCGGCGGTGCGTCATTAGAGTTTCTGGAGGGCAAAGTCCTTCCTGGTGTGGCCGCTTTGACGGATCGCTGACGCCGGCCATTTTTCTATTCACATTCATTCACCGGGTGAGACATTGAGAACAGGGAAAGCAAAGAAATGGTGCTGGATCGCCTGTTTTCTGCTGGGTATTCTGCTGCCGGTGTTGGTGTTCCGCCATGAAATCGCCACCGGCCTGATGACTGCCTACCGGTGGATCTCGGACCGTGATCAAGTTGAGCAATTTGTCGCCGCCTTTGGCCGTGGGGCGCCGCTGGCCTTCATGTCGCTTCAGATCCTTCAGGTGGTTCTGGCACCGGTTCCGGGTGAGGCCACCGGATTTATTGGCGGATACATCTTCGGTACTGCCAGGGGTTTCATCTACTCTAGCCTGGCGTTGGCCGCGGGATCCTGGATTAACTTTGCCATCGGCCGATTCCTCGGCCGCCGATATGTCCGGCACTGGATCCCGGCCGACAAACTGGTTCGTTTCGATCATTTATTGAAGCGGCAGGGCATCATCGCTTTACTCATTCTTTTTATCTTTCCCGGCTTTCCCAAAGATTATCTGTGCCTGTTTCTGGGTTCATAAAGGCAGAAGAATGCTCGATACGACGTCTTTGCCCTTTTAGGCAAAATGCGCGGGGTGCTAGATTGA
>JAQYWF010000215.1 GCA_030145105.1 Desulfosarcina sp.
CATCCAGGATGACATCCCGAATAGTTCCGCCTCCGACGGCGGTTATGATCCCGAAAACAACAGCACCAAAAAGATCGATGTCCCGGTCTATCACCGCCAGTTGAGAGCATCCATCGCTAAATTCATGGATGAAGATTTGCCGGCGCAATCTGCAGGGGGACCAACAGCCCGCTGCGGAACAGACGCCAAGCCCAGCAGCACTGGACCTGGCCGATATCGTGCCCTTGGCGGCAAAATTGAACGGCCGTTTGGCGGAACTGAAAAATAGGATTCAGGGCGGACTGGATACGGCTGCAGTTGAAAAACAATACCTCGACATAGAGGATCGTTTGCAGGCCATTGACGGACAGCTGGAACAGTTGGGTGACTCACCCTATTATAAATATAAAAAATTGTGGCGCTAAAAAGAAGCGTCAATCAAGAAATTGAATTGTGCCAGACGATCGGTCTGCCCATTGCGCAAGCCATCCGTGAGCTCGAGAAATCGCGCAAGGCATGGTTGGCACAGCAGACGCAGTGGCATGAATGGGAATCAGTAGTGCACGAAGAAGGCAAGTTCGAGCGCCTTGAAGCGACCTTTGAAAAAGCCAGCAACACCACCGAAACGGCCCTTGACCTTGTGCTTTCGAGGCTGGAAGCTCTGCTGACGGTGCAAGAGCGGGAGAGTACCCTCCAAGAAGAGCTAAACACCCTGTCTGTCAAATTGAACATGCTGATTGAAGCTGAACGGCGTAGCACCGTTATCGGCGCAAGTCCGCCGTTGCTCTCCGCTCAATTTTTCGCTGCATTAAAAAGCGGCGAGATGTGGTCGGCGGCCATGCACGCCACGACGGATATCACCTGGCCGGACCTCCGATTTTTCGCCAGATATGGATGGATTGTATTATTGAATATCGTCGTATCTTGCTTCGTAATAATCGGCATCTACCGCAACCGGCCCTTGCTAGATCATTCATTGCGCTGGAAGGCTTTGGCCGCCCGGCCGTTGTCGGCAGGATTGTTTGTGGGTATTATGTCCACCGTGTTGATTTATGAGTACTTAGATGGCATTCCTGATACATGGAAACTAGCCTATTCGATTGCGGCGGCAATCGCCTTTACACGACTGATGGGCCGTTTGACGGAGACGTCCTGGAAAAAGCGGTTGATCAACGGACTAATCATCGCTACGATCGCCACCCGGCTGATGGATATGCTCGGTTTTCCGATTCCGCTAATTCGCCTGTTTACAGCCTTGGTATCATTGGTTGGCCTGCTTTTCTGTTGGCGTTCGGCCTTAGCCAGTGCGCGCAATCAAGGTTCAAGACTGTATGGCTGGATACTTCGGTGGGGCTCTCTTTTTTTCGCGGTAGTCATTGTTGCCGAGCTTTGGGGCGAAACAGCGCTGGCGTCTTACCTGTTCGTTTCCTTTATCCGCTCCCTGACGACGGTGCTGGTCTTTGCCTTGGCCATGTTTATGATTCGTGGGGCACTGGAATGGCTGTTTAAAAACACTCCGCTGCGGCAAACATCCGAGATGTATGGCGATGATACCGAGAACATCATCGACCGCCTGGCCCGCTTGATTGACATTGCCATCGTGGGGCTGGTTTTAGCTCCGGGGATGCTGATGATCTGGGGCGTTTACGACAGCGGCCGCCAACGAGTGGCATCCTTGGCTTTCTCGAACAGATGGCGCCTCAGGTAGCCTATGGTGGTGGAATTGTCTTCCAGCACATGACGGCTCAGGCGCTGGCGGACACTCCGCAGGCGCTGGAACTCTTTGACGCAGCTCAGGCCAAGGGTATTTCCGCGCTGGCCGAAGTGTATCCATACGACTTTGGAGGCTCCATTGTGGCGGCCGACTATCTCCACCCGGATAACTATGGGCCCAATATGGGGCGTACCTATAAGGATATTACAGAGACAGCCACCGGGAAGCCGTTGACCAAAGAACGCTATGAAGAATTAATGAAAACTGCACCGACCACGAACATCATGTTTAAAAATGCGACAGAAGATACCGTCCGTGGAGCGCTCACCCATTCTACCAGCGTAGTCGGCAGTGATTCTTTTCCTTATGTTTTAAAGAAAGACGGCAGTGCGGTACTTGACTGGGAGACCCCGTTCGAAGCCGTCAACGGTCATCCGCGAGGCGCAGGCGCTCATGCAAAATGCTGCGCTGGGTGCGCGAGGGGATAGTGAAAATTCCGCTGATGCTTGGAATTTCAAAGATGACCTACATGATTGCCCGGTACCTCGAGGACAACGGCGTGCCGCAGATGGCGGACAAGGGACGCATCCAGGTGGGCAAGGACGCGGATATCACGATCTTCGACCCTGAGACCGTTCAGGATAATTCCACCATGCAGGACGGCGGCTTGCCCTCTACCGGCATTCCCTATGTGCTTGTTAACGGAACGGTTGTCGTCGGAGACTCTGAAAATGTGAGTGACGTGTTTCCCGGCAAACCAATTTTTGGAGCAGAAAAATCAATGTGATGATTCGACCAGGGCTCGAGAAAATCTGAGGTATTTATGGATGTGCAGGGTTGGAATTATCTGATCGGCATGGCAGCGACGGTGGCGTTCGCCGTTACGGCCGTATACCTCCCAGTAGAAAATCAACGACCTTTTTATCGAAGGCTTTTTCACTGATTCTTCTTTTTGGTAGATCCCAGCCCCTTGAGGACAGCGCTCAGCAGCGGGCCAATCGCGCCTGGCAGCAGCATGTCGACAGGATAGTGCATGAAATTCTTGATGCCATCCTTCATGGCAACGATCTCCGCCTCGACCAGGGCGATCTCCTCCTCGATGTCGCTGACAGCCATGTTGCGGACCTCCCGGACCATCTCGACTTCCGGGGTGGGTCCCAGCGACCGGGCATAGAGGATCAACACCATCGCCAGCAGCAGGTCGGCGCCACCCACCGTCAGCGCGGCCAGCGCGTGGCCCCAATAGGGGACGATGGCAAAGAACGCGGCGATGCTGAGCATGGCCAGGCCGAAGACGGCCACCAGTGCTGCCAGGGCGTTCAACTGGATGCGCTGGGTGGCCTGTTTGAGCTGGTAGCCTGCCAGCAGGCGCTCCGAACGCCAGAACACATTGAGGCTTCGCATTAAATGTTCCATCACTTCTCCTTATCGTCGCGAGAACAGGTTGCCTACGACAACCCCGGTGGTGAATGCGGCCAGCAACACCAGCGCAGGATGCTCCCGGGCCGTATCCTCGAGCTGTTTTAGGGCACCTGCCAACTGGTCGGCGTAATGCTGAACGTTCGTTTCCGATTCGGGCACCTGCGCTTCATCGACTGGGCCCTGTTCCGCCTGCTTCTCAGTGTCGTTTTGATCGTCCTCTGCTCCCAATGCGTGCTCAGCTGCAGGCGTTTGGATCGAAGGGCGCCGTTTGCGTTCGGCCCTGCGCTTGGCTGCATCGCTTTGCATGCGCTTAAGTGCATCGACATCACCTGTTGAAGTCGTCATCGCAATAACTCCTTTTTTTACGCTTGATTTGATTTATTCTGTCTGTTCATCGATGGGTGGGTCTTCGATCCGCCGATCCGGGTCCAGCCAATCTGCAAACACGAGGCTGTAGATGGATAGAACCGTCATGAAAAGCGCGGCGCATATCGGCCCGAGCACCAGGCCGGAGGCCCCAAACAAGCCCAGCCCGCCGAGTGTGCTGAGCAGGATCAGCAGATCCGGCATTTGGGTATCCCGTCCGACGAGAACTGGCCTGAGAAAATTGTCGACCGTCCCCACGACGCCTGCCGACCATGCCAACAGGCCCAGCCCGGCCACCATATGACCGGCCATCAGCAGATAGATCACGGCCGGCAGCCATACCAAGGTGGCCCCAATGCCCGGCAGAATAGACATCACGGCCATGACGGCGCCCCAGAACACGGCCGAATCGATGCCGGCCACGGCAAATCCCACGCCGCCCAGCGCCCCCTGGATCATGCCGATGATCAAGGTACCTTTCACCGTCGCACGGCTGACCGACAGTCCGACATTAAGCATTTTTTCTTTGTCATCGTGCGACAACGGCCCATAGGCCATGATCTGTCTGATCAACGACGGACCGTGGGTCAAAAAAAAGAACATCGCATACAGCATGACGAACAGGTTTAAAAAAAAGACGACCGTGCCCTCGGACAGTCTGGCCAGGCTACCCGCCAGATATACGCCAGTCTTGCCCGCCAGCTCGGCCAGCTTGGCCGTGATGTTGTCACGGTAGGGCTCGAGTTTGTCGGCAAACGGGATCCAACTCGGCAGTGCATGCTCACCGGGAGCCGGATTGTCCAGGCTTTTCTCGATCATCGGTTTGACCGCGTCGGTGACGTCGATGGCCTGTTCGGCGACGAGGCCGAGAAGTAACAGTAACGGCACGAGGATCGCCACCAACGAGATCGCCAGGGTCATCAGCGAGGCCAGGGTATTGCGCCCCCCCAACAGCCGCTGCAGCCGGCAATACATCGGGTAGACGATTCCACTGAACACCGCGGCCAGCAGCAGCGCCTCGATAAAGCCGCCGATGATCGCGAGAAACACGCTCCCATAGGCAAGCGTTATCACCAGCACAAATCCTTTTCGAAACCGCTCTTTGGGACTGATGGTCGTATTCATGGTTGCGTTCCTCGAGATGTCGGATGAGAATAAAATCGGTTCCGGGTTCAGGGTTCAAGGTATGAGCCCCAGAGCAAGCTCTGAACTTAAAAGGAAGCTCACTTCGCTCGCAATTCTAACCCCGCAGCAGAGCTGCGAGGAATTCTTTGATTAAAATCGATTGGGTTATTCCTCGAACCTTTGAACCCAGAACCTCTAAACGCTGAACCTACTGTTTCCTGATTTTACTTCTTAAAATGCGAGGCAGCTTTGTCGAAAGCCTGGCTCAGGGATTTCCAGGACTTTTCCGCCCCGTCTTTCAATTCCTCCCAGGCGTTGTCACTGGCGACATCGAGATCGACGATCTTTTCCTTCAATTCACTGCGTAATTTGCGATAGGCCTCGCGCTTGGCTTCAAATTCTTTCCGGGCATCGGCACTGGTATGCTGAAGGCCTGCTTCATACTTGTCGCGCTCACGACTCCAACGATAGTTCAGCTCGTCATATTGTTTTTTCATCTGCTCTACAAATTCATCCTTTTTTGTGGTCATGATTCATCTCCATTGTTAATTAAAGGTTCTGGGTTCAACGTTCTGGGTTCAGGGTTGAAGGAACAGGAGACAAAAGACTAACTTCCAACGTCCAACCGGATTAACAAGCGATCGTCGAGCTTGCCGTATATTCAAGGCAGATATCTTAGCGCTACAGTGAACTATGCGCTACGATATCTAACGCAGAAGATGCGGTAAGATCGGCAAGCCCAATGGGTTTCACCTTTTGAGGATGCCAATAGATGGTAACTTGGCTAAAATTAATACCAATCGGCCAACTCCGAGAAAGGTGAAACACTCAGTTTACTCTTAGTCTTTTGTGCAGGCCCCGAATACGACGAATCCAACCTTGTCATCGGATACTGTCGCCGACATCTCGGCGGTACTTTCTGAAATGACGAGGGTCCATCCGCGACCATTTTCGGCGCCCTGTAAGATCAATCGGCCATCACTGTGTTCGACATTTTTGATCACGCTGACATCCTTGACGCCACTCTCTTCGGTGGCTGAGATCATCTTCTTTTCAAAGTTTATTTTAAGAAACCGCGGAATTTGAGCTATTTCGGTCGTCACCGGATGGCATTTCCCATCGTCTTCACACTCGGTAATCTGAACAACTGCACAAAGCAGCGGCACGGATCCGTCGACCTGCGCGGCCACAAGCTGCATGGGTGTCATACAGATGCATATGGCCAACACAAACTTTAGTGTTTTACTCATTATTGCAATTCTTTATATTGGTTTATGATTATTTGCGCTTCCTGACCTATGAAGGCCCGGTGCTGTTTGCCCCTGGAAGGGGTGGTTTGCCTTGTTGAACGGCTAACGAGTCCCACATTCCGGGCAGCCTATCGAGAAAGTGATCGCTTGCCTGAGCACAGGAGCGGCCCCTATTTCACCGTGTACCCGCGGCCTTCCAAGCAGGCGCCAAAGGCCCGGTTGTATTTGGCGCGGTTGTTTGCATAGTTGGTCGCCTGTTGATCGGCCCACTGTTGCTGCTGCGCATACTGGCTCCGTCTTCTGGCACCACCGATTAGCGCGCCTGAGGCGGCGCCGATGGCGGCGCCTGTTCCGGCATTCCCCGCTATGGCACCGACAGCCAGTCCGGCCAGGGCGCCGCCGGCAGCCCCTCTGACCGGATTGGCGCCATCGCTTGCCGGCGGTTGCGTCGACGCCGTGGGTGCTGCCATGGGATCGAATCCGCTCTTATTCTTGGCCCAGCTGTAGCACTCGGATTGATCCTGTTCCTGTTTCTTATGGCTCTGACCCTTGTTGGGATAGATCATTAAGTCAGATGCCAGGGCCGTGCCGGTAAAAAAGAGCAACGTGATAAATACGAAAAAAAAATCGATGTGTTTTATTTTGCATCATAAGCCTCCGTCAGGGTGTAACCGCTGAAATGTTTTCATTGCGTTTGCACCTTTTGCCTTAAAATTGAACCCTGATCCGTTAACCGGGAAAGCGGATCAGTTCAGCGCTTGTCTGCCCCAGCAGGCTGTCCACAGACCTGGGTCCGGGAAGTTTACAATTATATACGCCGGCCGCGCATCGCCGCGTCGTGCGCCGCGCCACACCGGCAACGCTCACCGGCGTCAGCGGACGCCCGACTCTGGCCTCGGCAGTCGGCACCAAAGGCTGGGCCCCGGGGATCGAAAGCCGCTTTCCAATCTCGGATCCGAAGGTCATGACGACCGCGGCAATCACAACAATACCTAATATTTTAAAGATCTTCATTTTGCGTCTCCTTGTTTGAAATGATCCGGTAAATCATTGGCACCCTTGAGATCCTTCAGTTCGACCTTAGCAGCCTTGCTTGGGTTTTTGAAGCCAAAATCAGTTGCCGCCACCTCGCCGCCGGTCTTCCAATCCCTGATCTGAATGGTGTATTGCGGCATGCTGCCAAGGTGCTTGGAGGTGATGACATATCGGACCGGATACGGGCGCTTGCCGTGGGCAATCCAAATCTGCCAGTCAACGTCCTTGTTTCGAAAAGCCAGGTAATCGCATTCAATACCGCCGATCACACCGCTGCCAAGGTCTTTGACGTCAACCACATCGCGCATCAGTTCGTCGTAGGCATTCGACAACAGCAGGTCCGCCGCCGGCAGCGGCCGCTGGTAGGTATCCTTTAATTCGTCGACCAGGTGATCGATGGTGCCGGGCACCTCAAGCTGCGTGTAGAGATTGAGGTTCTTGCCCAGCAAGGTCAATGTTTTGCCGTCAAAGGACATCTCGACATCGGCAAAGCCGCCGGCGCGGGTGACCCGAATCTTGTCGGGCCGCTTGAGCACGAGGGTGCCTGAACTCGCCAGGGCCAGTTTCTGTTCATCGGTGGTAACGACCTCGAGGGTGGCATCGAATTCAAACGAGATGGACGTCTGCGCCGCCATGTAATCGGACATGGCTTTGAGGATCCGCTTGGCATCCGCCTCAGCGGCCTTGGCCCCCATGGACGTTCCCAATAGAAGTATCAGGGACAGGGTCACGGCGGACAGCCAGCGCACAGCCATTGTTACTATACTGGAACTTGTTTGGTTCATCTGGGTTTACCTCCTTTTATGGTTCTGGGTTCAACGTTCAGGGTTCAGGGTTGAAGAAACTAAGGGTTCCCGGTTCAGCGTTCAGGGTTCAAGGTTCAAACTGGATGGAGTAGTGGAGTGTTGGAGTATGGGGTAACAACGACCAATACCGAACGCTCCATGTCTTCTTTTTTCACATTACTCCATAACTCCAGTACTCCATTTCTTTTTTAACCCCATTTCTCACTTCACCAACTCGATCTCTCCCGGCCGCCAGGTCTGGTCGATCCAGGGTTTCAGCGGGCCGTACATCCGCAGAGCCAGCCACCAGCTTTTGCCGGGGATGGTCTGCAGCCAGTTGCCCTCTTTGCCTTTGGGCGGCTTCGGAGAAAAGTAGATGTCGTAGGATCCGTCGGCATTCTTCTGCACACCTTCGGTCTGGCTACCCAGCGTCGGAAATTGCTGATCGGTCTGCAATTGCGAACGGGTCTGTGTGTCATACATTGTCAGCGCCCAGAAATCCTTTACCGGTACATTCGGCGGCAAGTGCAGCTTGTATGTCTTGGCGCCGTCCAGCGGCTGCTTCTTCGAGTCCAGCACGATCAGGCCATAATCCGAACCCTTGCCGGCAACCGTCACTGCCATGGCAGGCGAGACTACGATGTAGCCAAAGTGGAACAGGACGCGCGCATCCAGGTTGTAGGCGCCATCCTTCTCGAAGGCCGTATCCTTGTTGGCGTATGCCATCACCCACGAACTATCCTTGCCGTAAATCTGGTTGCCCGGCTCGCGCGGAAAGTAGCTAATCGCACGGGCTGTCGCATTACCTATGGCGGCGGCATCGGTGAGAATTTTCTTCATGCGGGTATCGGGGTTGAACGGCTGGCCCTTTTCAATACCGATGGCCGCCATCATCCCCTTGGCCTCAGGGCCAAGGTAGTCATCCGGCTCACCCTGAATCAGATCATGTAGCTTCTCAAAGAAAGAGTAATCGTTGGGCAGGACCGTGTTCATCACCTTGCCTGAAACATTGATAAACTCAGTTTTTGGAGGATTGTCCTTCCTGGCCAACGGATACACCTTCAGAC
>JAQYWF010000233.1 GCA_030145105.1 Desulfosarcina sp.
GACATGGTTTTCAGCAATGCTTCTTCGACCGCGTCATGTTCTTCCAGTACCTCTTCACGAGGGGTGTCGCTAGCCTCTTGACTCAAGGCCTGGTCGCGGGTCACGGGCCAGATGAATTTCTTGGGGTCAATTTCACCGAAAGTCGGCACCCCGCAACGGCCAATCATCGTGACGATTTCGGAGACATCGTTGTCGAAAACGGTTGCCGCGGGAATCGGCACGACGCCATCGTAGCGGTTGCGATTGCTGTGGTCGTAATTCCACTTGCCCCCCGCGGGCTTGCCATCATCCATGAGGATATCGTAGCGTTTGCGCATAAAGCGATAAAACGACTCCATCAGATACCGTTTCTTGCCTTTGAAGTGCCGGGCGACATCGCTGCGGGACGTTAAAAAATGCTCTGTGTCAACGACGGCCGTCGGAATGCTCAGGCGTGATGCGAGGTCTGCCAACTCAATGTCGAGGCGGTATTCGTCCGGTTGCATATATTCAAAGCGATCCGCATGCTGCGCCTTGATCAATCGGGCCAGATTGCGCTCGAAGGATTGCTCATTGTGTGGGCCATCCAGGCGAAGGTACACCACACGGTGTCCCTGGCGGGAGAGGGCCGCGCCGAAATGGCGCATGGCGCTGAAAAACCCGGCTATTTTTTGAATGTGGTGCTTGACGTAGTCCGTCTCCTGGCGCACTTCCATGAGCGTGTAAATGGTGTCTTTACGAACTTTCTCGAACCAGCTGTGTTGTGCGTTGAGCTGATCGCCGAGGATCAATCGAAGGGTTACGTCTCTCTTCATCGGTGTCCCTCCCCAAATGTCTGGCGGCCATGTGCGGTTCAATCGCCGGCCGCGGGACCAGGTTGATGCTGGGTGTGTCCTTGACAGGCACGCGTGGTGACGAGAACCACCATAGTAGATACGCCGGTAAACGACCAGTGATTCCCCTCAGGTCGTTGAGAATGGCCTGCGGGTTGTCTTTGCGGCTAAATCTCGATCGCCCGCCATATGTATTCTTTTCGAGCTGGTAGTATCTCGCCATCATTTTAACCGAAATCAGTCATCATTGCGAATTCATCTTGTACCATTAGATTACCTGCTTCGTCGTGTTTGTTTTTAGCCCTAAATTAATTGAATAAGGCTGAATCTGATTCTGACAACGATGATAGTAAATCGACAATTTTGAGTCGCTTTTCGAAATCTTGGGGAGGTTCAGAATGAATGATTTTTTCGTAATCCACACCGTCTTTTTCATAACCGCGTCTGCCGTTGGTTGGCGCGTCGCATCTTCATTGTGGCGCTCCTAATCTCCTGCAGCATCCACATCTCGCATCTTAATGCCACACTTATGGTTCGACTACCCATCTTCTAAGGTCCTTACAGGCTATATTCATGATCCAAAGGCGCACAATCGGCATCATTGGCACTGGAAATGTCGGCGTGGCTGTGGCGTATGCCATATTCTTGCAGGCAAGGGCCAATGAAATCATCTTGATCGATAAAAACCGGAAAAAAGCCGAAGGTGAGGCCATGGATCTTACCCACGGGCAGGCATTTGTCGAAAAGACGGTCGTTCGTGCTGGGGACTATGCCGATCTTGCCGCGGCTCAGATAGTTATCATCACCGCCGGTGTTGCTCAACAGCCGGGCGAATCCCGTATCGATTTGCTAAACCGCAACACCGCCGTGTTTCGGGATATCGTCAGCCAGCTGGAGCGCCACAGCCCGAAATCGGTTTTGATCGTGGCAACCAACCCTGTCGATATCTTAACCTATATCACCCAATCCCTTAGCTGTCGTGATGCTTCACTTGTCATTGGTACGGGGACGATGCTCGATACCGGCCGTTTTCGCGCTCTGATTGGGGATTATTACGACGTGGATCCAAGATCGGTGCATGCCTACATACTGGGTGAACATGGAGATTCGGAAGTGCCGATCTGGAGCTCTGCCGACATTGGCGGGGTGCCAATAATGAATCAACCGCTTTTGGGAAGGACTTTCGATCCGGATACCATGCACAGGCCTTTTTTGAGCGTTCGCAATGCGGCTTATGAAATTATCGACCGAAAAGGTAACACCAGTAGCGCCATCGGCTCAGTTCTTGCGCGAATGGTCGAAGTTATCATGGATGATCGGCGCGCTGTTTTACCGGTCAGCGTTTGCCTGACCGGTCAATACGACATACATGACGTCTGTATCAGCATCCCTGCCGTCCTCGGCAGAAATGGGGTCGAAGCCACCATCGAACCCGATTTGAGCGTTGCAGAAGTCGAGGAGCTCCGCCGAAGTGCCCAGCTTCTAAAGCGGCAGTTGGCAGACACCGACTTGTAAGATCTCACCTTTTCGTGCCTGATCCTGATTGTGGGTTATCGGCACACGCTGAAAGGTAAAAAACAGGATGATTGAACAGAAAAAAAGGCAACACCCCCGCTGTATGAAAGACACGGCAGTCAACTATCATTTCTTAAACCATTCAACGCAGAATGAGGCGATCGCGCGGAATTACAGTCGTTTCGGCATGTATTTTGAGACACACCGTTCACTGTCACCGGGAACGATTATCGTCATACGCAATTACGGATGCAAAGACCCTGTCGACCCTGATCTCGCACCTGTATTCTGTTCCGGGGACCATGAAACCTCAAAAGCGTGCCAGGAACTAAAGACGCAAGTATTTGGTGAAGTCAAGCGTTGTGAGATGCTTAAGGGGACGACGAAGGAGATTTATGGTATCGCTGTCCGTTACATTGGGCCGGCAACATAGTCCATTTTAGTGCGAAATTGCTATCATGACCTTTCATTTACGCCGATTGGAGGCGCCGCATTTCAGGTGGGGTGGGTGTGTTTGGCGTTGGCGGTTTGGAGAACATGAGCGAAGGGTATCAATCCTGCTGGTGGGTCAATGGCGCAGGCGACCAGAGCCCTGTCTATCATCCATGCTGCTTTCCGGCCTGCATCAGCAACCGGTCAATACGCATCAGCGCCAGCCGACAAACCAGGCCGTATCCAAGGGCCCAGATCGGTACGGTGAAGGTCAGCCGGCATCGATTCGGCCCAACGGATTCAACCCGGTGGCCGGTGGCCGGCACGCCTGCCACGCGCCAGTCCCAGTATGATTCCGGTTCGAAGGATTCCACGACGAAGGGCATCCAGATGCCTATCGGTGTGCGTATGCGTCCCGAAGAACCGGCACGGACGAAGCGTTCGGTGCAATCGACCGCCCGCACAGACGGCCCCCAATGGTGCCAGGTATGCGTGTCCGTGATCAACCGCCATACGCGGTTGACCGGCGCCTCGAGTGATTTGGAAAAGCCGATCGGTGGGCACATGGTTAACCAATTTTCTGGTGAGCCGAATGGTCACACAACGCTTCAGTACCACATTTTCAGTCGCTCGGAAAATAATGTCGGATGAAGATAGAGCCAAACGTCGATGTCTTTTTCGGCGCAGGCCAAAAAAAGTCCTTGTCTGAATCCTATGCAATTGGTTTAATGCCGGATAATATAACGATTTTAACCACAGGGAGGTGCTCGTGATCCATCAATTCGACACGGTGATCGTCGGCTCCGGCGGTGCCGGTCTATACGCCGCACTGGAAGCCAGCCAGAAATCCAAAACGGCGGTTCTCTCCAAACTGTATCCCGTCCGCAGCCATACCGGTGCCGCCCAGGGCGGCATCAGTGCCGCATTGGGCAATGTGGAGGAGGACAAACCCGAGTGGCACGCCTTCGACACGGTCAAGGGCGGTGACTACCTCGTTGATCAGCAGGCGGCAAAAATACTTACCGAAGAGGCTCTCCAGGCCGTCTACGATCTGGAAAACCGCGGCCTGCCGTTTAACCGCACACCCGAGGGACGCATCGACCAGCGCCGTTTCGGCGGGCACACGCGCAATTTTGGCGAGGGCCCCGTTCGTCGGGCCTGCTATGCGGCCGATCGCACGGGTCACATGATCCTGCAGACCCTCTACCAGCAGTGCATCAAGAACGAAGTGGCTTTTTTCGACGAGTTTCAGGTCGTGGATCTGCTCTTGGACGGGACCACCACCCAGGGCGTCGTGGCCGTGGAACTGGCCACCGGCGAGCTGCACGTTTTTGCCGCCAAGGCTGTCCTGTTCGCCACCGGCGGGTTCGGGCGCATTTTCAAGATCACCTCCAATGCCTACGCCAATACCGGTGACGGCCCGGCGGTATGCGCCCGGCGCGGGATTCCATTAGAAGACATGGAGTTTTTCCAGTTTCACCCCACCGGAATCATGGGGCTGGGCATTCTGATTTCCGAGGCGGTGCGCGGCGAAGGCGGCATTCTGCGCAATCGGGACGGAGAGCGCTTCATGCAGCGCTACTCGCCGACACTGCTGGATCTGGCCCCCCGGGACATCGTTGCGCGGTCCATACTGACCGAGATCCGCGCCGGCCAGGGGATCCGCGGGGATCGCAAGATCGACGACTACGTCCACCTGGACGCCACACACCTGGGCAAGGCGGTCCTGTCCAGCAAACTGCCCGACATCACCGGTTTTTGCAAGACCTACCTGGGTATCGATCCGGCCGAAACGGCCATCCCGGTGCTGCCCACGGCGCACTATGCCATGGGTGGCATCCCCACGGATGTAAACGGACGGGTGATCATGGACGGTGCCGGGACCATCGTCGACGGCCTTTATGCGGCCGGTGAATGTGCATGTGTTTCCGTGCATGGGGCCAACCGTCTGGGGACCAACAGCCTGCTCGATCTGGTCGTGTTCGGCCGGCGCGCCGGTCAGCACATCGGCGGCTATGTGAAGCAGGCCGACATGCCCCAGCCGGACGCAACCGCCGCAGACCAGGCGCGCGCCTTTATCGATCGCCTGACCGACGGCTCATCCGGACCCCACGGTGGGCACATCACGGATGAGATGCAGACCACCATGATGGAAAAGGTAGGGATTTATCGCAACGAGAAGGAGATGCAGGCGGCTGTGGATGAGATCAAGGCCCTGCGGCAGCGCTACCGGTCCGTGCGCGTCCAGGACACCGCCAAGCCGTTCAACACCGACCTGCTCGAGATCATCGAACTGGGCAACCTGCTGGATCTGTCGCTACTGACGGCCGCGGCAGCCCTCGATCGCCGGGAGAGCCGCGGGGCTCACAGCCGGGAGGATTTCTCGGAAAGGGACGACGGCAACTGGCTCAAGCACTCCCTGGCCTATCTGGAAGGGGATACGGTCAGGCTTGACTACAAAGCGGTTGACACAAGCATTTGGGAACCCAAACCGCGCACCTATTGATCTCTAAGGAGGCGATCATGAACATCATCCTCAACATCCAGCGTTACAATCCCGACGTCGACGACGCCCCCTATTTCCAGGAATTCAACGTGGAGGTGGGGCCCAACCAGCGGCTGCTGGACGCCTTGATGCTGGTCAAACGTTTTCAGGACGGCAGCCTGGGGTTTCGCAAGAGCTGCGCCCACGGCGTCTGCGGGTCGGATGCCATGCGTATCAACGGCAAGGACGGTCTGGCCTGCACGACCCTGGTCAAGGAGGTGGCCCAACATGACGGCGATACCGTCACGCTGGAACCGCTCAGGTACCTGCCGGTTCAGCGCGATCTGATCGTCAACCAGGCCGAGTTTTTCAAGAAGTACCGTTCGGTCAAGCCGTTTCTGATCAACGACGAACCGGTGGCGGAAAAAGAACGCATACAGTCACAAGACGAACGCATGCAATTCGACGACACCACCAACTGCATCCTGTGCGCCTCGTGCTACTCGGCCTGTCCGGTCCTGCAAGACAATACCGATTTCCTCGGGCCCGCGGCCATCGCACAGGCCTACCGCTTTATCGCCGACACGCGTGATCGTGGGTTCGATGCGCGCTTGGCCGTGCTGGATCAACCCGACGGCGTGTGGCCCTGCCAGAACCATTTCAAATGCACGCAATCCTGTCCGCGTTCCATTCTGATCACCAAGCGGATAAACCAGACAAAACGCCTGATCGAGAAACACAAGGAGAAGAAAGCCGACACTTGAATACGGCGTCTCAGTGCGGCGTATCGAAAGAGTCCAGCAGCATTTCGGGTTGATCGGCATCATCCCCTTTGGCCTCGGGATGGCTGTTGATGAAGCGGGCACAGGCGTTCCAGCGCAAGACGGCATCCTGGTTGTGCGGGTCGCAGCCGGCCAGTGCTTCACCATAGGCTTTCATGGCTTTGACGAACCAATCATAAGCCACGGTTCCTGAACCCGGGCCACCCTGATTGAAATGAAATTTGGCCCGCCGCTCGAATACAATCCCGGTGAAATAGGATTTGCAGTAGGCGCTGTCCAGCCGGGCCACGATGTCCCGGGCTTGTTCAAATGAGGGGTTGAGCCCGCTTTCTAAAAACTTATCGGTCAATGCCAGCAAAAGGAGGATCAAGGCCTCCTGATTGTCGGGGGCGACCGCCAGGATGTCCAGGCAGATGCTTTCCGCCCCGTCCGGTTCATTGAGCATGCGATAGCGTTTGGCCATATCGAGCGCGGATGGAACCGCTTCGGGTTTGAGGGTTTTCAGTTCGACCATATCGACCTCCCTTCCGGTTAAGTTGACGGCAGCCATCGATAACTGGGAACCATTAGTATACGAAGTAATCACTTATTTTCAAGAGGCGGTCACCATCCAATACCGTTTCGACCCGAAACGCCAGAGGGGCGCACACCCTGCTGCCATGCATCAATTGGCTCACATGGGTAGCTATTATCGTGATCGGTTTCAGATGACGGCAAGGGGCACTTTGTATGGACATTGAAGACAAGCTGACCATACTGGCCGATGCGGCCAAATACGACGTCTCCTGCGCATCCAGCGGCAGCCGTAGGAAGAACAGCGGCCGGCGGCTGGGCAACAGCGCCCCTTCGGGCATCTGCCATACCTACACCGAAGACGGCCGCTGCGTGTCGCTGCTGAAAATCCTTCTTACCAACGTGTGCATCTATGACTGCGCCTATTGCGTCAACCGCTGCAGCAACGATGTCTCCCGGGCGGCTTTCACGACCCGCGAGATCGTCTCTTTGACCATCGACTTCTATCGGCGCAATTACATCGAGGGCCTCTTTTTGAGTTCGGGGGTCATACGCAGCCCCGACGACACCATGGAGCGGCTGGTTCGAACCGTGCAGATGCTTCGTGGTCAGGGGTTCAACGGATACATCCATTTAAAGTGCGTCCCATTCGCCAGCCGGCGATTGATTCAGCAGGCCGGGCAGCATGCCGACCGGCTCAGCGTCAATATCGAACTGCCCTCCGAAGCCAGCTTGATGCGCCTGGCGCAGGATAAAACCTACGCCTCCGTGCTGACCCCCATGCGAGTGATTCGTGAAACGATCGCCGAGACACAGGCAGACCGCAAACGCCTGCGGCATGTGCCGGCCTTTGCGCCCGCCGGACAGAGCACCCAGCTGATCATCGGCGCCAGTCCTGAGTCTGACTATGAGATACTGAACCTGGCCGATGGGCTCTACCGGCAGCAAACCCTCAAGCGGGTCTATTATTCGGCTTATGTGCCGGTGGGCGGACCACGCAAGCCACTGCCGGATCTGGTTGAACCGCCGCTGCGGCGCGAGAACCGACTCTACCAAGCCGATTGGCTGATGCGGCTGTACGGCTTTTCCATCGACGAGGTGATTGACAGCGCCTCCCCTTGGTTAGATCTGACGATCGACCCCAAACAGGCCTTCGCCCTGAGGCATCCGGAACGGTTTCCGGTCGACATCAACACCGCCGACCGTGAAATGATTCTCAGGGTGCCGGGCATCGGATTGAAGTCGGCCAATCGCATCGTCCACCTGCGACAAAAGGGACGCCTTCGATTGGAGCATCTGCGGCAGCTGGGCGCAATCGTTACCAGGGCCCGGCATTACATCCGCTGCGATGGTTTACCGACACGACAATGGCCGGTCGCCGCGACACGCATTCCCCCGCAAACCGTAACCATGGCATCACCGCCAGGGGATACTGAGGCGTCCTCAAGCAGCGCAGGTCGCCGGGTATTTGAAACCGACGGCAGCTTCGAGGGGTTGCTCAGCGCGATCTATAAAGCCTACACAGACCCGGCTCCACCGGATGCCATTGAACCCTCCGGTCGCGGCCAGAGGAAGCTGTTTGAACAACC
>JAQYWF010000137.1 GCA_030145105.1 Desulfosarcina sp.
AGGTCATCCCCGGCGTGCTCCTTGGCGATGACCGCCTCCTTGATCGCGTACATGCAGCACACCGACGAACAATAGGCATTGCCGCAGCGGTTCAAGTCGCGGGAACCGACACACTGGAACCAGGCGATCTTTTTGGGCTCTTTGTGGTCGGACAAGCGCACCAGGTGTCCCATGGTCGGGCCTGATGCGGAAAGGATCCGCTCCATTTCCATGGAAGTGATAACATTGGGATGGTTTGCATAGTTGTAGGCGTCGAATTTGGACGGGTCGAATGGTGAGAAGCCCGGTGCGAGAATCACAGAGCCTACCTTGAGGGTGGCGTCCTCGGGCTTGTCTTCGTAGTTGATCGCCCCGGTTGGGCAGAGTTTCTCGCAGTTGCCGCACTTGTTCTTGGTCAGCTTAATGCAGGCATCGCCGCGGATGGCATATTTTAATGGTACGGCCTGGGCATACTCCACATAAGCGGCCTTGCGCTTGGAAAGACCCATGTTGTAACTGTCGATCACCTTTTTTGGGCACTTCTCTGCGCATGCCCCGCAGCCGATACATTTTTCCATATCGATGTACCGGGGGTGTTTGATGATATCGACGCTGAAATTACCCGCTGTGCCCTTTATCTCTTTGACTTCGCTGAGCGTTACAAGCTCAATGTTCAGATGCCGGCCGACCTCGACCAGTACAGGAGAGATAATTCACATCGCACAGTCATTGGTGGGGAATGTCTTGTCCAATTGAGACATCACCCCGCCAATGGAGGCAGATTTTTCGAGAAGGTAAACGTAGTATCCGGAATTTGCCAGATCAAGGGCGGACTGCATGCCGGCAATACCGCCACCTACGACCAGAACAGAACCAATTACATCCTTTGCCATTGTTTCGTTCTCCTGATAAGATGAAATCGCTTGATCGCCTGCCTTTAAGGTGTAGAATCGCTCGAGATTCCAACATTTGATATGTTACAAACCAAATGAGTTTCCTATATGCCACGCATAGGCTTGTCAATAAAATTCGCTTGACCAAGTTGTTGTCGTCAACCTGTTTTTGTGAGTATATGTCTAATAATATTGCTTTAAATTTATGGCCTGCCGCCGGTTGCCATTTGGCTAAAAATATTTTTGAACTACCTGAGTCCATTGGAGAACCATACCGCTGGCATGATGTCCGACATTTTTTCAACGCCGGTACTCTGATGGATATGCTGCCGGATCGGCCGGTCGGCATTTATTGATACGGATTTCATGGTTGTATGGATGAAACGTTTTGAGTATTTGATAATTATTTCAAAATGTGCCATGAGAAAAAAAAGATACGGCATCAGGGCATCTTTCGATGCCAACCACCACTTTCGAGGAAGGGGCGATGGCATCCCACGATAATCAGGAAAGGCAGACCCCCCGCATATGCGGGAAGGGTAGCTTGATCATTGTTGTCGATACCAAAATGGTGGTTCGAAATGGCACTCCCGGAAGCGGGCATGTCTTTCAATTGGCTGCCGGAAAGCCTTTGCCATTGGATACAATCCAGAATGGAAGCGATCGGCTGAGGCTTCAATCAGCATTGAAAGATGCTATTTCCTCGGGAGTGAGCTCCGGTGAAATGGACATCCGTTTCAGGAGTGCTGGCCATGAACTTGTGAAGGTAACTGTCAGGGTTTTACCGCTCTACAGAGACCTCTCCACAATTGATGGTGCCATTCTTGTTGTCCATGAATTGCCGATTCCACGTCAAGCGCCACGCACGATACCGATCAAAGCTTTGGATAGAGCGATTAACGTGCCGGTGGCTCACCAGACTTTAGTGGACTCAATCCCGGAAGGTGTCTTCACCATCGATCTGAAATGGCGTATTATCTCCTTTAACCACGAGGCTGAAACAATCACCGGTTTCAGCAAAAAAGAGGCCATTGGCAGGCATTGCTGGGAGATTTTCCAATCCGACATGTGCAACCTTAATTGCCCCCTGCGGCAGGCTATGGAGCAGGGGCGTTCCTATATGGATCAGGATGTGCGCATGATCCGAAAGGGCGGTGAAGCGCTGACCATACTGGTCAATGCAGGGTTGCTGAAGACCATGACCGGTAAGGTAATCGGTGCCGTGGAGACATTTCGGCCTCTGGCCAGTGCAGATGCACGGATAGAAAAAAACAAAAATAATGCATCCTTTCCCGATATTATTGGCCAAAGCGCTGTCATGAAACGGTTGTTTTCCATGTTGACCGATATCGCCGCTAGCGACGCCAACGTGCTGCTTACCGGTGAAAGCGGCACCGGCAAAGAATTGGTTGCGCGGACCCTACACAAGCATTCACAGCGTGGCCGTAAACCATTTGTGGCCGTTAATTGTTCTGCCCTGGCGGAATCCCTGTTGGAATCGGAGCTCTTCGGCCACGAAAAAGCGGCTTTTACCGGTGCGGCCAAAGGTAAGGTCGGGCGGTTTGAAATGGCCCGTGGAGGGACCCTTTTTCTGGACGAGATCGGTGACCTGAAGCCTGAACTGCAGGTCAAACTGCTGCGCGTATTGGAGCAGCGTGAATTCGAACGCGTGGGGGGTACCCGCACCCTTCCCATGGATGCCCGCATCATCAGCGCTACTCACCAGGATCTTCGTGACGCCATGGCGCACGGTACCTTCCGTGAAGATCTCTATTACCGGTTGCGAACGGTACCACTGACCATCCCGCCGCTCAGGCACCGGTTGGATGACATCCCCTTGCTGGTGGATTTTTTTGTCCAAAAGTTCAACAGTTCTTTACGCAAACAGGTTCGAGCTGTTGACGATGCGGTTATGGGGCTTTTCATGCAATACCACTGGCCTGGCAATGTGCGTGAACTGGAAAGGACCTTGGAGCACGCCTTTGTATTCGTCAAAGGTCCGCTGATTCAACCCCACCATTTGCCTGCACCGGATGAATTCAGCCCGGTCAAGGGATTCGGAATGCCGGAAGAAAGAGCCCTTGCCAGCAAACCTACCCGTGAAGCCATCGTAAACGCCCTCACCCAGACTGATGGCGCTCGCGCTGATGCCGCCAGACTTCTGGGCATCAGCCGGACCTCCCTGTGGCGGCGCATGAGGGTTTTCAAGATCAGTTAGTGCCCATCCATAGATGGCCAATTTGCCCGATATTTGCGTTATGCTCAAAAATTTATCCTCGGAATATCAACTATATGCACCCCAAGGGCACTTCTTTCAGGGCGCCTGCGGTAAAATTTCTCGCAGGCCTTGATCTCGAACCAATTCGCCTATTTGCGGACGGACACCAGTTAGCGGCTACCGTACTTCCTTTTCATAGTTCCCAAAGCCACATCGTTCCGCTTTTTAAACAGTCCGCTGTTTCAGCGGCTGAAACGTTTCAGCCGCTGAAACGTTTTGATAAGCTTTGTATTACAGTTCGTTAGATTCCTCCTCCGCCCAAACGTTTCAATCTTGTTTCACCGGAAACCCGGCAAGCTGGCTGCATTGCACCGGCTTTCTGCTCTCCCCAGTCAGCCGTCCCTCTTTAAATATAAACAAATTTATAATTATATCATTGGCTTAAATTGTTTTCCGGCGGATAGACGATCGGTTGTTGAATCGGGCAACGGGTTGGCCTGTCAATTGCTGTTGCACGGGTTGACAACTGTTTAAACCGTCAGCCCCGTCCATCAACCGTGGAGCCCATAATGAACCACTCGAACGATAAACCGTTTGTTGACACCGAAACCCGAACCGTTGAACCGGTGAATTATCAACACCTGGTTGAAACCCTTCCCGAAGGGGTATTCACGGTCGATGACCAGTGGCGAATCACCTCCTTCAATAAAACAGCTGAATCCATCACCGGTTTTTCGCAGCCGGATGTGTTGGGACGGCGATGCTGGGAAGTTTTCCGAGCCGACCTGTGCCGTTGCGACTGCCCCATGGCCATGGCCATGAAAACCGGCAAGACCCGGCTCGATCAGGAAGTTTGTACTTTCAGTCGCAACGGAAAGCGTCAAACCCTGATGGTCAACGTCAGTGTGATCAAAAATGAAAATGGCCACGTCGTGGGAGCGGTGGAAACGTTTCGCACCGCCCTGTGGGACGCCCGCAAGCATGCTCTGCTCGGTGCTTCTGCCTATGGCATCAAGGGCATTGTCGGCAAAAGCGAATCCATGCAGTCGGTTTTTTCGATCCTGCCCGACGTGGCGGCAAGCGCCGCCAGCGTCTTGATCTGCGGGGAGAGCGGGACCGGCAAAGACCTTATTGCAAGGGCCATCCACGACATGTCGACTCGGCGCAAAGGACCCTTTGTGGCCGTCAACTGCGCCTCGTTGGCCGAATCGCTGCTCGAATCGGAATTGTTCGGTCATGAAAAAGGGGCCTTTACCGGGGCTGAACGAACCAAACCGGGGCGTTTTGAAATGGCCAACGGCGGCACGCTGTTTTTAGACGAGATTGGCGAATTGAAGCCGGAACTGCAGGTAAAACTGCTGCGCGTCATCGAGCAGCGTGAGTTCGAGCGCGTGGGCGGCACACGCACCATCCCCTTGGGCGCCCGCGTCATCAGTGCCACACACCAGAACCTATCAACGGCCATGGCCGCCGGTCGCTTCAGAAAAGATCTGTACTACCGGTTGAGAACCGTGCCCGTGGACATCGCCCCCCTGCGCGATCGACCCGATGACATCCCCTTGCTGGTGGATCACTTTATCAGGCAATTCAACCGTCGTTATGAAAAAACCGTCCGTTCCATGGATCCCAAAGTCCTCGACAACTTGCAGACCTACCATTGGCCAGGCAACGTGCGAGAACTTGAGCGCTGCATCGAACATGCCTTCGTATTTGTCAAAGGGCCGGTCATTTTTGCCCGGCACCTGCCGGACTTGAACGAATTGGAAGACTTCCCGCCAACTCCCCGACATCCCAAACCCCGGAAAAATTCATCTCCTCCTGGCCGGATCGACCGCAAGAGCGTCATGGCGGCACTGGCCCAGACCGGCGGACGTCGGGAAGCGGCGGCCCATTCCCTGGGCATCAGCCGGACATCCATGTGGCGCCGCATGAAACAATACGGCCTGCTCTAAACGGTTACCTCTGTTTCACCTGAAAATGAAACAAGATCAATTTTTACGCGGTCTTTTCAATGAGATGTGAGATTCGGTAGGCAGCGGTTGAAACCTTCTGAAACGTCAAAAGCGTTTCAATCCATCTTAAACGGTCCATCAAACTGGCTGAAAATCAATGGGTCTAAATATTTAATAATGATTTAAATTAGTTACGATATTGGCACAGCCCTTGCCATATTGTAGCCAAACCGCGGACAGCCGCCCGTTAAACACGATATCGAAGATAAAGGAGGTTGGAAATGGCCCCAGTTGGCAAAGATATGGATACGATCCTGGAACAGTATCCGGCAAAACCTGAATACCTGATTTTTCTGCTCCAGGATATCCAATCCAGTTACGGCTATATTTCTCAGGAATCCATGCAGCAGGCCAGCGACCATGCCGGCGTACCGCTGACCCAGGCTTATTCCGTTGCCACTTTTTACCAGTCCTTTCGGTTGGACCCCTCGGGGGAGCACGAAGTGCGCGTCTGCCTGGGAACGGCCTGCCATCTGAAAGGTGGGCAGCGCATCGTTGAAGAACTGGAACGCCGGCTGAATGTGGAAGCCGGCGGAACCACCGCCGACATGCGTTTCACCTTGAATACGGTGAACTGTGTAGGCGCCTGCGCCCTGGCACCGGTGGTGGTGGTTGATGATGACTACCATGCCAATACGACGGCCCGTAAATTGGAAAAACACCTTAAGAAGCTCGAGCACGATGTCACTGCGGACGGGGAGGGCCAGGGTCATGTATAGTCTCAACAGCGCATTGAGAGTGGACACTCCGCGCCTGGATTCCGCCGAGGCGCTGAACGCGTATCGGGAGAATCTGATTGCCGGGCAGGATCCGAACCAAACCCTCGTCGTGGTCTGTCACGGCACCGGGTGCATGGCCAACGGTAGTAATCGAGTGACGGCGGCCTTTCAAAACGCCATAGAGGGCGCCGACATTAAAGCCAAGGTGATGCCGGGCATCAAGACCACCGGTTGTCAGGGATTCTGCTCCCGGGGGCCGCTGGTGCTGATCCGGCCGCAGGGTTTGTTTTACCAGCGGGTAAAGGAAAAGGATGTCGAAGAGATCATCCAGCGCACCCTCATCGAAGGCCAACCGGTGGAGCGGCTGCTGTACAAGGACCCCCAGACCGGAAAACGAATTCACACCGAGCAGGAAATCCCCTTCTACAAACTACAGGAGCGGGTGGTGTTGCACAATATCGGTAAGATCGATCCCACCGACATCACCGATGCCATCGCCGCCGGCGCCTACCGGGCCCTGGCCAAGGCACTGTCCGGCATGACACTGGAACAAGTGGTGTCCGAAGTGGAACAGTCGGGGTTGCGGGGACGCGGCGGGGCCGGGTTCCCCACCGGTCGCAAGTGGCGTTCGGCAATGGCCGCCATCGAGAAGAAGGGCCGGCCGGTGTATGTGGTGGTCAATGGCGACGAAGGCGATCCCGGTGCATTCATGGACCGCACCATCATGGAAGGCGATCCCCATTCGGTTTTAGAAGGGCTTATCCTCGGTGCCTATGCCCTGGGCGCTGAACAGGGCTACCTGTATGTCAGAGCCGAGTATCCCCTGGCCATCCAGCATCTTGAGATCGCCATGGCCCAGGCCCGTGAACTGGGCCTGCTGGGTGAAAACATCCTCAATTCTGGTTTTTCTTTCGATGCCCGCATCAACCGTGGCGCAGGTGCCTTCGTTTGTGGTGAATCCACGGCCCTGTTTACCTCCATCGAAGGCAAGCCGGGCAATCCCCGCCCCAAATACACCCGATCGGTGGAAGAAGGCCTGTGGGGACGACCCACCATTCTCAACAATGTGGAAACGTGGGCCAATGTGCCCCTGATCATCGACAAAGGCGGCGACTGGTATGCCGGTCTGGGGGTGCCCCATAGCACGGGGACCAAAGTCTTCTCATTGGTGGGCAAAGTGAACAATGTCGGCCTGGTGGAAGTACCCATGGGTGTGCCCGTTTCGCATATCGTCGAGGCGATTGGCGGTGGCGTACCCGGTGGGGCACCCTTCAAAGCCGTCCAGACCGGCGGTCCATCGGGCGGCTGTATTCCCTATCATCTCAAAGAGACGCCGGTAGACTTTGACTCGCTGACCAAGGCGGGCTCCATGATGGGATCCGGCGCCATGATCGTCATGGATGACAGCGACTGCGTGGTGGATGTGGCCCGCTACTTTCTGCGTTTTCTGGAAGAGGAATCCTGTGGCAAATGCCTGCCGTGCCGGCTGGGTCTGACCCGCATGCGAGAAATGCTGGACGCGTTCTCCAAGGGTGTCGGGACCGAACGGGACATCGAGGATCTGATCAGCCTCTCCCAGGCCATTCAGGACGGTGCCTTGTGTGCCCTGGGCTCCAGTGCCCCCAATCCGGTACTGACCACCATCAATTATTTTCGGGATGAATACCGCGCCCATTTCAGCGATCACAAATGTCCGGCGGGGGTGTGCAAGGATCTGATCACCTTCTCCATCGATCCGGATGCCTGTACCGGCTGCCGCAGTTGTGCTAGGCAGTGTCCCAACAACTGCATCTCCGGTGAAAAGAAACAACCCCATGTGATCGATGCCAACCAGTGCATCCGCTGCGGTATCTGCAAAGAGACATGCAAATTCGATGCGGTGCGGGTGAGCTGAAGGTGGCAGCCGCGCCCAACCAATTGAGGAGCGATTATAAATGATTCAATTTACAATTAACGATCAACAGGTGGAAGCGCAACATGGGTGGACCATCCTGGAGGCCGCCAGGGAGCACGGGATCGATATCCCCACGCTTTGTTACCACGAGGCGGTGGCCCCTTCAGGCGCCTGCCGGCTGT
Organism: Desulfosarcina sp.; assembly: GCA_030145105.1. Classification (GTDB taxonomy): domain Bacteria; phylum Desulfobacterota; class Desulfobacteria; order Desulfobacterales; family Desulfosarcinaceae; genus Desulfosarcina. Next base: position 7,898 of record JAQYWF010000137.1, read on the forward strand.
GCATGGTGGAACTTAAGGACGGCAACTGGTCCAAACTGGTGGCCAGCTGCATCTATCCGGTCGCCGAGGGCATTCATGTGTATACGGAAACCGAGCGGGTGCACAACGTCCGCCGCTGGATTTTTGAAATGCTGCTGGCCACCTGTCCGGCCAGCCCGGAAATCAGTGCCCTTGCCGAGCGCTATGGCGTGACGTCCACCCGTTTTTCCGCTGCCGATCCGGACCGTACCTGCATGGTATGCGGATTGTGTTCACGGGTTTGCGAAGAAGTTGTGGGCCTGTCGGCCATCGCTACTGTGGACCGTGGTGTCTACAAACGGGTCGGTGCACCCTTTTCGCGACCGACGGATGTATGTGTGGCCTGCGGGTGCTGTTTAAGCGTTTGTCCCACCGGCGCCATGCAGTCCCTGTTCGATACGGTTCGGGGCATTCCGGCCACTATAATGACCCAACTAACCGCATGAAAAAGGAGAAACAAGATGAATGATAACGCCAGGATCGGGGTTTTTCTCTGCAGGTGCGGTGGAAAAATCGACTCCCTTGTAGACCTGCAGGCCCTTTACGAAGATGTCCGCACACAGGACCAGGTGGCCCATTGTGAAGTACTCGCCTATCCTTGCCTGGGGCCTGGTTTGGATCATATCCGCCAAGCGGTGGTTGATGCCGGATTGAACCGGTTGATCATCGCCGGCTGTGAAGGTCGCCTGATGCTGAAGAAATTCGAGAACTATCTGGCGCCCTGGAATTTTTTCAAAGGCCAAGTCGACATGATCAACCTGCGCGGGCATGTGGCCGTGGTGTCCGACCTGTCGCCTGCGGATAAGGCTCGCAAGGCGAGCAAGTTGATCCGGGCCAGTATTGCCGAAATGCGGGTACTGACACCCACCAGTCAGACCGTGAAACCCTTTGATGGACCGGTAGTGATTGCCGGTGGGGGTATTGCTGCCTTTGCGGCGGCCCAGCAACTGGCCCGCAAGGGTATCGACTATCTCATAGATGTCACGGCCACCGACTTGGATGCCTTGATTCGCAAGGTCCACGAAAGCTATCCAGGTGAATGGGACTATGATGACCGTATGAAAAAAATGGTCTATGAAGCCATGACCAGCGATCAAGCCACAGTCCTTCCACCGGGGCAATTGACAGGTTTGGCCGGCGTCACCGGAGATTACACACTGACCTTTGAAGGGCCTGAAGACGGGTTGCCGAGAAGTTACCGCTCCAGTGCGGTCATTGCCTGCATCGATGCCCAACTGCAGGCACCGGGACCTGATTTCGGACATGACGGCCGATCGGTGATGATTCAATCGGAAATGGAGGCCCTCATCTTTCGACGGGGTGCACCCACAGGGAAGGTGGTCTTCTGGATCAGCGACAATGAAAGCGGCCAGAGCGATTTTGCCCCCCTTTCTGCCAAAAGTGCCTGGCGGATGGCCTGTCACCTGCGCGAGAGCGCCCCGGCAGCGGATCTGTCGATCCTCTACAACCGGGACATGGAAATTCCGTTGACCGCAGCGGAACGGGCTGTCAACCGCAGGATGAACATCATGTGGGTGCCCTACGACCCTGCCGTCCGGCCCACGGTCCAGTCCGGGTTCGTCACTTTCTGCGATCTGAAGGATCACGTGGAACATGAAATGGCCTGGGATCATCTGGTGCTGTCACCAATCCGGGCGGTCTCTGGACCGCCACTGGAAACCGCAAGCGTCCTTGGGCTGGTTCACAAGGGGGGCCGTTTTCTTACCGGCCATCATGCCAAAGTACGGCCGGAAATGATCGGCCGTGAGGAGACATATATGGCCGGCAGCGGCCGCTATCCTTGCAGCCTGGAGGATGCCTTGAACCAGGGGCGTCGCGCCGGCAGTCGCACCGCCGACATGGTTGAAAAAGCGGCCGCAGGAGAGATCCAAATTCCGCGGATTGTATGTGTGGTCGACCCGGACCTGTGTGTGGGATGCGGCCAATGCCAGGAATTGTGTGACTGCGGCGGCATCGGTGTGGCTGAAGGACCCGGCGGCGGACTACCCCGGGTAGTGGATCCCATGGTGTGCACCGGTGGCGGCACCTGCGCCGCTGCCTGTCCCTACCACGCCCTGGTGCTGCAGAACAACACCAACGACCAGCGTGAAGCCCGCGTGGCTGCATTGGCCAGCCAACTGGCTCCTGATGAAGTCATGGCTTTCGGCTGCGTATGGGGGGGGCTGCCCGCTGCGGACAATGCAGGTAAGATGGGGCTGAAGTATGATCCACGCCTGCATATACTGGGGGTTCCCTGTGTGGGGCAGATCGACCCCTCGGTCATGGCCCGGGCGCTGAAAGAGGGTGCATCGGGTCTGATCCTCATCGGCTGTCTGCCTGAGGAATGCCATCACTCCTATGGATTGGATCATGCATGGAGCCGGGTCAATGTTGTTAAGAAGCTGCTCACCTTGGCCGGCATCGACCGTCGCAGGATTGCACTGGCCCATGCGGACCTGAACAGACCAGACGAATTTATTGTCACCGTGGAAAGCTTCGTCCGCAATATTAACTCGCTGGGCCCACTGGAACGGACTCCTGCTGCCAGGGGCAGACTGCAGACCGTTTACGATCTGATCAAGACCAATACCCGCGTAAGAGCACTGCTGTCAGCCAGCCTGCGCCGGCCATGGGAGGATGCCTACCGCGGCGACCAGCGCCACGCGTTAGAGTATGATCGTGATTTCAGCGCTGTGCTGGAAGAGGAATTCATGAACCAGCAGCTGCTTCAGCTGCTGCGCAACGAAAACCGCCCGTTGAAACTGCGCGAACTGGCCAGCGAACTGCGCAAAAGTGAATCCCGGGTGGCCGAAGGACTTCTGGAACTCGTCTCCGGGGGCATGGTCAACCTTTCTCACAAAGAGCGAGAAGCCATCTACAGGGCAGTCAACTGATCAATCGAAATCCGCATTTCCGACGCCGGTTTTCCTGATTGCTGGAAAAACGGCGTCTTTTGAATGAGCAAGTGCATCCATTGGCCTGCCTGACCCTGGCTCTATCTGCCGCATATCGATAACATCCGAGAAGACATGGTGATTTTTCTTTTCAATTCTAAACACCCGCCCATACTGCGTGTTCATTGATAGTTCTTAAAGTCTTATATCTATTCAAGATGATTGTGCTGGCTTGACGCTTTAATCGAATAGGGATAGGAATGAATGCATCAATACGTGAGCGCACTTCATCATCATCTAACCCAGTTGATTGATCCATGACTGACATGCAGGCGGTCGAGGCACCCAAGATCATCCTCATCGTCGGACCCACCGGCTCGGGTAAGACCGGCTTTGCCATCAAGTTGGCCCGGCAGTTCAACGCCGAGATCATCGGTGCCGATTCCATGCAGATTTACCGCCATTTGGATATCGGTACGGCCAAACCGACCCCGGCGGAGCAGGCGGCGGCCCCCCACCACATGATCGACATCGTCGATCCTGACGAGGATTTCGATGCCGCCGCCTATGCCGCCATGGCCTCCGGAATTATCCGGCAG
>JAQYWF010000315.1 GCA_030145105.1 Desulfosarcina sp.
ATATTCTCGCCCATCGCCGAAGCCGGGATTCTGGTGGATATGATCATCCAGAACACGCGTGCCGCCGGTCAAACGGATCTGACCTTCACCGTACCCACGGCGGATTATAAGCGGGCCATGGAGATGCAGCAGCGCCTGGCGGAAAAAATCGGGACGGAGGAGGTGTTTGGCGACCCCCATATCGCCAAGGTATCGGTCATCGGAGTGGGAATGAAAAACCATTCCGGCGTGGCTTCGCTGATGTTCAACGCCCTGGCCCGGGAAAACATCAACATCATCATGATCAGCACATCCGAAATCCGCATCTCCTGCATCATCGAGGAGAAGTACACCGAACTGGCCGTCAGGGTCCTGCATACGACCTTCGGGCTAGACAGAGAAGATTAGAACCCAAACTGAGCGTTTCAATTTTTACAGATACCATAATTGGTTTGTATGCTTTGCTTTTACGGTTTACCGATCTTAAAAATTTGAAACCCGTTGGGATTGCCGATCTCACCGCATAACCGGTGTCAGCCGACATCCCGCATAGCCCACTATAGCGGAATGCCAGCTTTCTTGGTTCTGCGGCAAGCTCGACAATCACTCAATTTGTGTAAAAGCATCTTAACAACCGGAACAACAGCGACTGGATGAAGCACTTCTCACCCGGGCAAATCCGTTTCGTTATCGTGACCTGTGCCGTGGTTCTCGCCCTGACCCTGTGGCGCTATTTTGCTGCTTAGTCTGAAAACGGTCAGCCCGCATGCAAAGCACCTGCTGTTCATCCAGAAATGGTAGCTTGCGGTCCAGATCGAGGCCGCAGGGTTTTGGAAACCGCAGGCGTAGCAGCGCTACGTCGAGGATTTCCAAAACACGAGAACACAGAGCTGGGCTGCAAGATGACATTTATGGGTGGACAGTCAAGGCACCCTGAATCTCTGCAGCAATACCCCGCGCGGCAACCCGGGGATCAGCAGCATCCCGTATGGGTCTGCCGACCACCAGATAATCCGATCCCCGCCGCACCGCCATGGCCGGCGTGACGATCCGGGACTGGTCGTCCGCGGTGACGCCACCGTGGATCTGCCGGATGCCGGGTGTCACTGCCAGAAAACCCTCGCCAAAGGCCATCTTGATGCCGTTGACTTCCTGGCCAGAGCAAACAATTCCGGCGCAACCGGCGTCCCGGGCCATGGCCGCTTTTTTCATCACCAGCTGCTGCAGATCACTCGAATACTTTTCCCGGTAGCCTGACTCGGCCAATTCAGCAGGAGAAATACTGGTCAGCACGGTGACCCCCAGTACATTGACCCGTCCGCCGGCTCCTTTCACGGCAGCCTCCAGCATCGCCCGGCTCTCTCCGCAGTGGACCGTCGCTAAGGTGACACCCAACCCGGCCACCTGGGCCATGGCCCGTTCGACGGTTGCCGGGATATCGTGAAGCTTCAGATCCAGAAACACCTTGGCCGGGCCCGCCTGCTTAATCCAACGCACCAGTTCAGCGCCTGACCGGATAAACAATTCCAGGCCGACCTTGAACATGCCCACATCGTTGGCAAGCAGGTCGACCAGCGACTTGGCCGTCTCGGGACTGGGCACATCCAGGGGAAAGACAATATAATCTTTGGCTGTTTTCATTCTTTATCCTTAGGTTGACCCGCGTTACAAGAAATATCCACAATGGCAGTTGTTCATTATCTCAAAATTGCCAATCGTTAAAGGTATTGTTGGCCGATTAAAGCAAAAGCTGGCCGTCCACATTCGACGGCAATCCTTGGGAACCCTGTGGTCATGCTCCCGAGCAGGCGTTTGGCAGCCGTTGGCCGATATCAGGTGCCGTTGACACAAGGCAGCCAATTGTGCCATTTTCACGGTTGGTTTTTATTGCCAAATCGCTTGAAAAATCACCATTACCCCCTTTCGGAGGCCTTCGTGTGGCCAGTGTGCTCAAAAAAATCCCTTATGCCGTCCTGATACCGTTGACGGTGTTCATGCTGCTGGCACCATTCAAGCCCATGCCCCATGTTCTCGAAAAACTGATCATGCTCAAGGACGGGGCCCTTTCCCGACCGATTGACCTCTTCGACCTGGTCTATCATCTGACGCCACTAGGGGTGTTGATCGGCAAGGTGCTGGTGCATAACCCCCAAAGATGGGGTAAACGGGACAAAGGAGATGGATAGCCGTGGGCGGAAGTTTTGCAGGCTTTCGATTTATCGAAGAATTGATCTCCCTTTTTCCCATCGATGAATCGGAGGCCGCAGTCACCGACAGCCACCCTGTCGTCCCTTCCCGACAGGTGCTGGCCATCGTTCGCGACCAAGGCAAAAATCACCTGAAACGGCTCCACTGGGGCCTGGTGCCCTTCTGGGCCAAGGACACGGGCATGGGGTCGCGGCTGATCAATGCCCGGGCTGAAACCTTAGCCACCAAGCCCAGCTTTAAAAACGCATTCAAGCTTCGCCGCTGTCTGATACCGGCCGAAGGCTTTTATGAATGGAAGACTGAAAAGGCCGGGAAGCAGCTTATTTATTTAACCCTGCCGGACAGCAGGCCCTTTGCCTTTGCCGGGATCTGGGAACGCTGGGAGGATCCTGCCAATGCCCATGCGATTTATCTGTCCTGCGCCATCATTACCACTGCAGCCAGCAGGTCGGTAGCACCCGTCCACCACCGGATGCCGGTAATTCTCGACCCCGGCGCATACACCACCTGGCTGAATCCAGAAAACCGGGACACCCGCGCATTGGAGACGATTCTGAAGACGGACATCATCGGTGAGCTGACCTACCGGCCCGCATCCCGCCGAGTCAACGCGACCGAGGTCAACACCCCGGACCACATACGGCCAATGGCCCAGATGGAAATTGATTTCAAGTCGTTTGACTGACGGATGTAATCAAAACCGTAAAATGAAAGCGCTATGAATGAATAACATCAACATCGTTCTCGTGGAGCCCCAGGGACCGATCAATGTGGGGTCGGTATGCCGATGTATGATGAATTTCGGCTGCTCGGACCTTCGTCTGGTAAACCCCTGCTCGGGTTACCGGTCACTGGACGCCCGGCGGATGGCACTAAAAGCCGAATCGATTTTAACGCAAGCGCCGGTTTTCCAAACCCTGCAACAGGCCTTGGCCGACTGCCACCTGGCCTTCGGCACCACCCGCCGATTCGGTAAATATCGTGAGGATTTTTTAAACCCTGAGCAAGGCGCCGGCCATGCACTGGCCCAATCACCCGCCAGCCGGGTGGCCTTCGTGTTCGGCCGCGAGGATCGAGGCCTCCACACCAGCGAACTGGACCTGTGCCAGATTTTCATAACGATTCCCACCCACAGCGCCTATCCCTCCATGAACCTGTCACATGCAGTCTCTCTGATACTCTACGAACTTCGCAAGGGGGCGATGGATGTCGCGAGGATCCGCAACGAGGACCCGCTACCGGCGCAGGCCGCGGATGTGGAGAACATGTTCCAACACATGCGCCGCACGCTGCTGGAGGCCGAGTACCTTGACCCCCAAAACCCGGACCATGTCCTGCGGTCGTTTCGGCGGCTGTTTGGCCGCACCGGTCTGAATGATCGGGAGGTACGTATCCTTCAGGGATTGTGGAGCCGGGTCGACTGGATCGAAAGTGAAAGGAAGCGGCTGTCTGGAAGAAAGTAAAAAAGGCAGAAAGATTTTCCCGCCTTTTCATGTTTAAAAGATGAAAGAATCAATTGAATATGTTTTGCGAATTGCACAATATTAATATGCGTGGATATGAATATTGCAGTGACAAAGTACCCGACAACCCAACAACACGTAGTAAAAACACGAATGCCCATATCCCACGTCGGGAGGATAAGACATTCAATTTCAAGGTATTAAAGAAGAGTCCCACCGACTTTTGGATAGTTTACCCGACAGTGCCACCTGGGATGACATGATGTATCGAATCTATGTACGACAAGCCATTGAGGCAGGGTTAAAGGATAGCGATCATGGCCGAACGGTGGATGTAAAAGAAGTACGTAAGCGGTTCGGATTGCCGGCATGAGAGTTCACTGGACCAACAACGCCAATGATCACCTAACCAACATCTACGAACACATTGGGCCATACTCACCCACCTATCTTTGCCAGCGTCGTTTTCTGGCCCGTTGGCAGGCAAGATGACTACAATACATTTGCCGTTTCACCCGAAGGTTTTTCTGATACTTGCACCGGCAATATGTGCAGATGCCGTATCTTTCCACGACGCCCTCCTCATGCGTGGTTAATATCGAATTGGTCTTACCCCAACGATGCAAAAGCCGGAGGTGTTCAGAGTCAAGGCGCCAAGGGTGAAGCCGTAGTATTTTACTGCAATCCCTTGGCAACAAAGGATCTGAACACCTCCGGCTTTCCCGAAAGGGTAAGAAAAATGAGGAAATTATTGTCATATCCTGGACTTCACCTTCAGCGAGCTCCAGGACGTGCGGTAGAATGTTTTTTTTATTCATTATTTCAAAAAGTAACAATAATTTTCGCATTTTTTTATGCAACGTTGGGGTTTATTTAGATGCGATGATGGTTGTCAATACTGAGCAGGGGGATTGGTGATTGTGATCTGTTAACGCCGATTGTCGGCTATACCTGCATTTAAAAATGGATCTTTGGCTGTTTTTTCGAAGAAACCTGGCAGGAACAATTGAATTTGTTTTGGGTATCGTTTAATATAGGTGGTATGCTGTCGCCTAAAACATTATGCGAAAAGAATTGATTCAAAGAATATGTCGTGACAGGAAACTTATAAGAAAAAGTACAACAAGGGTATTGTCTAACCGCCTAACCGCGGCTTGGGCAAATGCTGGAGGGACACGCCATGAAACCATTAACGTCTGATGAAGGCAGAATCAAGCAACTTATGAAAGACGCGCTTGTCGAAGCCTTGCAAGAACAAAAAGGCGTCTTTCATGACCTGATTGTTGAGGCCATAGAGGATATTGCATTGACCAATGCGATCCGGCAAGGTGCAAATACAGAATCGGTTGGCAGAAACGAAATTTTCGATATTCTGAAAGATCCGGCGTGAAAGTCGAATTTAAGAAAAGCTTTGCCAAAGATTTAAAGAAAAAATCCTATGATCGAAAACTGTTAATCAAGGTTGAACAAATCATTGGGCAGATCGATGAAGCCGGAAATCCACAGCTGATACTCAATCTTAAAAAACTTAAGGCAGAAGGTGATTTTTACCGTATCCGCTTCGGAGACTATCGTATTGGGCTGATTATTAAAGATGATACGGCCACCTTTGTCAGATTACTGCATCGAAGCGAAATATACCGCTACTTTCCATAACAAACAGGGTCTGCCCCCTGCTACCCACCCAATCCTTATGGAACCGATGTGAGCCCCATCCATTAGGATCTGTCAAACGGCCTGTGAATTTTGACATTAATCCAATCTTACTTATCGGACAATGCATCCGATTTTTATCCTCACCGGCGGCGCCATCCAATCGCCAGCCAGGCCGGATAAGGATCGGGTCAATTGGAGAAAAATAAAACGGCGGTTAAGGAAGAAATCGATCTTTCCTCAACCGACTATAATCATTAGATTTTCGTTTAGCTTTTTAACCAAACCATCAGGTGGCGAAGTCGGGACATCGCAAGCATCGCCATCATCATCTACTCCGTCACCATCCAAGGCATCAGCAAGCCAATTAAGCGCGTTAAGATATGTCTCTGGGTTAAGGGTTGAAGTTTCCCAGAAAAGATCAGGCATCGGTTAATTCGCTTGAGGCTGCGAGTACCCTGACGCACCAACACCCAGCCCGGAACTTATCCCGCCAGACATCATGGCAGCAGTAAACGGATCTAAACCATACGGATCAACCCAGTTAGCCAGATTGTTATCAGTGTAGGCAAAGAGATTGATCCCCCCAGCTAGCCCAATTGGATCAGGTGTCACATAACGTCTGGTGTCAGGATCATAGTAGCGATGGTAGTTGCAGTGCAGCCCCGTCTCTTGATCGAAGTATTGGCCCGCAAATCCATAGAATCCGGCTATTATAGCCAGTATCCCCTTTTGTATCTATTTATCATTGGCGAGATTCTTTTTTTGGCCAACCACAGTGACTCATTTGCTTAGTTTACTAAGTATC
>JAQYWF010000245.1 GCA_030145105.1 Desulfosarcina sp.
CCGATGTCATCGATCCTGAGACAGGAACAGTTATCAACAAAGGTAAGCCGATTGTCCACTTCAACGAGGGTGACATGGGCTCGGGCATTCCGCAGGTCCTCATGCGAGACATAAGGCGGCACGGCCGAGGCCCACGCCATTCGTGGAGTGTTCATGCGGCGGATAATGGCTCCAGCCAGTGCAATGATGGAGAGTACGCAAACGATAAAGAAAAGCTGACCGATCTCAACGCCGACGTTGAAGAATAGTAATGCAGTGGGAATCGATGACTGCGGCAGACCAATTTGCGCCAACGCCCCAGCAAAACCGAAACCATGCAACAGGCCGAAGATGAACGCAACAACCCAGGGCCACTTCTCTGTAAGCCCGGTTTTCCCTGATCGACTGTGCATGATTTCAGAAGCGACAAACATGATACTCAAAGCGATCACCGCCTCGACGGGTGGTCCGGGAATCTGGATCAATCCAAGCGTTGCGCCGACCAGCGTGAGACTGTGAGCAAGGGTGAATGCGGTAACAGTTACAATCAGTCGACGCACATCTTTTACCAGAATCAAAAGTGCAAGAACGAACATGAGATGGTCGATGCCATCAAGTATGTGCTCAAAACCAAGTATGAGGTATGTTCGCACCACTTCAAGACGGCTCGGTATCGCGGGAACCGTAAAGGATGAATCTCCCGGTGTCAGGCGACGTGACTCAACAGTATTGTCGGCGAAGTCGAAACGAACAAGCACATCAGTCGATGTTCGATCAAGACCATCGATACGGATTTCGCCACCTTCGATCCCGTCCGCGCAGCGAGCGGTCCAACGTGCAAGGTACGCCGAACCGTCCCAGACCGTTTGTGGTGGCTTGGCTTGATCACATTTCTCTGGCAACACCGCAGAAATTGCCATAGGTTTGCCGCTGCTCGCCGGTTTCTTCCACAAGACCGAATACAGATCAGTGTCGACCAGGCGGAGTTCAAGATAGCCGGGTTGTAATGCATGACCATAAGAAAAAACGGGGATGCTGATCAGGAACACTGCCAGCGCGAAAATTTGCCTGCGCAGAGTCAGCACTATCGATTCTCCGTTTCTTCAGCTTCGCTAAGGCGTATTTCGACGATGTAGCGATTTAAACGTTTCGCATAATCCTGCTCACGGTTCTCGTTTGCTTTCGCCGATTTCCATTCTTTCATTACGGCATCACGGATGTCTTCCAACGGTGGCATGCGGGCAGACTGGCCATCAAGTGTGCGTATCAGGTGTGTGCCGTAAGCGGACGTGACAGGCCCGGCCCATTCTCCGGGAGCGAGTTCAGCGATCTGGCTGTAGAACCCATTGCCGAACACACTGTCAATCGCATTCGGTTGTGACAGCTTAAGCTGCGCTGGCAGAACGGTGCGCTGGCCCAGTGTGGATGGGTCCATTGCCGGTTTTGACAGCAGTGTATTAATAGTTTGTGAAACAGTCTCTTCGGATGGGGATTCGCCGAGGTAGATCTGCTCGAACGCCAGGCGCGGTTCACTCCGGTAGGCCTGTTTATTTGCTGCATAATAGGCCTCCAACTCACCAGCGGCAGGTTCCTGTAAATAGACACCGGTGTCGGTCAAAAATTCCATCTTCTGCCGCAATCGGCGGCGAACAATGGCATCATTTTTATCCAGCCCGAGCGCCAGGGCGTCGCGGTAATAAACCTCTGACCGGACTTCCTCTTTAATCAGGCTATCAAGCTCCTCATCTGTGGGCATCCGATTCCAGACCCCGTTGTATTCAGCAGCTATCTGGCCAATTCGTTCCGGGGTGATGAGGATTACATCAGATGAGTTTCCAATGGGGTCATTAACGGCGGTATAAATCAGAAAAAAAAGGCCGCCAATGACAATGAAATGTAACAGCGGCTCCCTGAGGAACCGCTGCAGTTTTGAAGTATTCATTCGGCTCAGGATTTCGGGGTGTACCAGATGGGTGACGTGTAGGCCCGCTCCTGGGTCGAGACGGGCACTCCCTCTGGCTGATCAATACCAAACCTGAAAGCATCATAGGTTGACCAGCGAGGGGTCGGTATTTCAAGGACCCGCGCATAGTAAAAAGCCTTCTGCTTCGCATCAAAATCTGGATCCGTCCAGACCACACTCAATTCTGCTGCGCCGATGGTATTGGTCCAGCTAGCAGTCGCAGCGTCGACGGTGTTGCCGACAGCTGGCAATTTACTTTTCTTATCCAATACTCTTTCACCGGACCACACAACGTCGTATACTTTCTCATGTGTTGTGCCGTCGGCATTGAGCCAGCCTTTCACAATCTGGATACGATCGAGATTGGCACCAATCGGATCGCGCAAGGCATAGACCATGAAGTTCGGCGCGGTCGCGTCCTCGGGTCTCACACGCAGGTCTCCGCCCATAGGTGATCCTTTCTGATAACCAACATTGGCTGGTATCCGAGAGTTCATATCCTGGTCGGTAAATTCCCAACCGCCAAACATCCGCACAGACATTCGTGGCCCGGTTGTGCCATAGACTTCCTTTCGTAGCATCGCATCAAATATTGCCTCGCGGGTATTCTCGGTTGCCCACACCGCAGCAAGTCCCGATGCGACCATCTGCCAACCGACTATTTCCCCTTTGTCTGTTTTCACGAAAGGATGACTCATCCGTCCCGGATTCGGCTCGTAGCCGCTATGCTTGCCAAAGAAGTTGTCTTCTTCGGCGGTTGCCAGTGATGTATGGCTGTCCGTGGCGCCAATCATGCCGAACTTGTATGGATTGGTCCCGAGCCGTTTCTCGATCGCCAGGCCACGCTTTAATGCCTCGCGGGCGTATTCTCCGGCCAGCATATCGTTGGTCTTTGCCACGGAGGCATCAAGATTGGCGACATCCCAGGTCTCGTAGTCGGCAAATTCGTCGTCAGGTGACAGAAAGGGATGGGTTTCGCCGTCACCCTTGATCTGGGTCGCTTCGTAGAGCGGTTCCCACTTGCTGCGCTGGGTAACATAGGCTTCGTCTAACTTGGTGCCGTTCCACTGCGCCTCCAGCGGAAACATGATCCCGTTGGATAGGTTTCCGTTGTGTGCGATCGCCAGCACTTCACCATTAGTCTTCTTTTCGTAGTTGGCCATGTACTTCCATAAATCCCGGGGGTCGGGGCTCCCTTGAGGTGCCGTCATGGTAAAAGGCACGACCTGTCTGGCACGGACTGCGCCATCCCGCATGATGACGACCCGATGCATGTTATTGCCCTTGATCAATGAAGTCCATTCAAAGCCAATGAGTGCAGTAAACCGCCCAGGGTCGTTGAATGCCTCGGCGTCGTCGATGACTTTTTCCCACAGGTTCTTGTAGAGTTTCGAGCCCGGTGAATAAAGCGCCATCAACGCGGGATCCACTGTGCCCTGCGAAAAGTTTGAGATCAGGTCGAGCGCCGCCTGAACCGACGCATCGCCGCCTTCCTCAAGGCCCTTGCTCCAGCGCGCGCCCTGCTCGAAGGCCAATATTTGTGGCTTGCCGGCAGCAAGATCGCCCACCATGCCCATGCCATCGGAATGGTCAGCGACCACCAGCCAGTCCAGGGGACGAGAAAGGCGCACCGCCTGTCCGGTTGAGGAGACAACTTCTTCACCCCGAGCGAAGCGGTAAGCTTCACGTGGAGACAGGCGGTTACCAAACAGACCTGCATCCATCGAGAGCGAAGTGTGGAGGTGTGAATCGCCCCACAACGGCCTTTCGGAAATGCCTCGCTTGGCATAGGGCGAATAAACTTTGCCGGTGTAGGCATTGGAGAGCATATCCGTTGTCGGGGAACCCGCATCCGAAGCTTCCACAGGATGTGAGATCATCAAAATCGTTATGAGTCCTGCGGCTAAAACAAATCCGTTAATGTTCTTTTTCAAAATCATCGCCATCTCCTGAGCTTTAAGTTTTCATTGAGAGTACTTGCCTTACGGTGCTCTCAAAATGAATTAAGATTCTATAATGGTTGAATGGAGTCCGTTTCGAATATAGAGTTGAATTGAATCCCATTTCTATTTTGTCAGATTAAGATCTGATAACTTCTATCATGCACTTCTATGCCGAAAACAAAGTGTTTCGTAATAATTACCACGTTTTTTAAATTTGCAATCCGAAAACAACCGAATTTGATATCGTCGCTTCGACTGCATCTTCCATCTTTCCTGTGCATCTTCGATGGCTTCTCCGGGCCCCTCATACAACATCTTGTGTCTGACCTCTCTACCTAATCAGCGAGTTCACAAGGCATGTACATGCAGTCTTTAACAAAACTGAATACATTTTGGTCTATAAATGTATCCCCAAATAGTCTGTAGTCTTCGCCACATACAGGTATCCCTTAAATTTGCAAATAATCTTTCGACCGTGATACGGAATTCCACCTCTGGTGCCGCAGGGCTCATCAGACTATACTTAAGCCGATGAACTCAACCTGTAACATCATGAACGGCGAGCTCCGCGAGATGATTCACGAGCTTATTGATTCCGGCGACAATTCCAGAATTGAATGGGTTGTATTGCCCCATGGAAAACCATGAACTGACCGACGATCAGATCGCCGAGGCAATGATCCTGATATTCAGGCTTTGCCCGCAACGGGGACAACGAGACTCATGCGGCATGCACGGGGGATACGTCCGATGGGTGCCACGGGTATGCTCTTTTTAAGGTGAATACCTGAGTATACCCCAAGAGAGAAACACCCCCTGAAAAGGGTCTGGAATGGTCCGGGAAGGGTTTTAAACAAGATTGGCCGACGCCGGTAAGCGTTTGGATAGATACCAATCATCCCCAGGGAAGGGATCTGTCACTGATCTTTAATATATTTCAACCCGAAAGGTAGCTGCGATAACAACCCGGCTGAAGCGGTTGTAAGTGTGGGCAGGCACCGCAAGGAACGATGCCGAGACACCCTGTTAAGGCAGGTAGGTTTGCTGGTCCGAAAAACCAGTATCGAAAATGGTGAAGGCGGTGGTTAAGATAGCCAAATGTAATCGTCGCTTTAGCCGGAATTGGGACTAGTTGGAGATATCCAACGTTTGCCAAGCTCGTAAATCACAACCCCATTATTTACATATCCTCTATGGTGGATCAAAGCCTGGAGGAGCTTCTTCCCACGGATAACCTTCCTTGGCCATTTGGTAACCTAAATAATACAAATCAGCCATGTATTCCGGATCGAACTCCTCTTTGGGATCAACTCGAAAATCAGAAGGGATATATGCCAGATGATAAGCCAGATGATCTCGTTGCGCACCCAGATAAAGCCTGTAAAGATCGCCTATTCCCTGAGCTCTGATCAATGCTTCAATGGAACGTTCCGTGATGGGGAGAACTCTGGGGGTAACGGGTGTCCATTCAGGTTCCAATCGTGAATTGCGAATGATAAAAATGTGGTCCTCACCCTTCAGTCCAACCTTTTGTTTCACCCATTCCAGATCCAGTGCGGCCGGATAAAGAAACACCTGTGATGCAACCCCGCCATCGACATGAAGTTCATCATAGGTCTGACCGTATGCCTCTACTTTGAAATAGACAGGCGGGAACATACCGGGGATGGCTGCAGAGGCCTGGAGAACATCACGTATCAATTTTAAGGCATCAGGCTTTCCACTTGTTGCGATGGCCCCAATATTCCAGATGACCGGCCGCTCGGCATCCAGGTTAGTGGTGCCAATGAACAGCCGTCTTCCCTTGTTGTGTTCAATGGCGATTTTTTGGACCACTGTCCCATCGATCACATCCTCAAGGATTTTTCGCAGCGGTCCGGTGTCGGTTAGTGAGTCTGCTTTTAATAGTGCAAAAACGGAGCGCTTTTTAAGTATTTCATCTGTAGAAGTGGTTGTATAAAGCTTTCTTAGAACGACATCATATTCCGGGCCAATAAATGCAAATGGTGCGCTGAGTGCACCGGTGCTGATGCCAGCGACGACTCTGAACTCCGGTCGGGTACCTTCCTCTGTCCAACCGACCAACAATCCGGCACCAAAAGCACCGTTGCTGCCCCCACCGGAAAGAGCAAGATAGTGGATGGGTTCATTTCTCGCCTCCGGATCCTTTAACTGAATCTGAAATTTTTCATCCTCAAGACTTTCTAATATATGTGGAGGCAGTGTATCGCCCCAGAAACGTGCATCCGGAATATACGGTATCTGCGCTTTATTCATGAAACTTTCTGGCAGGGGATTTCGTTTCGGTGTTGTTGCACAACCGAACACCATCAAGGCTGTCAAGACAATGATAATCGAAAAAATGGCCCAGTTAGTCTTCATATTGTCCATCCTCCAGTGAATGTAGAACAAACTTCGCCAATACAAGATGAGATTCAAATTGATGCCTACTTTCCACTTAATTCTTATGTGCTTGACTACAGACATATTGAGATCGGACGAAACCGCTCCGCGGCAGCTCACCCTCCTGACCCACCGTAGTTGCTTTTCCATCGAGCCCTCCACGTCCGCACTCTCCATTACCTGATCGTGTAAACTACCTTTTTGAGTTTGTTAACCCCAAACCAAGGAGGTAGACCATGACACCACTGCGTCAAAAAATGATCAGGGAAATGGATCTGAAGAACCTTTCCCACCACACCCGGCGATCCTACCTTAACGCCGTTACCAAGCTGGCCAAACACTACCGGCAGTCACCAGAAACCATCACCGAAGAGATGATCGAGGATTATCTGCTGTATCTGAAAAATGAAAAGGGCAATGCACTTGCAACGTGCTGCATAACTTTAACCGGCCTGCGGTTTTTCTACAAACACATTTTAGGCCAGCAGATATCGATTGGTTTCAGCCTGCCCAAAACGCCGCGCAAACTTCCCAGTGTACTCACCAAACAGCAGGTCAGAAAAATCATCTGTGCCCCGGGCAACCTAAAACACCGACTGATCCTGATGACCACCTACGCGGCAGGACTCAGGGTCGGTGAAACCAGGCGATTAATGCCTGACCATATCGACAGCCAACGGATGCTGATCAAGGTCGTGGGTGGCAAGGGACGCAAGGATCGCTACACCATGCTGTCGAAAAAGCTTCTTACGGAACTGCGCCACTACTATCAGGCCTGCCGTCCGCAAACCTACCTGTTCCCATCGGCCTACAAGAAAAATAAGAACAAACCTTTATCTTATGAAACGGTGCGGTCCATCTATGAGAAGGCCCGCAAAAAGGTCGGTGTGAAAAACGGCGATGGTATTCACACCCTGAGGCACAGCTTCGCCACGCATCTTTTAGAGGCCGGGTACGACATCCGCAAAATCCAGGTGCTGTTGGGCCATTCCAGACTGACGACCACCATGATCTACCTGCATGTCAGCCGCGAAACCCTGTCCAAGGTTCCCAGTCCGTTGGACCTTATAGACATGGATCATGCAAGCAAGGAGGATCGTACCCATGGCCCCGGTCATCAAACCTGAAGCCAGACGACTGGGGGTCGCCCATATTCTCAAAAAGCATATTGCCGATTTTCAGAACCAGTATCCGCTGTGGTGGGAACACCGTAAAATCGTCTATGACTTGTTGAACTGCCGGACTGAATATCTCGGCGGCCATATCGATCGCTGCAACCATTGCGGGGCCATGCGCATTGCTTACCATTCATGTCGCAATCGCCACTGCCCCACATGCCAGCATATGCCGCGCGAACGGTGGCTGGAACAAAGAAAACGAGAGATTTTGTCCACCGACTACTTCCATGTCGTCTTTACCCTGCCGCATGCGCTCAATGCCATTGTGCTGAACAATAAGAAGGTGATGTTTACAATCCTGTTTAAAGCCGCCTCCCAAACCCTGCTGACCTTCGGCGACAATACCCTTGGCGGAAAAC
>JAQYWF010000139.1 GCA_030145105.1 Desulfosarcina sp.
CAAATCAAACCCGCTGCGGATGGCGAGAAGGGCCTCGTGGAATTCTCCCTGTCGGTCGAATAGAAAATAGCCACGCCCCGGTGTGCTCTCTTTCCAATCTTTACCATGCATCACATGAACTTCTGGAATGAAGCGACTCGCTGTCATCTCTGCAATTCTCTGTATGCTTACTGCGGCCTCGGCCCGGGTAGGGGTTGCGGGCAGTGCCGCCGATCGCATGGCCCCATGCAGGCCGGAAACCACGAATGCCATAGATTAGATCGAAAAGAAAATTGTTGAAGGTCTGTAAGTAATAAAATGGTGATTGACTAAAACCGATGTCTGAGGGAAGCCTAAACCAATCTTGTGGCGGCGTGGCGCGAACGATTAAACCTATAGCAGCAACCCAACGAAAGATTTTTGAAACGAACGATGAACACACCTAAAAAGAACACGCCGCTAACGTCACGCGGCTGGCGGTGGAAAGTGCCGCGGGGAGTAGTGGTTCGGTCTCATCGATGCAATATCGCGCCTGAAAACATACTTCGGTCGTTTTCAGGAAACTGGCATTGAAAAAACCTTTTGGCCTCAAAACAGAAAATCATGTTATACTCAGACCAAACTATTCCTTATTTCGGGTTTCAACGTCCAACCTTCCGGAACACAATGATGGCGGCTATTAGTGAAGGAACCCGTGATTGAAACGGCGGGATCTTCCTCGACCTGAATGGCAACAATGACCTCATGAGAATGAAAGCATAATGAGAACACACAAAAAACTGGGATTGACACGTATCGTACTGTTGGCGTTGCTTCTGCTATCAACCATCGATGCAGCAATCGCGGCAGATTACCGTCCGTTGATCGGCCGCTGGCAACGCACCGATGGCGGTTACATCATCGATATCCGTCGCGTGGCGGCCGACGGTGCCATGGAGGCCGCCTACTTCAACCCCCGCCCCATTAATGTATCCCAGGCCAAAGCCTCAGTATTCAAGGAACACCTCAAAGTCGAGGTGGAGCTTCGTGATACGGGATATCCCGGCTCCAGCTATACCCTGCTCTACGATCCGGACAAGGACGCCCTGCTCGGCTTTTACTACCAGGCCGTTCAGAAGCAGAACTTTGACGTGGTATTCGTTCGCAGGAAATAAAATGGTGACCAGAATGATGATGAATTTCCGATATTGCCTGAATAGCAAAATTTCGGTGTTTCTCATCCCGGTGATGCTGCTTTTCTCCCTGACGGAAACCGGCGGACAAGAAGGCGTACCCATTGTCACCGTGCCGGCAAATTGAACATGGTGGATAGGTTTCTGCACCGCAAGGAGGTGGAATCGTATTTATCGGCCGAATTAAAAAACGCGTTTTTCTCATAACCTGCCTGGCGGCAATCGTGGCACTGATTATACCCTGCCCCAGTTTTAGCGCCAAATCGGAAAAGAAATACCTGATTAACGAAACGGAGTTGCAATCCGAACTAATGGCCTTTGCTGATCGTTTTGCCAGTTATCTTCACCAAGCCCTCCGCGATTTTGAACGGGCGCCGGGGATGCAGGAAATGCGGCCTATGGTCCAATAAGATGTAGTCATTTCATCTGCCTCCGCGATTGCAATAGCCGCCGAGCCGGATCCAGGAACAGCGCGTCTCGACATGGTGGCCATGGTCAGCATGGGGCGTTCGATCTATGAAACGCACTGGCTGCCGCGCCACGGGGATACTATCCTGCCGATAGTCGAAGTCTTTCGCAAAGGGGAAGGCGAAATATGGGCACGGAAGCCGCTCCGGCGATAACGATCGAAGATTATCGGGCCATCCTGGCCGACGTCAGGCTGACCCTCACCGAAATTGAATAGCCTTATGGGCGGGGTCGGACAACGGCCGATTCGCCGGCTCTGGAAAAAATCACTCATTTAATCGCTACCAGCTTGGACAAGGCCGGACAGGAGGGCGAGGAACTCATCGACCTCTTTTTCAAGCGGGGCATGCTGCTGACCCTGTTTGCGGTGGTGGCGCTGTTGCTCGCCCAGATCATGTACGCCCTTATCAAAAGAAAAATCTCAACATGCTGTGCACATAAAACCAGGGAGGAAACCGATGGGTGCAAAACCAACCAACCAGGAAAAAAGAAAATCCGATCCATACCTGGACCGGCGTTCGGGTGAAGATCAGCGAAAAGCCTACGACCTGGACCATTTTACCGAAGGCGGTCTCGAGCGAAGAGAGGCAAAGGAACGGCGCAAACGCGATGAGAGGCGCAAAGACTGCGTAAAGGTCTCAAGATGGTCCTCCGTCTGTCCGAAAAATGAAACCGACGCATCTGAGGAATGAACTACCCCGCCGCAAGCGGACGGGGTATCGCGAAGGATTGATTCAATCTTAACGTCGCAAGCGACGGGGTATTAGACCCAATGCTTCGCAATAAAGGTACGAACATGAAAAATCTATTATCGTTTTTCAAACTCACGGCACTGGGAGGTCTTCTGGTACTGCTGCCCATCCTCCTTTTTATTCTCCTGTTGATGGAGATCGTCCAAATGGTGGTGGGCTTGGCCACGCCCATCGCCGGTCTGTTTCCCGCCGGCACCTTCGATGACCCCAAACACCCATTGGCGCTGGCGGTGATCTTGCTGCTTGGTGCGTCCCTTCTCATCGGTATGGTCATGAAATCCAATGCCGCCAACCGTCTTGGCAACTGGGTCCAGGCAAAAACCATCGATAAACTGCCGCCTTACCGCTTCGTCAAGTCCCTGGTTGCCGGGTTGGTCGGCGCCGAGAAATCAGGCAACTTCAAGCCGGCCCTGCTTGATGCTGGCAACGGCCAGCGCGAAATCGTCTACGTGGTGGAGGACCTGGGCAACGGCGACCTGACCGTATTGTGCCCACATGCCCCCACCGGCTTTGCCGGTCCGGTCAAGATTGTCCCTCAAGCGGCCATCGATCCCCTGGATGCCAGCCTGGGGGATGTGAGCCTGGTGTTCAATCACATGGGGTTGGGAGCGCGGCGGTTGCTGGCGCCTGAGGACAGATGACTGAGGGATGAATTGCGAATTTGCGGGATTGGGAGAAGCTCAGTGCCAATGCCGGCGTTTTCCAATTGCTGCTATTTGTCCAACACGCTTAAACCAATTGACCGCTTTTCCATATCACCCGGCCCGATTATTAGCTTATGCTTGAAATAAAAATGATAGAATGCTAAAGAGACATACATACTCCCTTATCGGCAACAGCGCTTTTATTATCGGAAAGTAAAATGGAAGGAGGTCAACAATGGGGAAGAAAGCTTTGTCCAATCGTAGCGCCATATATTGCGCATTGACCCTTTTAGCATCACTGATCGTGTTTACCAATCCTGCCCTCTCAGATGACGATTCGTGCATTTACTGTGGCATGATGAAAGCCAAATTCGGCCATTCATGGGTCATTATAGAACATAGTGATGGCACCAAGGAAGGCGTTTGCTCTGTTCACTGTGCCGCCATTGACATGGCACTCCATACCCACTTGCCGGTAGAAAAGATAACCGTCGGGGATTACAATACTAAAAAGCAAATTGATGTCGACAAGGCCTACTGGGTTATTGGCGGAGACAAAATGGGCGTAATGACAACGAGGGCCAAATGGGCTTTTGAAACAAAGGCAGCCGCTGATGCGTTCATTACCGAGCACGGTGGCAGGCCGTCAATTTTCGAAGAGGTCATGAAGGCAGCTTTTGAAGATATGTATGAAGACAGCCTAATGATTCAAAAGAAAAGACAGATGATGAAAATGAAGAAAAATCAGTCCTAACTCTGATTTCGCTTGCTTTATAGATTTTAAAGCTTATTATGGTGTCAATCAATTAAGTCCCATTGAAGATGTGGGATAGTTACTTTCTGTAGGAATAACCCATTTGTCAAAGTGGCACCCTCCAGTTTGCGACGTTGAAAATTTTAAGAAAGGAGGATGTTATCATGACCAATGGAATAGTTAAGTGGTTTAACGACTCAAAAGGATTTGGTTTCATTGAGCAGGAAGATGGAGCAGATGTATTTGTTCATCATTCAGCAATCAATGCGACCGGTTTTAAATCCCTCAACGACGGCGATCGCGTGTCCTTTGATATCGAGCAAGGCCCAAAAGGCCCTTCCGCCACGAATGTCACCGTGATCTAACTTTTTTTTTCAAAAAAGGGCGTTCTCTATAATATGGAGAACGCCCTTTTTTTATTGAATGGACACCTTCACTATTGGCTATCACCGCCCTTGCACTATAAACCATGCGACCACCGTAATCGTGCAATATTCAAAATTCGCTCGGGATCATTGACTTGAACGCAGTCGATAAATATGGCAGGCTATTTTTGCAGGCACCCTGCTCCGGCAACACGCGGAGCCGGGTCTGAATTACAAGCGTCGGGTCAATGCATCATAGGCGAAAAGAAAATGAACGACGAACTGCAGACCTACATGGCGCACATGACCTACGGGATTTATGTGCTCACCACCCGGCATGACGACACCATCAACGGCATGATCGCCTCCTGGGTAAGCCAGGTGTCCCACGACCCGCCGCTGATCATGGTGGCCGTTCATCCCAACCGCTACTCCCATGACCTGTTGGAGAAAAGCGGCCATTTCGCCCTGCATATCCTCGCCAGGGATCAGAAGCATCTGTTGGCTCGATTCAAAGGCCCGGACCCCGAGGCAAAATTCGCGTCCAGCGCCTGGCACGAGGGCGTGACCGGGTGCCCGATCCTGGCCGACTGCATCGGCAGTGTGGAGTGCCGCATTCGGCGAACCCTGAAACCGGGCAATCACACCCTGTTCATCGGCCAGGTGGTTAGCACCGTTTTCAATGGGGAAAAGCGCCCCCTTTGCACGTTGGATTACGAGGGGTGCTATTCAGGGAAGCAATAGCTGGTTTTGGTCCTAAGTGCCCCTGTTCGTTAATACGATGGCATTCGATTGCCGATCCATCCCGGCTCATTGCGTTGCTCGGCGTGCGAATAGCGTAGGCTATTGGCCACTTCTCGCGCCTTGCGATCCGGGCGCCTCAACAACCTCGGTACGTCACCGTATTTACGAACAGGGGCACTAAGGATTTTTGGGCAACAACCCATTTTTCTCAAGTTCCTTCATCACCATTTCTACCACCTGTCCGATGGCCTTCCCAGTCGTTTTTGGATTTTTAAGCCGCGATTCACCCGACCAGATCAGTGATTCCGTCTTCACGTCGTACAGCCCGGTTTCAAGACTGAATTGCACCTTCTCGCCGTATACGGTGGGCCAAGTAACATATACCGTACCGTAGTTGTAAAAGCCGTAGTAGTTGTAGAAAAACTGCGGCCTGCCGCGGCTGAACACCTCGGTATCCGACATCCCCACCAAACGGGTGATCAAGATGGAATCGTTTTCATATTTGTCGACCACCTCGATGATGGCCTCTTTTTCCAGTTTGGTATTCGCATCCATGGAGAGCACGTCGGCACTGATAATCGCGTCAACGCCCTTCACAGCGAACCAGTCCACGAAATGTTTTTCAAGGATCGCCCTGATCTGTTGATCGTCAATAATGGCAAGAATCAGCACATCCTTGACCGGCTTGCCCACGTAGGACGCTTCCATATGGTTCTGGGTCATTCGGGCGCTCGAACCGGAACAGGCGACGATTGCAAAGGCAAGGGCTGCCACGAACAGTGTCGTTTCAATTTTCTGCATTTTCAATACACCTTTTCATATATGATGCCACGCATCCGAAAATACTGGGCAGTTCGGCGGATTTTGCCTTGAATTGCCTTCACGCATGATCGCCTTCAACACCCAGCTACAGTCGGACCTCGACGTTGCCTTTGAGATAGGCCTTGACGGCGGAGATGGGCACTTCACGCCGGTGGAAGATACCGGCTGCCAGGGCCGATTCAACATCGGTGTTTGCAAACACCTCGGCAAAATGAGCTTCGCACCCGGCACCGCTAGAGGCTATCACCGGGATGGTGACGGCCTGTTTCACGGCATTGATCAACTCGATGTCAAAGCCCAGATTGGTGCCGTCACGGTCGATGCAGTTGAGCAGAATCTCCCCGGCGCCTAAATGTTCGCACGTTTGAGCCAGGGTTGTAGCGTCCACATCTCGCCCTTCCCGTCCGCCTTTCACGGTGCACTGGAACCAGCAATACCGCTGGCCCCATGGCCCGGGGATGGCTGTTTCGACGGTGGCATGCGGCGTTTGATCCGGTGAGTCCACATAGATGCGGCGGGGGTCGATGGAGATCACCACGGCCTGGTTGCCGTATACGGATGCAATCTGTTCGATGGCGCTTTTGCCGGTCTGTCTGCCGGATTTTAGATAATCCTCAACGATATATACCGCATCGCTGCCGATGGACACCTTGTCTGCACCGGAGCGGAAGTACTCGGCAGCCACCTGCAGGGCCGTATAGGCGCGGCCGTTGTTGTCGGTGAAATCCCGGATGCCGCCGCCGATGGTCAGCGGTACGAAAACGTTTTTTGACGTCTCCTTGAGTACCTGGATCATGGGCATGTCTTCCAAGGGGAAATCCCGAAACCCGGTGATGTTAAGAAAAGTGACCTCATCGGCCCCTTCTTCGAAGTAGCGGCCGGCCAGCTCCACCGGCTTGCCCAGGTTGCGCACGCTGCCCGCATCTCTCACATCGTACTGGTCGCCCTTGGTCACCACCAGGTCTCCCTGGTCGTTGGCACGCACATCCAGGCAGGCGATGATGCGTTTGGCCAGGCGGGTCGGCGACGAGCATTTCCCGGGGATGGCCACCTGACGGTCTTTGCGAATAAAATTCTCCAGCACGGTCAAGCCAGAAGCCCCGCTTTTTTCCGGATGAAACTGGGTGCCCTGGATGCTGTTCTTTTGGACTGCGCTGACAAACGGGTATCCGTAGTCGGTGGTGGTAAGCACCGATGCCGAATCATCGGCCACCGCGTGATACGAATGAACAAAGTAGAATTTCTCGTCGCCGTCCAGTCCGTAGAACAAATCCGTGGGCTGTTTGACGTTGATGCCGTTCCAGCCGATGTGGGGCACGGCCAGGTCGACATCGAACCGTTTCACCCAACCGGGCAGGATACCCAACCCTTTCTCTTCCGGCGCTTCGTCGCTACCCTCGAACAGGACCTGCATCCCCACGCAGATCCCAAGGAACGGGCGCCCGGAGCCCAGATAACCCAAGAGCGGTTCCACGAATTGCTTTTGTCGCAGGATACGCATCATGCTGCCGAAGTTCCCCACCCCGGGGAAAACCAGTTTTTCGGCGTCCAGGATATCCCGTCCGGTTGTGACGACAGTGATCCGTTCGCCCAGCTTTTCGACGGCGTTAATCACGCTGCGCACATTTCCCGCTCCATAATCCAGCAGGGTGATCATTGGCGTCCTCTATGTGGTTGGTTGATTTGGCAAAGGGGATACAATTACACGACCCTTCGGCCAGGGACAATAGATTTTTTCGTATCCACTCAGGGCGACACGTTTTACCGGCGGGTTTTCATTCCAGGGGTTCAATCCTAAATGTATGCGAGATCCGGGCATTAAGCGAAGCCATGGCGCCGCAGTATTTTTTCTCCGACAGGTCGATGGCCTGCTTGACGCCTTCGGGTTTAAGATCCGTTCCATAGACCACATATTCGATAGTGATGTCGGAAAAGCGTTTGGGGTATTCCTCGGCTCGATCTCCGGAAATATTGATTTTGAATCCGGTCACGTTCAAGCGTTTTTTCTTTAGAATGCTGATCACGTCCATGGCCGTGCATCCGGCTGTGCCCATAAGCATGAGTTCCATGGGGCCGGCACCACCGCCGCTGTCCGGCGTATCCATCACCACCGCAGGTCCGCTGCCAGCCTGTGCCACAAATTGCAGGTCATCAATCCATTTCACTTGCGCTTGAATGGTCATTTTACCACCGTTCCCTTCAATAAAAAATTTTGGTTTTACTCCACCGCGTAGACCACCACCGCTTCAGTTTTTCCCTTGACGGTATGCGGCCCCATCGGTCGCAAAGCGGTGTCCGATAAGACGAGCCGGCTTCGGGTCTCGTCGCTGATCAGGATGTCGGTAGCCAGCTTTTTATTGAGCACCTGGAGCCTCGATGCCAGATTGACGGTGTCGCCCAGCATGCTATAGGTCTTTCGTTTGGAACTGCCGACATTACCCGCCAGAACCGGTCCGCTGTGAATACCGATGCCGTGGTGAATTTCAATCTCGCCGCGTTCACGGCGTTCCGCATTGAGCCGCTGCATCGCGGCGCGCATGGCAAGTGCGGCTGCCACAGCCTGGTTCGGATGATTCCCGTTGGTTTCCAAGACGCCAAACACCGCCTCGATTTCATCACCGATGAACTGGAGCACCACACCGCCATGGTTGCTGATCACGCCTTCCATCTCGGTAAAATAGCGATTGATCATTTCCACGACGGCCATGGGGCTACGCTTCTCCGCAAAGCCGGTGAAGTTGCGCAGATCGGCAAACAAGATGGTCACATCGAGGATTTCTCCGGACGGAGCGATGGCGTCATTTAGAATCTTTCGACTAATCTCCGGGGACACGTATTTGTCAAAACTGGACCTGCAGAAATCTCTTTCCTTCAGCCCCAGCATCATCAGGTTGGTCTTTTCGGCCACGCGCGCAAATTCGTCACTGGACAGAATCGGCACCTGCTTTTCGAGGTTGCCCCGGCTGATCTCGTCCATGGCGGCAAGCTGGGTGTCCAGTATCTCCGTCAAGTTTGAGCCGTATCGGCGAACAATAACCATGGATATTCCCAGCAGCACGCACAAGGCAAACGCGATTTCCTTGAAAATACCCCAGTATATCTCAGGCTGGGAAAAATCCTGGCCAATCAGGTAGTAGACATCCAGCAAGACCATTAAAAGAATTGAAAATGCCATGATACCCAGGACCGTCACGATCAGGACAAAAATCTTTTTGCTTACGGTCAGCAGGGATCCCGATGGCATGGAAAACGTCCTGCGTTGCTTGAGTTTGCGGACAATCCGTCGCTCGGTGGAGAGGTAGCCAAGCATGCCGCTGAAAATGCCAAACGCCGCACAGCCGACCAAAACCTTGATGCCTGTGGATGCGAAGGGGATAAAAAATACGTAGTAGATGAATACCATCACGAGACCGGCGACTGTCCATGCCGTCAGGTCGGCCACAAACGCTTGCCAGGGAAGACGAAACACCCGCTGAATGGGGGGTTCGGAATCCGACAACATGGCGTTCACCCGCCCGAAGAGACGCAACCGCAACGGCAGCACGGCAAGGATGGGACCATAAGAAATCAGCACGGCCTTTGTATACCCGAGGCCGTCTAAAAACGGTCAGACCTGTGCGCCGTAAACGACCAGGATGGCGGTGAAAGACAGGTATATGGATATTAATTCAATCATGGCGTCCTAATTTAGCGGTTGACGAGCGGAAGACAATCTCGCCCCCCTTCACGGTCATGCGGCAGGGATTGCCGCCCATGCGATAGGCCAGTTCGACCGGTTCATCAATGTCCCACACCGCGAAATCGGCATGTTTGCCGACCTCGAGGGTTCCCCACCGGTCTTGCATGCCCAGTGCCCTGGCAGCATTGATGGTAAAACCGGCCAAGGCCTCGACCGGGGTGATTCCGAAGTTGACACAGGCCATATTCATCATGAGAAGCGGCGATGTGGTGGGACTC
This sequence comes from Desulfosarcina sp., assembly GCA_030145105.1. Lineage (GTDB taxonomy): Bacteria > Desulfobacterota > Desulfobacteria > Desulfobacterales > Desulfosarcinaceae > Desulfosarcina. The sequence goes on from JAQYWF010000139.1 coordinate 9,658, forward strand.
GTGCCGGGATTGCAGTCGGTGGACAAAGCCATGGGAACCCCCTGCCCTCGCATAAGATCCACCGGTGGCTTGCAGGTCTCCTTGAGAAAATAATAGGCGCCTGGGAGCAACACGGCCACCGTGCCGGCTGCGGCCATGTCCGCCGCACCGGCTGCGTTCAGGTGCTCCAGGTGATCGGCACTCAGGGCACCAAACCTGGCCGCCAAGGCGGCCCCGTTACTGTCGCTGAGCTGTTCGGCATGCAGTTTGACCCGAAGACCGTGCTGCCGGGCGGCGCTAAAGACGCGTTCGATCTGTACTGGGGTGAAGGCAATCCGTTCGCAGAAAGCATCCACGGCAGTTGCCAGACCGTCGGCCGCAACAGCGGGAATCATCTCGCCAATGACCAGATCGATGTAGGCGTCCGGCCGCCCCTTGTATTCCGGCGGCAGGGCATGCGCCCCCAGAAACGTCGCCATGACGGTGGCCGGGAAATTCCGGCCCAATTGCCGGGCGACCCGAAGCATCTTCAGCTCGTTTTCTGTATCTAGCCCGTAACCGGATTTGATCTCCACGGTGGTCACCCCTTCGGCCAACATGGCCTTCAACCGACCGATGGACTGTTCATAAAGGTCGGCTTCCGAGGCGTTTCTGACAGCGTTCACGGTGCTGATGATACCCCCGCCGGCGTGGGCGATCTCTTCATAGGTGGCGCCGTTCAGCAGCATTTCAAATTCTCTGGCGCGATTACCGGCGTGGACCAGATGGGTGTGGCAGTCGATCAGCCCCGGGGTGACCCATGCATTGTCAAGGCGATGTACCGACCGGGCTTTCGGCACCGCACCCGCGGGGAGTGTTTCGATCGACCCCAGCCATACGATACGCCCCTTGTCAACGGCCATGGCGCCTTTTTCAATGATACCATACTGTGCCTGATGGGCCAGTGTGGCCAAACGGACGTCCAGCCAGAGGGTGTCGACCGTTGCGGGAAAATCGGAGGGCGTCATCACGGGCGATTCCAATCTGCACCAATAACATTATGTATCTGTAATTTATATATTTTTACACTATTGTAGAATACAATATCTATGTGTTTTGTCATCGGGTGTCAAGCGCTTTTCAACACGAACCCCGGGCAGTCGTAAAAAAAAGCCATCCATGGACTACCTCGGCCTTCGCCTCAGCAACACATAGGTGGCGCCGGTTCCGCCGTCACAGGGCCTGGCACTGGTGAATGCAATCACCCAGCGTTTCCAGCGCCCGCTGACCAACCAGCGCGTCAGGTTTTGTTTGAGCACCGGCGGTCCCGGCGAGCACCTCCCCCGGCCATGAACCACCAGCACCGCACGCTTGCCGGCCGCGATGGCCTGTTCTATGAAACGGTCAACATGCGTCTTTGCCGCGGTGAGGTTTAATCCGTGAAGATCCACATGACCCTGGATCGAGAAATACCCACTGTGCAGGCGGCGGAACATCTCAGGCGGCATCCAACCTGCGGAGCCCTCAACATATTCAGCGGTGTGTCTGAGAACGAATCCATCGCCGGTCTCTACCAATCTCCGGAGTTGTCTGACGGCTTCGGCATCGGGATCTTCCTGCATTTGTCCATCGGAAGGCTGCCTTGACCGGATCGGCGTGATCGTTCTTCTGCCGGCCAGCGGCGTCACATCCACCATGG
>JAQYWF010000208.1 GCA_030145105.1 Desulfosarcina sp.
CGAATACTCTCCGCCTCCCTGGCCTGGGCGCTGTTGAAGGGCAGCTTGCTCAGTTTGGTGACGCCGGCGACGATGTGCAAGACGTCACGGCCGAACATTTCACCGATCTCATTTTCCGTGGCATGGGTGTCCTCGATGACATCGTGGAGCAGGCCGGCGGCGATGCTTACCGAATCCAGTTTCATTTCCGCCAGGATGCCGGCCACCTCCAGCGGGTGGGAGAGATAGGGCTCACCGGACAGGCGCATCTGGCCGTCATGGACCCGTTCCGAGAAAATATAATCCCGGTCGACGATGTCCACGTCCGCATCCGGGTGGTTTTCAATGACCTTGTCAAGGATGTCGGTAATTCGAATCATAATTTATGACGGTTCCGTAAAACATCCGATATCTGCGTTACGCTTCATCCCTCGTCACTGCGGCGTACGAACAGTACGCCTCATTCCTCGGGATTCGCAAGCCTTGATCTCGAATGCTTTACGAAACCGTCGGCTAAGCGATAATACTCAAGCTAATCGATTAATACGCCTTGGCGAATACCACACGCGTGTGACTGGGTTTACCGCAGCTGATACAGGCCCCCGGTTCCTTTTTCGCCGTTAAAGGGATGCAGCGGATGGTGACGTTGAGATCCGTTTTGATTTTGGCTTCGCAGGCCTCCTCCCCACACCAGTGGGACATGGCAAAGCCGCCGTGGATCTCCGGTTTATCCAGATTCTTGGGCGTGAACCAGTCGTAGAAATCGTTGCGGTCATCCACCGTGCGGGTATGTTTATCTCTGAAACGGCAGGCCCGCGCGAAGAGGCGACCCTGAATGTCGTCCAGGATGGCTGGCAGTTGCGCCACGAAGGCCTCACGCTTCATCGCCGTTTTATCGCGATGCGATTTGTCGCGGCGGCCGACGAAAACGGAATCCTCGGCCATGTCCCGCGGCCCGATTTCCACCCGCACGGGGATACCTTTTTTAATCCAGTCCCAGCCCCTGGCGCCGCCAATATCCCGCTCGTCAACTTCTACCACCAGTTCCCGGCCTGCATAGATCATCTCTCTTAAGGTCGCGGCCAGTTCATTGACGTAATCCATCACTTTTTGGCGGTCGTCCGGCTTTCTGAAAATGGGCAACAGCACCACATGTGCCGGCGCAACCCGCGGCGGCATAATGACCCCGTCGTCATCACCATGGGTCATGATCAGCCCGCCGATCATGCGTGTGGAGGTACCCCATGACGTGGTCCAGGCGAAGTCTTCGGTTTCCTTCTCGGTCTGGAATCGGATATTGGAGGCCCTGGCAAAGTTCTGTCCCAGAAAGTGTGAGGTTCCCGCCTGCAAGGCTTTGCGATCCTGCATCATGGCTTCGATGCACAAGGTATCCACGGCGCCGGGGAAACGTTCCGCTGCCGTTTTGCTGCCCTCGATGACCGGTATGGCCAGATCGTCCTGGACCATGCGGGTATAAACCTTGAGCATCATCTTAGTTCGTTCGATCGCTTCCGTACCTGTGGCATGGGCGGTGTGTCCTTCCTGCCAAAGGAATTCGCTGGTACGAAGGAAGATCCTTGTTCGCATTTCCCAGCGTACCACGTTGGCCCACTGATTGATCAACAGGGGCAGGTCACGGTAGCTGCTCACCCACTTGGAAAAAGAATCGCCGATGATGGTTTCCGACGTTGGACGGACCACCAGGGGCTCGGTGAGGGGGCCGCCGGGAACCAGCCCGCCGCCGGGCCCTTGTTCCAGCCGGTGATGGGTGACCACGGCGCACTCTTTGGCAAACCCGTCCACATGCTCGGCCTCTTTTTCCAGAAAACTGACCGGAATGAAGAGCGGAAAATAAGCGTTTTTCACGCCGGTGGCCTTAAACAGGCGGTCCATTCGGGCCACGATGTTTTCCCACAGGGCGTATCCCCACGGCTTGATGACCATACAGCCACGCACCGGCGCGCGTTCGGCCATATCGGAAGCTTTAATGACCGCTTGATACCATTCCGGATAATCTTCATCCCGCGAGGGCGAGATGGCGTTTTTCTGCGGTTTCCCCATGTGTCTGTCCTAACTGTTTTTGGAATCGTTCACCGTTCTGGATGCAAAGGTTCAGGGTTACCTTGGTTGAGATCTTCGATGAACCCCGAACCGTTGAACCCTGAACGGATATCTGTTGATGTTCAATGCGATTTGGTCTGTTGTTCAAACTCGTCCACGGCTTCCAGAACCACTTCCACCAGGCGGTCTTCGGGAAATTTCTTAACGACGTTCCCTTTTTTGAACAGGATGCCCACCCCGCAGCCGCCGGCGACGCCGATGTCTGCTTCGCGAGCTTCTCCGGGGCCATTGACCACACAGCCCATGATGGCCAGTTTTACCGGGGTGGTGCGTGTCATCAAGGCTTTTTCGACCTTGTCCACGATGTCAAACAGGGGGATGTCGCATCGTCCGCAGGTGGGACAAGAGATGATTTCCGGTCCGCGGTGGCGGATGTCCAGCGCCCGAAGGATTTCGTAGCCCACCCGGATCTCCTCCACGGGGTCGCGGGTGAGGGAGACCCTCAGGGTATCCCCAATGCCCTCGGCCAATAGGGTGCCGATACCCAGGGCCGACTTGACGATGCCCGAATAGAGCGACCCGGCTTCGGTCACGCCCACGTGAAGGGGCAGGTCGGTTTTTTGCGACAGCAGGCGATAGGCCTCAAGGGTTCGGGGCACGTCCGATGCCTTGATGGATATCTTGATCTCTTGAAAATCCAAATCTTGCAGCAGGGCCACATGTCGCAACGCGCTTTCGACCATGCCTGCAGCGGTCACCCCCTTGTGTGCGTCGAGGATATCCTTTTCCAGGGAGCCGGCGTTGACGCCGATGCGAATAGGAATCCGGTGGTCCCTGGCGCAATCGACCAGGGCCTTGATATGCCTTGGGTTGCCGATGTTGCCGGGGTTAAACCGCAGGCCATCGGCGCCGCCCCTGGCCGATGCAATGGCCAGGCGGTGGTCAAAGTGGACGTCCGCAACCAGGGGGATGGTAATTCGTTTCTTGATCCGGGGGATGGCATCGGCAGCGGATGTGTCCGGGACCGCCACGCGGACGATTTCACAGCCGGCTTGTGCCAACTGCTGAATTTGTCCCACGGTCGCCGTGACATCATCGGTTTTGGTATTGGTCATGGACTGGACGCTAATGGGTGCCCCGCCACCCACGGCAACGCCACCCACCATGATGCGGCGGGTTTTTTTTCTGGATACGGATGGAGGCATATTATCCCATCCCGCAGAACGGGTTGGTCCGCTTTTCAACACCGATGGTGGTGTTGCCCATGTGCCCCGGATAAACCTTGACTTCATCATCCAGGTTAAAAAGCTTGGTCCGGATACTGTTGATCAGGGTGTCGAAATTGCCACCGGGAAAATCGGTTCTGCCGATAGAGCCGGCAAAGAGGGTATCGCCTACAAATATCGCTTTTTGAATGGCATCCGCTTGGGTGAATTCGACGTAGAGGCAAATGCCGCCGGTGGTGTGGCCGGGGGTGTGAAGCACTTTGAGGCGATGGCTGCCAAAGGCGATGGTATCCCCATCTTCCAGCAGCCGATCCGCACTGGGTGAGTTTTCAGCCGCCAGTCCCCAAGCGGCCGCCGTGGCCGACAACTGGTTGAGCATGGGGGCGTCGGCACGGTGGATGAGAATATCCGCACCGGTGGTCTCTTTGAGACGCTTATTGGCGCCTACGTGGTCAAAGTGTCCATGGGTGTTGATGATCTGAACAGCGGTCAACCTGTCCCCGGCCAGGCTGGTGAGGATGCGGTCGGCATCGTCCCCGGGATCGATGACTGCGGCCTGGTGCGTCTTTTCACATCCCAGTATGAAACAGTTTGCCTGGATGGGGCCTAAGGCCATTTGGCGGATAATCAATTCGTTCCTCCCGACGGTTTTTAATGTTGAATGTTGAATGTTGAATTAATGTATTCTGTCAATTTTTAAAACGATGGAATACCTTCATTCAAAATTCAACATTAAGAATTTGTAATTGAATTCCCGCTCTATCAGGACCTATCATCCTGTGGCCTTGGGTATGTAGGTAATTTTGTCTTCCTTCATGGCCAAGCGGATGCTGTCCAGGATGCCATTGATGAAGGCACCGGACTCATCGGTACCGAAGCGTTTACCCACGTCGATGGCCTCGTTGATGGAAACTTTGGGAGGGATGTCGGCGCAATAGAGCAGTTCAAATACGGCGATGCGCAATACATTGCGATCCACGCAGGACATGCGTGAGAGTTTCCAGTTGCTGGAGAACTGTTCGATCACCGTGTCGATCGCTGCGCGATTTTCCTGCACCCCGTCCACCAGACGATGGAAAAATGGCTGCGTGGGTTTGTCCTGGGCAAAACTGCTGCAGAACTGTCCAACGGGGTCCTCCACCGGGTCCCGGTGCATGTCCATATAAAACAGGGCTTGCAGGGCCCGTTCTCTGGATAATCGGCGGGTTCCCATGGTCACCCCTTATCCACCGTCTCCATCAGGTTGGCCATCTCGATGGCGGAGACAGCCGCACTCCAACCTTTGTTGCCCGCTTTGGTGCCGGCCCGCTCGATGGCTTGTTCGATGCTGTCTGTGGTGACAATGCCGAAAATGACCGGCACCTGGGTCTCCATGCCCACCTGGGCGATACCTTTGGAGGCCTCGGCGCATACATAGTCAAAATGAGGTGTGGCGCCGCGAATAACCGCCCCCAGGCAGACGATCGCATGATACTTGTTGCTTTTGGCCATGCGCAGGGCCACCATGGGGATTTCGAAGGCACCGGGCACCTTGACGAGATCGATGTCTGCGTCTTTGGCACCGCTGCGGGTCAGTGCATCGATGGCGCCTCCCACGAGTCGATCGGTAATGAAATCGTTGAAACGGCTGGCGATGATACCGAACCGCTTACCTTTGGCAACCAGGCCGGCTTCGATGATATTCGGCATAGGACGGTTTTCCTCTCCTTATTGATGTTTTAAGGTTTCTTCAAAACTGAGCGTATGGCCCATTTTAAGCTTTTTGCACTCGAGATAACACCGGTTGAACTCGTTGGGTTCAACCTCGATGGGCACCTGCTCCTCCATGCTGAGTCCATAGCCCTGAAGACCAACCATCTTTTTGGGGTTGTTGGTTAACAGGCGCATCTTGCGCACACCGATGTTGACCAGCATTTGCGCGCCAATGCCGTAGTCACGCATGTCATCCTTGAACCCCAGCTTCAGGTTGGCCTCCACCGTGTCCATGCCCTTGCAACGCTGCAGCTCGTAGGCCTTGAGCTTGTTGATCAGGCCAATGCCCCGGCCTTCCTGGCGCAGGTAGAGAATGACACCGCACCCTTCGGCGGCGATCATCGCCATGGCCTTGTGCAGTTGGTCACCGCAGTCGCAGCGCATGGAACCGAAGATGTCACCGGTCATGCATTCCGAGTGTACCCGCACCATGGTGGGCGTTTCCGGATCGATCTCTCCTTTTACCAGGGCGATGTGAGTCAGGTTGTCCACGTCGTTTTCAAAAGCGATCATTTTAAAGTCGCCCCCGTGGAGGGTAGGGATGATGGTTTCCGCGGCCCGGTGAACGAAACTTTCCGTTCGAATGCGGTGCTCCACCAGATCGGCGATGGTGCAGATACCGATGCCGTGCTGCTGGCTGAATTCTTCAAGCGCCGGCATCCGTGCCATGGTGCCGTCGTCGTCCATAATTTCGCAGATGACGCCCGCCGGCTTGAGGCCGGCCAGTCGGGAAAGGTCCACGCTTCCTTCGGTCTGACCCACACGCACCATGACCCCGCCATCGCGTGCGCGCAGGGGAAATATGTGGCCCGGCCGGGTCAGGTGGCCGGGTTTGGCGTCGTCGGCCACGGCGGCTGCGATGGTGGTGGCCCGATCGGCGGCCGAGATACCGGTCGTGACTCCGCATTTGGCCTCGATGGAGACGGTGAATCCGGTTTCAAAAGGGCTGGTGTTGTTTTGCACCATCATGGGCAGGTCCAACTGGGCACATTTTTGAGTGGTCAGTGACAGGCAGATGAGTCCCCTGCCATACTTGGCCATGAAGTTGATGGCTTCGGGGGTCACCTTTTCCCCCGCCATGGTCAAGTCGCCTTCGTTTTCTCGATCTTCATCGTCGACGAGGATGACCATGTTGCCATTGCGGATATCTTCGATGGCCTGGTCGATGGTAATTTTTGGCATGGTGGAGCATTCTCCTACAGTTCGTTAATCGATCAGATAAATCCGGACTTGGCCAGCATGGTCATATCGATACCGCCATCGGATGGTCCGGGCTTGCGGTCTGCTGATTCGCGGTTTAGAACAAAGCGTTCAACATACTTTCCGATCATATCGGCTTCGATGTTGACCGCATCTCCCACCTTTTTAAAACCAATGGTGGTCAGGCCGGCCGTCTGGGGAATGATGCTTACCTCAAACGTGCTGCTGTCACAGCTGTTGATCGTCAGGCTGGCGCCGTCCACGGCCACGGACCCTTTTTCGATCATGTAACGGGAAAGGGATTTCTCCACACCGAAGGTGATGATGATGGCGTTGGCCAGCGTTTTCCTTTCGTGCAGGGTGCCCATGCCGTCAATGTGCCCTGAAACCAGGTGCCCATCCAGCCGGTCTGACAGCCGCAGCGCGCGTTCCAGATTGACCCGTTCACCGAGCTTGATCCTGCCCAAGACACTTCGCTTCAGGGTCTCGGGGGAGACGTCCACGGTAAACCGCCTTGCCTGCAGGCTCACAGCGGTCAGGCAGGCGCCGTTCACGGCAATGCTGTCTCCAATGCGGGTTCCTGTAAGATCGAAATCCGAAATGACTGAAATCCGGCTTCCCCGACCAGACGGGTGGATGGCGGAAATGGTGCCTAAACCTTCGATGATTCCTGTGAACATGTCCGTAAAAATAATGTGAAAACGCTTGTTGTCAATCAATCAAACGGGTTTCAGATAGCCTTGGAGCATGACGTCGGTGTCGAATCTGAGCACCGATAAATTATGGACGGCGATGCTCTGACGCATGCGCTCCGGTCCCGCTCCCCGACAAATGGGAATTCCATCATCACCACCCAATATTTTTGGTGCATAAAAGAAACATATTTTATTCACGATGTCGGCGGCAAACGCTGAACCGATGACCATGCCCCCCCCTTCGATCAGCAGGCTGGTGATACCCATTTCGCCAAGTTGCTGCATCAATACCGACAGGTCGATGCGACCCGCTTTCAAAGGGGCGGTGACGACCCGTGTACCGGCAGCCGCCAATGCTGCCTGGCGATCTGCCGCTGCATTCGACCCGCAGACCACCCACGTGGGTGCCGGGGACGTCTGATGCAGCAGTTTGGACGTCAGCGGGATTGACAAGTGGGTGTCCAGGATGATGCGTGTCGGGTCCGAGCCGCCTGCTTCTTCCAGGCGCGTGGTCAGGCTGGGGTTGTCTTTTTTAACGGTCTCCACGCCGACCATGATGCCGTCGACCGCATGGCGGAGCCGATGGACGAACTGGCGGGAGGCCGGGCCGGTGACCCAGCGGGAGTCGCCGGTGCGTGTGGCAATGCGCCCGTCGAGGGTGGCCGCGCATTTGACAACGACAAAAGGCCTGCCTGTGGTGACCCATGCGATAAAGGCTTCGTTAAGCGTCCGGGCTTCCTTTTCACAAATGCCCGTGGCTACCTGGATGCCGTTGTCCTGCAGGTATCGGTTGCCGCCGCCCCGGACGCCGGGGTTCGGGTCAGTCATCGCCACCACCACCCGCCGGATGCCGGCATCCAGGATCTTGTGGGTGCAGGGCGGTGTGCGGCCGAGGTGGTTGCACGGCTCCAGGGTGACATAAAGGGTCGTTCCCCGGGCCCGCTCGCCCGCATGGTCGATGGCGTTGACTTCGGCATGGGGCCCGCCCGCCCGCTGATGATATCCCCGGCCCACGACCCTGCCGTCCTTGACCAGCACGGCGCCGACCATGGGGTTGGGCGAGGTCCGGCCCCGGCCCTTTTCGGCCAGGGCCAATGCCTGCTTCATGTAGCTTCGGTCGTCCATTATTTGGCTGGATGGCTCAGCAGGCGCTTGAGTTCCGATACAAAGTCGTTGACGTCCTTGAATTCACGATAGACAGAGGCGAAGCGGACATAGGCGATGTCATTGAGCTCGTGCAATTTGACCATGACCCGCTCACCGATCTCGTGGGAGGGAATTTCCTTTTCGCCGGTTTCCCGAAGGTCCCTTTCCAGCTCTTCGATGAACGCTTCGATGGTATTCATGCTGATGTCCAGTTTCTGGCAGGCTTTGCGGATTCCGGAACCCACTTTTTCGCGGCTGAAGACTTCCCGGCGACCATCCTTTTTGATGATCATGATGGGAATTTCTTCGATGTGCTCGTAAGTGGTGAAGCGCCGGGTGCAGTCGATGCACTCCCGCCGGCGTCGGATCACGCTGCCATCCTTGCTTACTCGAGAATCGATAACCTTGTTGTCAAGCTCTCCGCAAAATGGACATTTCATGAATAACCCTCCCGATGGCTGCGTAATGTTGAACCGCGATAGCGAGCGAACTGAAAACCGATTTTATTATCCTTACGGTGAGCCCTCCCCGCGGCAAGCCGCGGGGAGGGCTCAACAACCGACTTGTCATGCAACGGATCAGACATTATCCGTTTTCCAAAAAATGGATGGACACCACCGGACTGGCCGGCACCAGCTGGCGACAGGCCACCCCGGCCTGGTCGAACATCATTCTGGAGGCGCGAACGGAATCGGTGTCGGCATACTTGTCAGACAGGTAGACCACCTGGCGGATACCCGCCTGGATGATCACCTTGGCGCATTCGTTACAGGGAAACAGGGCTGTATAGATAC
>JAQYWF010000204.1 GCA_030145105.1 Desulfosarcina sp.
CCCGTTTCAACACATCACCGGGTTGAACGGCACAAATGATGCGCCGGGCGACCAATCCGGCAATCTGGACGAATCCCACCTTTTTACCATCCGGGCTCTCCAGCAACAGGGCGTTGTGTTCGTTGTCGGTCGACGCCTTGTCGAGGTTGGCTGAAAAAAATTTTCCCGGGTGATAGGTCACCTGCCGGATCGTCCCCTCGTGGGGCATCCGGTTGACATGGACGTTGAAGACGGACATGAAAACGCTGATCCGGGTGCAGGCACCTTCAAAGTAAGGCGTCTGGTCCACCGGTTCCACTTTTATCACCTTGCCGTCAGCCGGTGAGACCACAATCCCCTCGCCGGCCGGGACCAGACGATCAGGGTCTCTGAAAAAATAGCAGATAAAACCGGTGGTGATAAGCCCCAGGACGGCCAGCCATACAACGCCAAGCAAGGCGAAAACAGCGGTGGCGAAAGCGGACGCGAATATAAATGAATATCCGGCCTTTGCCACTGGAAATGCGGTCTGACTGGGCGGATCGGACCAGTTCATTTGTGTCATCTCATGCTCCCCGGCACCGATGCCTGCCGGTAAAAACCTTTTTCAACCCTTTTATTAAAGGGTTACCTATATCCAATGCCTGCGCCCGTGTCAACATCTACCCGGACACCCGACGGGAAAACGAATCATTCGCCGTAAACCAGTTGTCTGCTGAAGTCACCGGGTAGCCAAATCAAACGCATGCCAATGGCTATTGCCGGCTTGCCATTCAATGCCCTTGCATGTCAAGTTTGGCAGTTATAGCACCCGTCTGCTGGCCGGCCATCTGAATCTGGGCGTCGGACTTGCGGATATATTCCGGAATCAGGGCATCGATGGGATCGACATCTCCTTGCTTGAACCGCACCATAGCAAGTCTGCCCACTGATGCGGCTCGGATGACGTGTTGCGTGGTATCGGCAAACCGGATGCCCGGGCTCCGGTTCTCAAAGACCTCCCGGTAAATAAGGGCACCAGAGCCTACTAGGACGGCATCTTCCGGCAGGGCCGCTGCCGCCGTTTCCGGCGCGGCCACCGAGACCCGTGTCGCCGGTTGAACGGACCCACGGTACTGGGTGTAGTAAACCTCCCCCCGCCGTGCATCAATCATGGCGACAACCGGGCAATCGTGAAGGGTCAACGGAAAGGCCAGTGCCGCCAGACTGCTGACCCCGACCACTGATGCCCCCGTGGCAGCAGCAAGCCCCTTTACCGTACTGATTCCGATTCGCAAGCCGGTAAAGGTTCCCGGGCCCCGGGTGACGGCAATACCGTCGATATCCCCAGGTTCGCAACGGCATCTCTCAAGCATCCTGCGGATCATCGACATGAGATGACGGGAATGGGTTTTTCCCGCTGCATAAAGTGTCTCGGCAAGCAACCGGTCTCCACTGAACAGGGCCACGCTGCAACTGGTGGTGGAGGTGTCGACGGCCAGAAGGTTCATGACCGGGCTTTGCTTGCAGGCTTTTTTTTCGCCCTTGGCGCCCTTACTTTTTTTTGGGGGGGCGCCGGCTCCAGGGCGATCGTCAGAACCTCGTCCATGTTCCTTACAGGAACAAACTCGAGCTTGCGCTTGACGTTCTTGGGAATCTCCACGAGATCTCTTTTGTTCTTTTCCGGTATGATCACCGTATTGATGCCTGCACGAAGGGCCCCCAGGGCTTTTTCCTTCAATCCCCCGATGGGCAGCACACGCCCCCTAAGCGTGATCTCACCGGTCATGGCCACATCCTTGTTGACGGGCCGTTCAGTCAACGCCGAAATCAGGGCCGTGGCCATGGCGATGCCTGCGGAAGGGCCATCTTTGGGGATGGCACCGGCCGGCACATGGATGTGGATATCCCGGTTGTCGAAAATCTCATCCTTCACCTTGAACAGGTCGATATTGGCCCTAGCGTAGCTCAGTGCCGCCCGGGCCGACTCCTGCATGACCTCACCCAACTGGCCGGTGAGAATCATTTCCCCCTTCCCATTGATCAGCGAGGCCTCCACATACAGTACTTCGCCACCAACCTGCGTCCATGCAAGGCCGGTTGAGAGCCCCACCTGGCTGTGCTCCTTGTCCATCTCCGGATAATACTTGGGCGGTCCCAGGTATTTTTCCAGGGACTGGCGGGTTACCTGAAACGGGCCTTTCGCCCCTTCGGCAATTCGTCGTGCCAATTTTCGGCACAGGGTACCCAACTCACGTTCGAGGTTTCTCAACCCCGCCTCGGAGGTGTACTCGTTAATGACCTGGACGACGGCTGCATCGCTGAAGCGGATTTGACGTGGCTTGATGCCATTCTCCTTGACCTGCCGCGGAATCAGGTGCGTTTTCGCAATGGTTTTCTTCTCATCCTCGGTATAGCCGGACAGGTTGATCACCTCCATGCGGTCCAGCAGTGCAGACGGGATGGTGTCCGAGATATTGGCAGTCAGGATGAACATGACCTTGGACAGATCAAAGCTGAGATTGAGGTAGTGATCGCTGAATTCAAAATTCTGCTCAGGATCCAGTGCCTCCAACAGCGCAGAAGAGGGGTCGCCCCGAAAGTCTGCACCCAGTTTGTCGATTTCATCCATCATGAACACCGGGTTGTTTGAACCGGCCTGCTTCAACCCCTGGATAATGCGTCCAGGCAGTGCCCCGATGTAGGTGCGCCGATGCCCCCGAATCTCCGCTTCGTCCCGTATGCCCCCCAGGGAAATGCGCACGAACTTTCGTTTCATGGCATTGGCGATGGCCCGTCCCAGCGATGTTTTTCCCACGCCAGGAGGGCCAACGAAACAAAGAATCGGCCCCTTGGTCTGGGGATTGAGCTTACGAACGCTCAGGTACTCCAGGATGCGATCCTTGATCCGTTCCAGGCCGTAATGGTCCTTATCCAGAACTGATTTGGCCTTTTTAATGTCGATAACATCGGTCGTGGACTTGCTCCAGGGCAGCTCCACCATCCAATCCAGATACGTTCGAACAACCGATGATTCTGCGGAATCGGGGTGCATCTGTTCCAGCCGGCGAAGCTGTTTGTCGGCTTCCGCCTTGGCATCCTGGCTCATTTTCGCGCGTTTGATCTTATTTTTATATTCGTCGATTTCCTGGGTGCGCTCGTCCAGTTCTCCCAGTTCCTTGTGAATGGCCCGAACCTGCTCGCGCAGGAAATAGTCTTTCTGGCTCTTGGATATTTCGTCCTTCACCTCGGACTGGATCTTGGCCTGCATGGCAGACAATTCCACTTCGTGAAAAAACAAGTAGTTTACTTTTTTAAGGCGCTCGAAGGGGTCGATGATTTCGATGATGGCTTGGGCTTCGTCAATTTTCAAGCGGAGGTTCGAGGCCACCAGGTCCGCCAACCGGCCGGGATCGTCGATGCTGGTGAGAATGGACCCCACCTCGTTGGTGTACTCACCCCGCAAGGTGAGAATTCTCTCGGAATATTCCCTGACGTTACGCATCAGCGCTTCTGCTTCCAGGTCAACAGTGGAGGACTCAGGCTCCTCGATGATGTTGATTTTCACCCGGTACAAGGAACGCTTGCGCACATATTTGGCAATCTTGGCCTTGGCGATTCCCTGAACGAGCGCCTTGACACGCCCGTCCGGCAGTTTTAGCATCCTCAAAATCCGGGCGACCGTTCCGATCTGGTAGATCTCTTCAGGCTTGGGGTTTTCGATACCCGGATCGATCTGGGTTGCCACAAACAGGTAACGATCCTTTGAAATCGACTCTTCGATGGCGTTAACCGATTTTTCACGCCCCACAAACAAGGGCAGCAGCATATCCGTGAAGATCACCACATCCCGCACCGGCATCATAGGAAGAATCGTTGGAATGACCGCTTCCGGATCGTCCTCCTCGATAATGCTGATCAGATCATCTTTATCAGTTTCACCCATCTTGACTCCTGGATATATCAATGCCAAATTTCATTCACGGCCCTGCCAAAGTGGCTGTTTCGCAAAATGTCCTATATAATAACACTTAATTTTTCTTTGACAATGGCACACCGCTTCTTTTAAGAAGCTTTAGCATCGTGTTTGGAAACGCTTCCAGAATACACCGATCCTTCGGGCCAACACTTAAAAACGGGCTGACATGACGACACCACTGACGGTGAACATACTGGCATTTATCTTCGGCGCCTGCATCGGCAGCTTTTTAAACGTCTGCATTTACCGCATACCAGCCGCCTTGTCCATCGTTCATCCGGGTTCGAGCTGCCCCCGCTGCAAAACGATGATTCCTTTCTACGACAACATCCCTATCCTCAGTTATCTGTTACTGATGGGAAAATGCCGTAACTGCGAGGCACCCATCGCCATCCGTTACCCCTTTGTGGAGCTATTGGGCGGGCTCTTCGCCCTGGCCTGCGCCCTGGCCTTCGGGCCCACGCTGCATGGGCTGGTCGTTTTCACCTTCATCGCGACCCTGATCGTGGTCACCTTTATCGATCTGGACCACCGGATCATTCCGGACACGATTTCACTGCCAGGGATCCCGCTTTTCTTCCTGGCCGCCCTGGCCGTCCCCAGCGTCACCTGGCGCGCCAGTGCCATTGGCATCGCAGCGGGTGGCGGAAGCCTTTTCGCTGTTGCCTGGGTTTACCAGTTCATGACCGGAAGGGAGGGCATGGGGGGCGGAGATATCAAGCTGCTTGCCATGATCGGCGCCATGGTCGGTTGGCAGGGTATTCTGTTCACCCTTTTCGCCGCGTCGGCCATCGGCACCATCGCTGGCTTGTTGGCCATGATCCGATCCGGAAAAGGCATGCGGCTGGCCATTCCCTTCGGCCCCTTTCTGGCCATGGGGGCGACCATCTACCTGTTTTTCGGCGAAACCCTCATTTCCTGGTACTTCAATTTTCTCCGTTAGTTAAGTTTAGATCAAGGCCACTGGGATATTGTGAACACCGCAGGCGTAGCAGCGCGTCTGTCGAGGACGTCAATATCCCGAGAACGCAGAGCTGGACCGCAAGATGCCGTTTCTGGATGGACACTGCCTACTGGATGGAGAACAAATAGGTGCGCAAGTTTACCTTCTTGCCTTTGATGCCAAGCCGATCACGGATGGCGTATCGATATCCTTCGACCGTCCGGGTGGAGATGCCCAGCATGCGGGCAATCTCTCTGGCTTTTTTGCCCTGCTTGACCATGGTGGCCACCTTAATCTCAGTTGGTGTAAATCCGAGGTAATCGAAGGAAAGCTTGCGACTCAGCGGCGAAACAATTTCGTTGAGGTTGGACTCCAAGATTTCGAGATAGGCTTTTTGCTTGGCGTTCAGCCCACTTGTTTTCATCTTGTTTAAGTATGGGCGGATCAGGGATTTGACATTGTAAAGAACCTTTTCCTCCAAAGCTTTGCGGTCTTCGTCCCGCTTTTTCAAAAGCACTTTAAGTGCCGTGTTCACTTCAGAAAGGTTGTCGGATCGCGACTCCAGTTCACGGCCTTTGGCCGCCAGCGCTTCCTTACTTTTCATCTGATCGGTAATATCGAACATGATGCCATTGACGTAGCTGTTCTGAGGCCC
This sequence comes from Desulfosarcina sp., assembly GCA_030145105.1. Classification (GTDB taxonomy): domain Bacteria; phylum Desulfobacterota; class Desulfobacteria; order Desulfobacterales; family Desulfosarcinaceae; genus Desulfosarcina. Next base: position 5,536 of record JAQYWF010000204.1, read on the forward strand.
CTTGACACAGGTGGCAATGATATGCATCCAGCGCCACTGGGCCAGGACGCGATGAAAGACCCTGAACCGATGGTTAAATTTGAGATCCGTGTGGCCCTTTACATAGGCGTAACGCAGCGCCTTGCGATCATTCGGATAAACCTGGAACCACTCGACCACCTCCTGCGACTGCGTGACACCAGCGATATCTTTCGCCGATGGACTGACAAAAATCACCTTCAATCGCCTGGGACGGACCGGATTCACCTGAAGGCGGAAGACGGCAAAATTTGAGGCGGTCTCCATGAGCAGCTGCTGGCTGGCACGACTTTCATTCAAGTCTTTCAGGGTCTGACGCTCACGGGTGATATCCCGGCCACAGCCGACGATGCCGATCATCGCCCCGGATTCGTCCAAAAGCGGCGCCTTGTGGACGTCAAGTACCAGATATTGCCCGCGAACCAGTCCGTCCTCCACAAACCGCATGGCCTTTTGCTTGGCTTTTACGATCTCGTCTGAATTTTCACACACTTCACCGAAGGTGTGGCGCTGACCGTTGGCCCGCTCCAGATCGGCGAAGTAGACGTCATTTTTTCCCACCACGGCCTCTGGGCTTTTACACATGAGCAGCCGGTCGCACAGGGCACGGTTGGCGAACAGGTAGCGGTTGTCCATATCCTTGGCCCAGATCATATCCGGAGCATTATCGGCAATGCGCCGGGTCAGTTTGGCCAATGCATCGAAATCCGCCCGCTGTTTGGCAAGTGACCGGGATAGGTACCGGTTTTCCGTCTCGAGGGTTTGAATCCGCTTCAACAATCCATCTCGGCTCATCGTCTTTCCTGGTGTCATGTCATCCCCGATCCGCTGGATAGCGCCGAACTGACGTTGATTGTCAGGCGATGCCGATAAAGTCGAAATCCATCTTAGATTGAAACTTCTCCACCCGTTTGAATATCTCCTTCAGCATGGTTTGTTCGATGTGGGTCAGTTTTTTTGGAGTGATGTAATTGTCCGGTTTTTTTTTGTCTTCCATGACTGCAGTGATCTGCCGCACAAAACGCAGCTGCATGAGGAAGCTGTATGCTTTTTCCAATTCTTCATATTCCTGAAGGGAAATGACTTTCTTGATCCTGAGTTGATCGAGCCGTTCCAATGTATTGGTCTCATCGATCCTGTTTTTAAGGGCATACACCCGCGCAAAATCAACGATGGGTGTCATGGCGCTTTTAATATCGAATGCATCGCGATGAAGACCTTTAGATTCAACCACAAAATTGCGAAAAAATCCGAGGGGCGGCTTGAAATTGAGGGCATTTTCTGTCAGGTGCCGGAAAAAACCAGCCCATCCGTCAAGTGAGGCGAACAGATCCCGACGCAATTCGGTGATCAGCGAGTCTTCTCCATACCCGCGTCGGAAATCGAAGAAAATACTGGCCTGAAGGAGGTCTTCGGCTTCGGCAGCGTGAATCCAATCGCTGAAATAGGCCTTCCATTGGCTTAAGGGTTTACACCACTGTGGATTCTTGGCCATAATATCGCCCTTGCAAAAATCGTAGCCGGCCTCGTTCAGCAGGGTGCAGGCGATTTCACCATACTTTCTGAAATAGCGCTCCACCGAATCAGCGGCGGCCGGCTGCGGGTCCTGGTACACAATGGCGTTGTCCTGATCCGTTTTCAGTGTCTGTTCCTGCCGGCCCTCACTGCCCATAATCATGAACACAAACGGTACTGGCGGAGGCCCCATTTCGTCCAGGGTCATGGACATGAGTTTATTCAATATCGTGTCGGAAACCGTCGTGATAAAACGGGTTACATTTCTGGCAGTAGCTCCGTTGTTGATCAAGCTTCGTACTATTCCGACCACCTGAAGATGCTTTTCGATGATCTTGTCCATACTGGGTGCAATCTGAATCTCGCGAAGCAGAAACAACGGAGATTGGCCCTGATAGGTGAGAATGTCTTTGGTGGACAGCATGCCGATGATATTTTCGTTCAGGTCCACGACACCCACATGTTGAAAATCCTCCTCCATCATGGTCATCATAGCCTCGAACACCAGCGCTTTCTCTGAAATGGTTCGAAGCGGCGCCGACATGATGCTGCCCACCGGCTTATCGATAGGATATCCGCGGGCAATTACCTTGCGGGCAAAATCCTTTTCGGTGACAATACCCACCTGATCGGGTTCTGTCGAACGGATAAAGGCATAACTGCTATTTTGGCTGTCCATGGCGATGGCGGCCTCCCGAATGGATAGATTGGCATCGCAAAAAATTGGACTTCGCGAAAAGATCTGGGACAGCGGCTGATTGAATAACTGATGACTGTCTTCTCTGGGCTGAAGGGTTTTGGCGATAATCGCCGCATAAGAGCGACTGAGCATCCGTTTTCCGAAGGTGTCGGAAAAAAAATCACGGAATGCACTGTTTTTTTTACAAATGTCGAAAAACACATGGCTGGGCAGTACGCAAAATGTAGCGTCTTCGATTACCTCCATGGTGCGTACGGCCAACCCATCATTTAAGAGCATGGAAATACCGCCGTATAGATCGCCTTCGGACAGCAAGTCCCGCATTTTTTTGGTTCCATTGTCTTCATAATAACGCTCCGCAGCGCCTTTTTGAAGCATGTACAGATAGCCGACGCGCGTCTTGCCCTGAACAAAAGGGACGGTTCCTCGCGGGTAGGTAATACGTGAGAGGACCTGGGCAGTATGATCGATCTCTTCTTCGGGCAGAAAGTTGAAGGGAACGATATCGGACAAAAAGAGACGCGCCTGGACGGCCCAAGTAATGGCATCTATGGATTTATCAAAGATATTATTGCTGAAATTTGCCAGAAAATATTCATAAAAGGCCTTGTTTTTAGTACAAATCTCCATAATAACGGTGTCCGGTATGGAGATGGCGTGCAAATCGGTATCCACCTTGGCCGTCCTCAGGGATATGCCGGCGTTCAACATCACCGATATACCTCCGTAGACCTCCCCTTGCTTGATGTATCCGCTCAATTCCGGTTCCCCTTGATCGTCCTGATAAAGGGAAAGCTGGCCTCGCATAATCACCAGCACGTTCTCGATGCGTGTCTCTCCCTGAGCGGAAACCGAATGGTCTCTTGAAAGATGGACAAGTTCGGCCTTGGACACAACCAGATCGAGTTCTTCCTTGGTGAGAAAAGAGAAATGAGGCATGCTGGAAAGAAAACGGTAAATGCTTGCTTTCATATCATCATCCTTTTTTTGAAAAAGTGAAGCAGCCTGCCGAAAGAAAATAAGATGATCGACCCCTTTACGTCTATCGCGGCCCGTGGATTGCAAAGATTAAACCATCAACACCAGGCAATGTCAACTTTTGGATGGATGTCGATGCGGATATCGGTGCCTGCAATTCAGATGCTCTGACTGATGCATATGGGGGTAGCCTCGGTGCAAATGCTCCAGGCGAGAGTGGCC
>JAQYWF010000128.1 GCA_030145105.1 Desulfosarcina sp.
ACCGCCGCCTGCTGCCCCTGTCTCTATTCAGCGGGGCGATCCTGCTCTTGTGCGCCGATACGGTAACCCGGGCCGTTCTGCCTCATGAAATCCCCATCGGGGTGCTCACGGCGCTGATCGGCGGTCCCTTTTTTTGCTACCTGTTTCGCAAACGCCAAACCGGTGGGAGGGGGTTCTAAGCGTGGGTTTTGCACTTTGCGGCATCGGTTTCGCCCACCCGGGCAAGACCATTTTCGATGGTCTGGACCTGGACCTGGCTGCCGGCCGTTTTACCGGCATCGTCGGCCCCAACGGCTGCGGCAAAACCACGCTGCTCGACCTGATCTGTCGCCACATCACGCCCCATCAGGGCCAGATCCAATACGCGGGAAGGCCCTTGGGCGAATACGGCAAACGGGCACTGGCCAGACAGATCGCACTGGTTCCCCAGGACTACGCCATTAATTTTCCCTTTACCGTCGAAGAGGTGGTCTTCATGGGTCGATACCCCTATACGCACCGATTCGGCGTGCCATCCGCCGAAGACGTGGATCGGGTGGCCCGAACCATGGCCGAATGCGATGTGCTGGCATTCAAAGACCGCCCTATCACATCGCTGAGTGGGGGCGAGCGCCAGCGGGTGATTTTTGCACGGGCCCTGGTTCAGGACACCCCGGTGCTGGTTTTGGACGAGGCCACGGCCAACCTGGACGTCTGCCACACCCTGACGCTGCTGGACCGTGTGGCCGGTTTGGTTCGGATAGAACGGCGGACGGTGATCGCGGTGTTTCAGGACCTGAATCTGGCATCGGCATACAGCCAGGAAATCGTCATGGTCAAAGGGGGGCGGGTGGTAGCTGCCGGCCCGACGGCAGAGGTGTTCACCCCGCAGAACCTGAAACGGGTATTCGACGTTCAGGCCCGGGTGGCGGTTGATGATTTTACCGGACGGCTGCAGGTCAGGTATAAAAGGGCTTGATTGGGGAATTGAGGGATTGAAGAAAAATCGGATTATAATCAGTCTTCTGATCACATGGCTGTTCCTGGAGAGTGCAGCTCTTGCCACTGATTTTCAGATGGATGGGGTTGTCCACGATAACGCCCCTTATGGTCGGATCATCTCTCTTTATGGCGCCCATACGGAGAACCTGCTGGCCATGGGTGCGGCTGACCAACTCATCGGCATCGATGGCCAGTCGGCCCATCTGCCCGGAGCCACAGGAAAGAAGATCTTTTCCTATCACGACGATCCGGAGCGGTTTCTGGCTGCCCGTCCGGACCTTGTGGTGATCCGGCCAATGATCGACCGCGGCTATCCCCGGCTGGTGCAGCGCCTGAAGCAAAGCGGAATCCAGGTGGTATCGGTGCAGCCCACCACCGTGGAGCAGCTGGCGGAATACTGGAAGCTGTTGGGGAGGCTCAGCGGCAGGGAGGCGCAAGCCGACGGCATGCATCGCGCCTTCGAAGCGGCGGTGGGTGACTTCGAGCGGCTGTCCGCGAAGGTTGGCAAGCGTAAGCGGGTCTACTTCGAGGCCATCCACCGCAAAATGAAGACCTTCACGCCCCAGGCCATGGCCATCTTTGCCCTGGAAACCGCCGGCGGTATCAATGTGGCCAGCGATGCACCGGTGCGCGAAAACAACAACATCTCGGTATACGGAAAGGAGCGGCTGCTCTCACATGCTGCCGGGATCGATGTCTTTCTCTCCCAACAGGGGGCCATGAACCAGATTTCCGTGGCGGCGATCATGGCTGAGCCGGGATTCGGCGCCATCAAGGCAGTCAAGGCGGGGCAGGTGTTCCTGGTGGACGAAACCATTGTCTCGCGTCCGACCCTGGGGCTGCTCAAAGGAATATACCGGATCGGCTGTCTGCTCTATCCGGATGTATACTGTGCGGCGGGCCGGAACATTATAGCCTCCGCCGGTATGGATGGCGCGCACCAATGAATCACAATAACCAAAAGACAAATGACAAACAAATCACAATGACCAAAAATCAAAATCTCAAACCATCTGATCGGAAAGGCAGGACATTCCAATCATCAATAGTGGAGAAATCAAAATAACAATCAACCGTTGATTTGTATCTCCTTTGAGATTTGAATGTTGGAATTTAGAATTTATTTGAAATTTGGTGCTTGTAATTTGTTATTTGCGGCCTACGCCTTTTCAACAGCACCGGATTTCCAGTCTAGGAGGTTGTCATCAAAGGCATCGTCATCGCCGGCACCCACAGCGGGGCCGGCAAAACCACCATCACGCTGGGTCTGATGGCTGCACTTACTGCGCGGGGATACACTGTTGCGCCCTTCAAGGTCGGGCCGGACTTCATCGATCCCGGCCACCACAGCCGGGTCACCGGTCGGGCCAGCCGCAACCTGGACGGGTGGATGCTCTCGCAGGATTACAACCTGAAGGCCTTTGCTAGGCACACCGTCGATGCCGACATCGCCGTGGTGGAGGGAGTGATGGGCCTGTTCGACGGCTACGACGGATGCAGCGAGGCCGGCTCCACCGCCCAGATGGCCAAATGGCTGGGCCTGCCGGTGGTGCTGGTGGTGGGGGCACGCGCCATGGCCCGCAGCGCTGCCGCGTTGGTGCAGGGTTTCGAGCAGTTTGATCCTGGTGTCGATTTTGCCGGGGTGCTGTTTAACCACCTGGGCAGCAACCGCCATCTGGGGTACCTGAAAGAGGCCATGGACGGCCACGTGCGCATGCCGGTGCTAGGCGGCCTGATGCGTGATGAGACCATCACCATTCCCGAGCGACATCTGGGGCTGGTGACCCGGGAAGACCATGACCTGTCCGAAGGGAATCGCGGGCGTCTTGCAGCCCTGATTGAAAAACAGCTAAATCTCGAGGCGCTGCTTCAGAGACTGCCGGATCTTAATCTTCAGGGGAATGTGTCAACCCCGCGAATCGAGATGCGGAAGACCGGCGTGCGTATCGGCGTAGCAAGGGATGCCGCCTTTTGTTTTTACTATCCGGACAATCTGGAGATGTTGGAGGCAGCCGGCGCGCAACTGGTCTTTTTCTCACCCCTGACGGACAACCGGCTGCCGGAAGGACTGGACGGGCTTTATTTCGGTGGCGGCTATCCAGAGCTGCATGCCGGTGCGTTGGCCGGCAACCGCTTGCTGCGACAGGAGATTCGGCAATTGAGTCAGATGAACTTGCCAATTTACGGTGAATGCGGCGGGTTTATGTACCTGTGCCGGGAGATGGGCGACACCGAAGGCAACGCCTTTTCCATGACCGGCTGCCTGCCCTTTGCCACGCGCATGCTGGGACGGCTCAAGGCGTTGGGATACCGGGAAGTCACCCAGTCGATGGCAACGGTGCTGGGACCGGCCGGACAGGTCATTCGGGGGCATGAATTTCATTATTCCACCATCACCGGTGAGGCGGTCGATCTGCCCGGTGTCTATCGGATGACCGACCGCGCCGGCATGGACAAGGCGGCCGACGGTTTTGTGGTTAACCAGACCCTGGGCAGTTATATCCACCTGCATTTCGGAAGCTGCCCGCAGGCTGCCAGGCATTTCATAAACGCTTGCGGACGCTGGACTACCGAAAAAATGCAACCTTAAAGGAACCGTACATGAAACCCCATGAGATCGAGCAGTTGAGTTTTCAGATTATTGACAGCGAAGCCGGCGACCACGGCTTTTCAACGGATCAGTGGCCGGTGGTGCGCCGGGTGATTCATACCAGTGCAGATTTTGAGTGGCAGCAGATGATCCGTTTTCATCCGCAGGCCATTTCGTCCGGTGTGTCGGCTATCCGCACTGGGTGCCCGATTATTACCGACACCAACATGGCGCGTGCGGGTATCCGCCAGCGGGATCTGGCTCGGTTCGGCGGCACGGTGAATTGTTACATGACCGATGAACGGGTGGCCGAGACCGCCGCACGCAAGGGCATTACACGGGCCAAGGCGGCCGTGGACGTGGCTGCACCGGCGCTTTCTGGCGGCATTTATGTGGTGGGCAACGCCCCCACGGCTCTGCTGCGGCTGATTGAACTCATGGAAAAGGGCACCGTGCGCCCGGCCCTGGTGGTGGGTTTGCCGGTGGGGTTCGTCAATGCCGCCGAATCCAAGGCCCTACTGCTGGAATACGATGTCCCCCATATTACCAATGTGGGCCGCAAAGGCGGCTCGAATGTGGCAGCGGCCGTGGTCAACGCATTGATCATCAAGGCCGGCGACGACAGCTGAGCCCGAATCGTTTTCGGTGGGTACCAAAGCGATCGAAACGATTGGCATTGTCGGACGACTTCGGCCTTGCAACCTATTACGAACAGGCGACACCATGAACACTTTGCATTACGGAACGCTTTACGGCATCGGCGTGGGGCCCGGTGATCCGGATCTGATCCCCTTAAAATCGGTCAAGATCATCAATCGGGTCGACGTGGTCTTCGCTGCATCCTCCACCAAAAACGCCCACAGCCAGGCGGTCACGATTGCCGCTCCGCACATCCCCGAAAACAGCGACGTGCGTTTGCTGCCCTTTCCAATGACCAAGGATTTAGCCGAAAAAGAGGCTTGCTGGCAAGCTCATGCACGCACCATCATCACCGAACTGGAAAAGGGCCATGATGTGGCTTTTCTCACCCTGGGAGACTCGCTGACCTACGCCACCTATGGATATGTACTAAAGTACGTGCTGGCCCTTGCGCCCGGTGCGCCGGTTGTCACTGTTCCCGGTATTGCCGCCTATCAGGCCGCCGCCGCGCGGGTAAACCGCCCCCTGGTGGAAGGTGAGGAATCGCTGCTGGTGTTGTCCGGTGTGGAGGGGGGGCACCGCCTGCGCCAACTCTCGGAAATAGTGGACAACGTGGTTTTCATGAAGGCCTACCGCAATGCCGGGGATATCACGGATGCCCTGGAAGAAAAGCACATGCTCGAAAACAGTGTGGCGGTGGCCAATTGCTGCCTGGCAAACGAAGAGGTGATTGAAGACATTCAAACATTAAAGCAGCGCAAACCGGGTTACTGGACCCTGATCCTGGCCAAGAAGAACCATAACCATGAGGCACACTGAGTCCCGGTTGCCCTATAAAGCCCTGGCGGTTTCTGTGGCCTTCTCCCTTCTGGTGGTCGGCTGGGGCTGGCTGAAGTTGGAGACGCATACCGCCGAGCGCCTGGCCGTGCACTTGTTCTGGCCGTTGCTGCGCCTGCTCGTGTTCATTACCCTGGGGCTGGCGGTGGGGCAAACCATCGAGGCCACCGGCTGGACTCGGAAACTGGCCGTGGTGGCTGCCCCCCTGTTTCGTTTCAGTCACCTGGGAGATCGCTGTTCGGCCGCTTTCACGACCTCCTTCTTTTCCGGTGTGGCCGCCAACGCTATGCTGTGGGAATTCTTCAAGGAAGAGAAGATTACCCGCCGGCAATTGTTCTTGAGTAACCTCATGAACCATTTTCCGGCCTATTTCCTCCACCTGCCGACCACTTTTTTCATTGTGATCCCGCTCACTGGCCGGGCCGGCGCGCTTTACTTTTTCCTCACCTTTGTGGCCCTGGTGGCCCGAACATGGATGGTGATGCTCTTTGGCCGTTGGTTCTGCCAGTGCGGCAGTGTCTCTCCGGATACGGCCTACCGGGTGCAGAAACCACAGGAAACGGACCGCGCAAAAACGGATGTGATTCAGGCGATTAAACAACGCCTGCCCGGACGGATCGTCCGTATCGCCGTGTATGTGGTGCCGATCTACACGCTGGTTTTCATGATCAACGCCATGGGCGGGTTCGATGCGGCGCGTAATTGGCTGGCCCGTTTCGTGGTCACCAGCGTGCTGCCGATGGAATCCCTGTCGGTGGTCATCTTGAGCTTTGCCGCTGAATTCACTTCCGGTTTCGCCGCTGCCGGCGCCCTGATGGAAGCCGGTGTCTTGACCGTCAAGCAGACCGTGATCGCCCTGCTGGCGGGAAACATCGTGGCGTTTCCCATACGGGCGCTGCGCCACCAGCTGCCCCGCTACATGGGTATCTTCTCACCAGCCATGGGCCTCCAGCTGCTGATTCTCGGCCAGGGATTGCGGGTAATCAGCCTGATGGCCGTCGGTGTAATGTATTTATTCTTTTTTTAGGGCAATGCGATTGACCCCTCGACCCCAATGTGGCTCAATAGAAAAGCCGCTAACCAAAAAATAGTACCTGGAAGTGAGAACCATGCATCCATTCGACAATGAATTTATGGCCGGCCAGCGCCTGATGGTGGGCTTCGACGGCACCGGCTTTAACGACGACCTGAAATTTCTCATCGGCACCTTGCAGGTGGGGGGATTGATCCTCTTCGCACGCAACCTGGGGGCACCGGAGCAGATCCGGCAGTTGTGCCGCGACTGCCAGGCATGCGCCGGCCGGTTCGGCTTGCCGCCGCTGTTCATCGCCATCGATCAGGAGGGTGGGCAGGTGGCCCGGCTCAAACCGCCCTTCACCCAGTTCGCGGGGAATCCGGCCATGAAGGATCCCGAAGATGCCGTCCATTTTGCCAGGGTAACGGCCATGGAACTGAAGCATCTGGGTGTCAACATGAACATGGCGCCGGTGCTGGACGTCGCTCCGGACGGGGTGGAGAGCATCATGGCCGGCCGCGTCTTCGGCAGTGATCCGGGATGGGTCTCGGACATGGGCATGACGGTGATCGATCATCTTCAGCAGCGTGGAATCATGGCGGTGGCCAAACATTTTCCCGGCATCGGCCGAACCGTCCTGGACAGCCATCTGGCTCTTCCCGACCTGGACGTCGATGCAAAGGCATTGACCGACGTCGACTTGATCCCCTTCCAGTCTGCCATCCAGGGCAACGTGGCCGGCATCATGCTTTCACATATTCGATACACCGGCATCGATCCGGCCTGGCCGGCCAGCCTGAGCCCGGCCATTACGGCGGACCTGCTGCGGCGGAAGATGGCCTACGACGGTGTCGTGATGACCGATGACCTGGACATGGGGGCCATCAAGCCGTGTCACGATATCGACACCGCCGTCGGCCAGATCCTGATGGCCGATGTGGACATCGCCCTTATTTGCCACAAAGGCCCAGATATTGAAGCGGCCTGCGAGAAAATTCGCCGATCGCTGGCTGATGACGCCCATCTCAGGCGGATGGGACTGCACTCCGTAGAGCGGGTTCTACAGCTGAAACGCGCATACCTCAAGGGGAGTTGGGAAAAGCGGTATGGGATGTCGGCTGAAACGTGACCGAACGACAACCCCGACTGGAAAATCGTGTTTGTATCGCTGCATGCGATTCGAAAGCGATGGCAGCGGTCAATGGGTGTTGTCGGTTGGTTTTTCCATGCGTTTTCTCAAGATGCGTTTATCATCGACGGTCAGACCATAGAGTAATCCTGTTATAACCAGGCAGCCGCCAAATAAAATAAATGCCATACGAAAGACGTCCGGTGCAAGTGATCCTCCCGGATAGAACGATTTTATCACCCACCCGAGACCGTGCAAAAAAAACGCGACCCCCGTCATGGTAAAAAAGTTGATTCCTGTCATGGCGGTCCCGGCATTTTCATGGGGCATTCGCTCTTTAATGTGGGCGTACATGATCTGGCCGGAACCGCTGGAGAATCCAAAGCCAAAAAACAATGCAAACAGAATCAGCAGCCCGGTATCGCCAGGCAACATGGCAAGTGTGACCAAAATGCCCGCCATTATCACCAATCCGGTAATAATGACAGTTTTCCTCGAACGAAGAATCGAATCGGATATCCATCCGCAAACGGGACTACCGACGATCAGGCCGATGCTCATCGCCAGAAGCAGGTTGCCGGTCATCATCTGTGAGAGGTTCATGGTAACCATCAGAAATGGGCCAGCCCAAAGGGCCTGAACCGACGCATATATGCCGTAACGAAAAAAAGTCCCCATCGAAATCAGCCAATAGTCCCGGCGGGTAAAGAGCGGCAACAGACCGCTCAGTGCAACGGATAAACTGACCATTGAAGCCGCCGTGGGACGACTCACCGGTGGATCGTCGGGGTGATCTCTTACGATCAGATAAAACAGTAGAGAAATGACCAGGTTGCTTATGGCGAAGAGAAGAAACGTCGTTCGCCATCCGAACCATTCGGTCAGCCATACCAGCGGTGTTGCTGCCGCCATATTTCCTGCGGTCCCGACGGATACAAATATGGCGGAAAGGGTTGCAAAATATAGCGGCGAAAACCAGGTGGTGATCAGTTTCAGCGGCCCCATCAGATTACAGGCCATGCCCACGCCGAGGAGCGAACGGCCAACAATGAGCGTAACTGCAGATTTGCCATAGGCAAACAGGGCGGCGCCAGCGACGGCTGCCAGAGAAAGGGCCGTCATCAGGACCCGTGGTCCCACGCGGTCCAAATAAAGTCCCACCGGGATCTGCATTGTGGCAAACGCATAAAAAAATGCGGCGGAGATGAGTCCCAAGTCTTCTGTATCAAGGTCAAGTTCTTCAACCAGATTGGGTGAGATTACCGCTATTGAAGACCGGTAAAACTGAGAAAAGGCAAACAGCAGACAGGATAGCAGGTAAATGATCCAGCGGCGGTTTTTTTTGGGGATCATCAGTCACGCAAAAGCATGTTCAGCGGCGATGGGTCTGCCAAAATTGGTTGTTGTCGACTGGCAACGGAAAAAGATACACAGTGAATAGTACGCATTCACTTTCCGGTCAATAAGCAATCGTTCAATACAGCCAATTCATGCCATACGGTCTTTCCAACGTCCGAGAACTGTTTTAACCGAGCATCCATGAGTTGTGGATCCTATTTCTTTGGATACACTCAATCTGAGCGCCTTTTTGCAATAAAATGGGAATCTGTCATCAGCGTGAATTATTTTTTGGCCAGCGAGAAAGGCAGGAAATCATTTTTATCCATTCGTACTCACCGGGAAAATAAAAACTCCAGCCCTTTGTCTGTAGACGATCTATCCCAAAGATTGACAAGAATTCCCGGTCTAAGCTACTCTCGATAAATCTGAATGCGGCTGACAAATAGTCTTTTGGCAAGAAACAATATTTCCAAAAATAAACAGCTGATAGATACTGCTTTATATATAATCGCAGACCTGTCTGAAATAGGCAAATTATCAAGATGGCGGCAGCACGAATCGATAGCTGGCTGATATTGGTTTTTATTTCTCGCATAGCGCTGTATGCGAACTTCATGGTATATGCTGCCTGTTTACCGATCCTTCTCAACAAATGGGATATGTCGGCCACCCAGGCCGGGAGCATCTCGTCAGCTTTTATGTTTGGCTACGCCGCGTCATTGTTCGTATCTGCCTGGCTCTCTGATTATTTTGGGGCAAAACGATTATTTCTTATTTCTGCAGTTCTGAGCGCATCATCGGCGCTGATATTCGGCTTTTTTGCACATTCCTATCTATCTGGTCTAATACTGTATGCCATTGCCGCAACCACACAAGGTGGTCTCTATACGCCGGCAATTATGCTGTTCTCGGAACGCTATGATACGTCAAGACGTGGCGCTGCGATCGGATATCTTATTGCGAGCACCTCCGTTGGCTATGCGTTTTCACTGGTAGTGTCAGGGCTGTGCCTTGCTTGGGGAGGATACCGTGCTGCTTTCATCGTGACCGGGTGTCTGCCCTCAGTTGGCCTAATCTTTTCTTGGTATGCATTGAGAAAAACCCCCAATCACATCCATCCGCGTATCGAACGACTTCGTGTAACAACTATTTTGCAGCGCAACGGTAACGCACGCCTTTTAATCGCCGGATATACATTCCATTGCTGGGAATTGTTGGGTATGTGGTCATGGACGCCGGCTTTCTTTGCCGCAATAATAGCCATCTCCGGAAATAATTTCGGAGAGACAGCCCAGTTCGGTGCATATCTTGTGGCTTCGATGCATCTCATTGGAGCACTGGCATCAGTATCGATGGGTCGCCTGGCAGATCAATTGGGCAGGCGAGTCGTGCTGATCCAAGTTGCGGCGATCGGCGCCTGTTTATCGTTGATGATCGGTTGGCTAACCACGTGGCCCATTACGCTCCTGGTGTTTATAGGGTTCGTTTATTATTTTTTCGCAATCGGCGACTCTCCGGTACTGTCTACCGCACTGACCGAGGTTGTAGAACCGAGCCACCTCGGGTCCATCCTCGCCGTCCGCTCCCTGTTTGGCTTCGGCGCAGGAGGTATTGCGCCAATAATATTTGGTGCGACGCTGGATCTAACGAATCCACCTGACACCACACCTGAAACGTGGGGCTGGGCATTCACGGTCCTTGGGATTGGAGGCCTGACGGCTACCCTATGTGCCATCTTTTACCGAGAAAGGCTCAAAGTAAGCAAAGCAACCGGATAGATGACCTGAAATCGCTGACGTTTACGTTCTTTTAAAAATATAGTGGTGAATGTATGGTGAGACCGCTGAAACTGGGTAAAAAACACGGCCTAAAAACATCATCTTTTCTGGAATGCTGGACTCCAGAGCGGAAAAACAATTCATTGAAAATCATTGAGAAATCCAATCCCGAAAGCCGTAATATAGTCGTGTTGATCAATGAGGAAATCGGGCTATGAATATTGCGAACATGGTTTATCGCCATCCGGTTTTACAACGTCGGGATTAACGAATTAGGAGTTGTAAAATTGATCAATGTAATTGCATCGATATATATAAAAGAAGGCCGATTATCCGAGTTCCTTGATATTTTCAAATCAAATATTCCAAATGTGATCGATGAGGTGGGTTGTATTGAATATGTACCGACCATCGACGTCCCTTCAGGTTTAACGGCCCAAACGAGTAATGAAAATGTTGTCACGATAATCGAGAAATGGCATTCTCTGGAGGATTTAACAATGCATCTGTCGTCGTCCCATATGCTCGCATATAGAGAAAAAGTTAAGGATCATGTAGAAAATGTATCGCTAAAAATACTAAGGGAAGCGTGATCTGCAGCAGTGTGAACGGCGGGATAGATTTCGCCCAGGTGCCTGTCCGCAATCCTTTTCGCTGGCATTGTTGCCAATTTTGTTGCTTGGATGGACCCGCTTACTTGCCAATGGCGTAGGCCTGTCTGCGCGGGTCCGCGCCGGCCTTGAGTACACCGTTTGCCTGGTCGATCATAATCACCTGGGAAGATCCCATGATTTCGGCGTAACCTTCTATGACCTGGACATCATGTCCTTTTGATTTGAGTGCCGCGATGGTCTTTTCCGGAAAGCGATTTTCCATCAGCAGCGAGCCGTCCGGGTTGGAGCGCCATCGCGGCGCTTCATTGGCCTGCTGCGGATCGGCCTTGAAGTCGATCAAGTTCATCGCCACCTGGATGTTGGTCTGGGTCTGGCCGTCGGCCCCCGGGGTTCCCAGCAAAATGACGGGCCGGTCATCTTTAAGAATCATGGCAGGGGCCAGCGTGTGGTAGGGCCGTTTGTTGGGCGCCAGCACGTTGGGATGGGATGAATCCAGGGTGAATCCCCGGCCGCGGTTATGAAGCACCATACCCGTTGCCGGCACCATCACGCAGGAACCAAACGCCTCGTACAGCGACTGGATCAATACCACGGCGTTGCCATCGGCGTCCACCACGGTCAGATAAATCGTGTCATCACCGCCCCGGGTGAAGTCCCGGGCTTCATAGCCAGTGGCCGCTCGATCAGGATCGATTAAATTGACGCAATCCTTGGCCAGGGTTTGGGACAGCATCTCTACTACCGGAACCGGGTGGGTGGCCGGATCGCACACATAGGCGTCCCGATGGACAAACGCCAGTTTCTTTGCCTCGACC
>JAQYWF010000392.1 GCA_030145105.1 Desulfosarcina sp.
GGAAGGAACGGTTGACGGGCATGAGCTGGGAACGGATGTCATCGGTGGGTGCATTGAGGGAAACGGCCAGGTTCAACGGCGCACCCGATAGCCGGGCGAGACGGTCGATGCCGGAGGTGAGACCAACGGTGGAAACGGTGATATAGCGACGGGCAATGTCCAGCCCCCGCTGATCCGTCAGCACCCGAATGGCCTGAATCACATTGTCCAGATTGTCCAGCGGTTCGCCCATGCCCATAAAGACGACGTTGCGAATATCGAATCCCAACTGGTGCCGGGCGGCAAACACCTGGCCGACGATTTCCGCTGCGGTGAGGCTGCGCAGCAGCCCCATCTTGCCGGTCCGGCAGAATCGGCATCCCATGCGGCATCCCACCTGGCTGGACACACACAGGGTGTGGCGCTGGAACATGGGGATGACCACCGACTCGATGTCCAGATCATCCACCAGGCGGGTAACAAATTTAACAACATTCCCGTCTGACACTCGCTTGACCAACCGGCCCGTTGACAGCAACAGGTCGGTTTCCACTTGACCGGCCAGGTCGGACAATTCGGCAAAGGCAGCTAACTCGTGAAATGCCGTTTTCCCGGTTGTCATCACATGGCGATACACCGGCGTACTGATGTGGGTTCCCTTGCCGTATCGTCGGCGAAAGGCATCGACAAATTGATCATGGGTCTGGTCTACTAAGTTCAAGGGCACTTCCCACCGACTGTTTGTTAAACACGGTATAGGCCGTTAAGGCTCAATGTTTTCATGTCGATACCGTAGTTTATCGGCAGAAAAAAGCAACCACAAGATGCATTCATTTTACCAGTCCACACGGGATATCGGTTTGACACCCTTTATGCTTTTTGCCATATTCAGGGCTGCTCGGCATGTGAATTCCGCAGCCGGCGCACAAACCAGACAACCATTGCCGGCAGCATGGATCTGCCAGGGGAAAATAAAATGACCGAGAACGAAACCACACCCGGATCCAACTTTATCACGACCATTATCGAAACAGATCTGAAAGCCAATATTCACAATGGCCGACTGGCCACCCGGTTTCCTCCGGAACCCAACGGCTACCTGCACATCGGCCACGCCAAATCCATCTGCCTGAACTTCGGGGTGGCCAACACCTACAACGGCACCTGCAACCTGCGCTTCGACGACACCAACCCCACCAAAGAGGATGTGGAATATGTGGACGCCATCATGGAGGACGTGCGCTGGCTGGGATTCGACTGGGATGACCGCCTTTACTATGCCTCGGATTATTTTGAACAACTTTTCGCTTATGCCGTTCAACTGATCCAGGCCGGCAAAGCTTACGTGGACGACCTGAGCGCCGACGAAATCCGGCAGCACCGCGGCACCCTCACCGAGCCGGGCATGGACAGCCCCTGGCGCAACCGTAGTGTTGAAGAGAACCTGAGCCTGTTTCAAGGCATGCGTGCCGGTGATTTCGAAGACGGCTCACGGGTGCTGCGCGCCAGGATCGACATGGCCCACCCCAATCTGATCATGCGCGACCCCACCTTGTACCGCATCCGCAAGACCCGCCATCACCGGACCGGCGACACCTGGTGCATCTATCCCATGTATGATTTTACCCACTGCCTTTCCGACAGCATTGAAGGCATTACGCACAGCCTGTGTACATTAGAGTTCGAAAACAACCGCACCCTCTACGATTGGGTGCTGGACAATGTGGACGCGACCTGCCACCCCCAACAGATCGAGTTCGCCCGGCTCAACCTGAGTTATACGGTGCTGAGCAAACGCAAGCTCATCCAGCTGGTTGAGGAGGGATTCGTGGATGGCTGGGACGATCCGCGCATGCCCACCATCTGCGGTCTGCGTCGCCGGGGCTACACCCCCGAAGCCATCCGCAGCTTCTGCGACCGCATCGGCCTTGCCAAGCGAGACAGCGTGGTGGACGTGGCCCTGCTGGAATATACCATCAGAGAAGACCTGAACAAGCGCGCGCCCCGGGTCATGGGCGTCCTGCGGCCCCTGAAGGTGGTCATCGAGAACTACCCCGAAGGACAGATGGACGAACTGGAAGCAGTCAACAACCCCGAAGACCCGAATGCCGGTGTGCGCAAGGTCCCCTTTTCCCGCGAAATCTACATCGAGCGGGACGATTTCATGGAAAACCCGCCCAAGAAATTCTACCGGTTGGGCCCGGGCCGCGAGGTTCGGCTGCGGTATGCCTTCTTCGTCACCTGTACCGATGTGATCAAAGACCAAACCACCGGTGAAGTCATCGAACTGCGCTGCACCTACGACCCGACCACCCGCGGCGGGGACGCCCCTGACGGCCGCAAGGTCAAGGCCACCCTGCACTGGGTGTCGGCGGCCCACGCCGTGGACGCGGAGGTGCGGCTGTACGACCGTCTCTTCAGCAAGGCCAACCCGGACGAAAAAGAAGCCGATAAAACCTACAAGGATTTCCTCAACCCCGAGGCGTTGGAAGTGTTGCGCGACTGCAAGCTGGAACCCTGCCTGGCCGATGCCGGACCGGGTTACTTCTGCCAGTTCGAGCGCATGGGCTACTTTTGCGTGGATACGAAGGATTCGCAGCCTGGTGTCCCGGTCTTCAATCGAACGGTTACGCTGCGGGATGCCTGGGCCAAACTGCAAAAGAAATCCTGATTGCGCATCAACGGTCGGAAAAAAGCTTCGCTGAAGACCATCCCAGCAGAATAATGGGGATCCCAGGCCAGCGTAGATCATAGAACGGATATCCAAGGATTGCATTTTTGGAAAAATGCGCTAAAATAATGTCATTTCCATATTTCACGCCCGGCCTGTTCCCCGGAAAGGTGATTCATCAACGTGTCATTGAGGGGATATTATCGGTTGGGTCGGTCAATTCAGACCCCCCGTACGTCATTCATTAATAAAAAAGGAGCCCATATGAAATGCTTTCGATTGATGACCCTGCCGGTCATTTTGGGGATTCTGGTTGCCGCTTATTCAACAGCTTTCGCCGACAGCCACGCCGACACCATCGCTTTGTTTAAACAATCTTCGGCGGTGCAACCGTTTTTTGACTCGTCTTATGGCTATGCTGTTTTTCCCATGGTGGGCAAAGGTGCGATCATCTTTGGTGCCACTTATGGAAAAGGAAAAGTCTACCGCGGCGGCACAGCCACCGGTACTGCAGCGCTGAACAAAATGACGGTCGGGTTTCAACTGGGGGGGCAGGCCTTCAGCGAAATTGTTTTTTTCGAGGACCAACGCGCTTATGATGAATTTACCAAGGGATCCTTCAACTTTGACTTCAACGCTTCGGCTGTGGCAATCACCGTCGGTGCGCAGGCCAGCGCCGGATCCTTGGGTTCAACCGCCGGAGCAAGTGCCGGACCGTCAACCGGCAATCAGGCCAACAGTAATTACTACAAGGGAATGGCCACTTTCATCCATGCCAAGGGTGGTCTGATGTTCGAGGCGTCCATCGGAGGCCAAACATTCGTTTTCAAGCCATACGAATAGGCGGCCACGTCGCCAAAGGAGGCCTTTTGTGGATTGGCCCTACTGGATGGTTCCCACGACCAGCATCAGCTTGAGCCCGCCATGAAATAGCGGCAGCCGCCTGGCTGCAAACGGCAGTTGACGAACCAGATCCCGGGGAGCGATCAGGACAACCTCCCATCCGTTGAACCGTTGCACCAGATGCCGACAAATGCGGTTGAACAGAATGGCCGCCTGGTTGGCCGAACCGATACGGATGCCATAGGGAGGATTGATCGTCACCAGCCCCTGACCACCGCCATACTGGTTGGCCTCACACTGAAACACATCCTTTTGGGCCACCTTGGCGGCATCCGACAACCCATTTCCGAGGATCAATCCCGCCAGCCTTTCACAGGCGCCCCCGTCGATATCCGAAGCAAATATCAGCGGATGATCCAAAACCGTCATGTGCGATTCGGCCTCCCGCTTTAAAAACGCCCATTGGTCTTCACGAAAGGCCGGCCAACCCATGAAGGCAAACTCCCGCTTCAGGCCCGGTGCCATCTTTTTGGCCATCATGGCTGCTTCCAGGGAAAAGGTTCCGGACCCGCACAAAGGATCCACCAGAGGTTGTCGAGGGTCGTAACCGGCGGCCATGAGCATGGCCGCCGCCAAGGTTTCCCGAATGGGCGCCCGGGCCAATCCCGCTTTCAGGCCGCGTTTATAAAGCGGCTCCCCGCTGCTGTCCAGGGAGAGCGTAAACCGGTCTTCCACCGCACGCACATACAGGGTCTGTGGGAAACCGGGTGACAGCGGTCCGCCAGTTCCATCCAACCGGCGTGTTATGCTGTCCCGAATGCTCCGGGCAATGGCCGCCGTGTGGTAGAGCCGCGAACGGTGGCTGCTGACCTTCACATCGGGCAGGGGCCCTGCTGGAAGAAACAGTTCCCAAGCGATATCGCCCGCTTTTTTCTCCAGCCGGCGCAGGTTGGTGGCGCTGAAAGCCTCGATGCGCATAAGAATGCGCGTGGCCGTTCGCAGATGCAGGTTGGCCCGCTGACAGTCCACCAGCCGCCCGGCAAATGCCACACCGCCGGTATCCACAGACAGGCCGCTGCCAACAAGGTCCAGGTCGATCAGCTCCTGTCGGCAGAAGTTCTCTACGCCCA
>JAQYWF010000117.1 GCA_030145105.1 Desulfosarcina sp.
CTTCCTGGAACAGGCCCTTTTTGTCCCGGGTGGCGTGGGTAAACGCCCCTTTCTTGTAGCCGAACAGCTCGCTTTCCAGTATCTGCTCCGGAACGGTGGGACAGTTCACTGCAATAAAGGGGCGCTTGCTGCGATTGCTCAAGGCGTGGACCGCACGGGCGGCCAGATCCTTGCCCGTGCCCGATTCGCCGGTGATCAATACGGTGAGTTCGTTTTTGGCAACCATCTGGATGGTTTCATACACCCGCTGCATCTTGGGACTTTTTCCCACCAGTTCCTGGAACATCTCCGTAGAGTGGCACTCATGGTGCAATCTCAGGTTCTCTTTGAGCAGGCGACTGCGTTCGAAGGCCTTTTCCAGACGCATGACCAGTGCATCATGATCGAATGGCTTGGTGACGAAATCATAGGCACCCCGTTTTATGGCTTCCACGGCCATCTCGATGTGCCCGTATGCGGTCATCATCACCACCGTCGTCTCATCACCGCGGTCGGCTTTAACTTGTTCCAGCACCTCGAGTCCGCTGATGCCCGGCATTTTAATATCCGCCAAGACCAGGTCGTAGTCGCTGGCACGCAGCATTTCCAGGGCCGCTTCTCCTGAGGATGCGGTATCTACATGACACCCCAGTTCGGGCTCAAGACTGCGTTTCAGCAGGGTAAGCATGTCCGGTTCATCGTCAACGATAAGAAGACTCTGTGCCATGGTTTATCTCCCTGAAAGTGTGGGCGCGACGGGCAGGGAGAGCGTAAAGGCAGCGCCCTGGCCGAGTTCACTTTTTACGGTAATGTTGCCGCCATGCCCTTTAACAATGCCGTAGCTGACCGATAGCCCGAGGCCTGTGCCTTCGCCGGTGGGTTTGGTGGTGAAAAAGGGATCGAAGATCCGCAGCAGGTTTTCCTTTTCAATGCCATGCCCCGTATCCGACACTTCAACCGTGATGCGGCTGGCGGACTCATTGAGCCCGGTGGTGATCTTAATTGTTCCCTTCCGGTCCACCGCATGGATGGCGTTCATCAACAGGTTGATGAGCACCTGCTTGATCTTTTTTTCATCCATGAGCGACGGCGGAAGCTTGGGTGCGAAAACGGTTTCGATCTGAATGTTTTCCAGATTGCTGTGGTGGCGCACGAAACCGATCACCTCCTCAACCACGGCGCGAATGTCCAAGATCTCTTTCTGGGGACTAGAGGTTCGTGCGAAGTTAAGCAGATCTTCGACGATGGCTTTGCAGGATTTGACATGTTTTTCAATTGTTTTCAGGTCGTTAAAGCGATCAGAGCGTGGTTCTTCGCCTCGCAGCAGGAGCTGGGTGTAGCCCAGTATAATGCCCAATGGATTGTTGATCTCGTGGGCGATCCCGGAGGAGAGTTCGCCGATGGAAGCCAGTTTGTCGGCCTGGGCCATCTGTGTTTGCATCAGCCGTCGCTGTTCGATATCCTTGATCAGAAAGTGTATGGTCTCCCCGTCCTCCGTGGGGCTTTTGGCCAGGCTGCCGGAAAGCAGCACCCGTCTGCGGGACCCATCTTTTAATACCAGGTCAAACTCTTCACTGGAGATAAACCCACGATCGTCGATGTGCCGGCTGATGGTCTCCCAGTCGTTGGAGCCGGATAGAAAATCCTGAAAAGATTTGTTGCCGATGGCTTCTTCGCGGCTGTCCGGATTGACCTCTACCATGCTTTTGCCTGCAGGATTGAGGTTGACAATCCTCCCATCCATGTGCGTCACCAGAATCATATCTTTGGAAACTTCGAAAATTCGCCGGTATTTCTGCTCGGATATGACCAGGGCTTCGGTGCGTTTTTCCACCAGTTGCTCTAAATTTTGGTTGAGGTAGAGCAGTTCTTCATGGGCGGTCTGCAATGCCTGGCGGTCTTTGAGTATCGTGCCGTATATGACCCATGAACGCTCGAAAAAAAGGGTGACCGAGGCCACGACGATAAATGTGAACGTGTTGACCGCTCCGGAGAACGGTTGAATGGCTGCCCACAGATCCCGGCGGTCAGTCAACAGAAAAACCTGTTTGAGCAGGTGGCCTGCAGACCGTGATATGGCAAAAACGAACAGGGACAGGCAGACCCACAACAGGTAGGTGACGATGATGTTGTTGGGATCCTTGTACTTGAGCTTCAGGCTTACACCGAAACTGAGAAAGGCGAATACGATCATCAGGATGGATCCCACGACATCGACCGACCAGATCGGGATCAGGGACGCATCCATCACCGCACACCCCTGCCGGATTCAACCGGTTTTACTTCTTTGAGCATGTGGCGCAGTCCCATCAGCAGGCAAACCATTGCCGGGACGCACAGCAGATGGTCCAGTTTGGAAAGGTAGTACACGGTTGCCAGCCAGCCGCGATCGCTGGCGGTGGACACTCGAATCCGCCAACTACCTAAACTTTCTACCCTGACGGCCTGGATCTGCTCATCCAGAAAGTGTACCAGCATGGTGTCCATATTCCAGAGAATGAAAAACAGGGCCGCATACTGAATGTAGCGCCATCCGGGTGCTTTCACCAAACCAGCCTGCCGCAGCCAGAAAATCAGGAGCATCATCGAAAAGAGAAAGAACAGGTGGGCGAACTGGTGGACCCAGACCCCTTCGATACCCGCATGTCCCTGGGTAGCCAGGGCTTTAGCAGCGGGAAACAAAACGATCAGAATGATCGAACCGGCAATGCAGCCTATCGTTTGGAATGGTTTCATACGTAAAAAACAAACGCTGTCTGTAATCGAGTTTGTGTCGGCGGTAGAATCGTTGCCCAACGCCATCGATGGGGCGGCAGCTCAGTTCTCAGGGGCCTCTTGCGGCTTCTCTTCAAGCTTCGCATCGCCGTTGACAGCCTTCTTTCTACTCCCTCTCTTGATGATCAGACTGACGCTAAACCAGGTTAAGTGAACCAGGAGCAGGCATATTACAAACCAGAAGAAGGCGCTAACTACGACTGGATCGCCTTCTGAGCGTGAGATCTTAAAAATAGCATCTCGGCCGAGAGAATGTATCAGGCGGTCAGGTGAATAGGCGCTGTTGATGTAAGCGGCTAAAAAACAGATCGGCAAGATCGTGGTGATGATGCTCTTTAACAATCCTTCAAAAAAATAGTCGTAGTAGGCTTTGTTGAGTTGCCCCTGATCGATGTTCCTCGCCAGGGCCTTGCCCTTTTCATCGTCTTCGCAGGCCATGGCTTCCTGCCGCAATTCATACCAGTGTTCGTAGTTTTGTTTCAGCTCAGTGTATCGCCTGGTATTGTAGATTTTTGCCATCAGCCGGGTGAAAGCCACCAGCATCGCCACCAGGAGAAAAATTACCACCGCCGCTCCGAGGTGATGGTTCAGCGGCGCAAGGATGGTGTTCAACAGGGCCGCGAAGTGTTCCATCGCATCGACGATTTTGACCCAGGCTATGTCCAACCATTCATCCATGATTCATCCGATGTAAAAGCAACGAGCGTATTGAGATGTGAGCCTGAAAACAAAAAGGGGAGGGCAGGCGCCCTCCCCTTTGTTTAGCATAGCCTCCCGATTAGATCCATATTTCGATCTTGAAGAAACGGAAGAACAGGAAGAACAAGGTAATCGCCAGGACGACCTTCAGTGTTTTCTCGCTGAAGAGCTTTTGGGCCCTGCTGCCCAGCATGCCGCCGACAAATCCGCCGATGATAATGGAGATCATCAGCCACATGTCAGGATAGTAACCGACCATCATGTAACCGATGAAGGCGCCGATACTGGAAAAGGAGGTACCGATAAGCGAAATCGGAACCGCCACGTACATGGGAAGTGCGCCCAGGGTGGTCATGGCGGGTACCAGCAGAAAACCGCCGCCGATGCCGAACGAACGCGATACCACGCCGATGGCCAGGCCGAGAATGGCGAAGAGCAGTGGGTTGATTTTGAACTCTTCTCCCCAGAATTTAAAGCGGTAGTCGACCAGGCTGCTCTTGACCGGTTCGATGCGCCCCATCTCGACAGACGTACCCGCGGATTTGGCTTTGGCGACTGCGTCATTGAATTTCTTGACCATGGCCTTGATGTTTTTTCGTTTTGCCATCGCTTTGGGGGTCAATTCACGCAGGGTCTGGATGCCCATAAGTACCACCAAGATGGCCAGCCACTCTTTATAGGCCTTCATGGGCAGGTAGGCCGACACATATTTTCCGAGCCAGATGGAGCCGATGAAGATGCCGAGGCCAAAAGAGAGCCCCACTGGCCAGGCGACGCGCCGTTCCACCACGGCATAACGGTAGAACGATCCCAAGGGCGAAAAGAGGGTCAGGGCCATGTTGGAGGGTTTGAGCACGTTCGCGGCGTTGATGCCCACCGGACCGGCGGTCTTGACGACCAGCACCTGGAAGGCTGCCATGAGCATGCCGCCGGCGGCGCCGATCATGGAGAAATAGGTGCCGACAAGAATCGCGCCGATGGTGATCCACAGCGGGTTCATGTAACGGTAGGCCTTGCTCAGCCAGAACCCGTTTTTCAAAATTTTGTAGTCGCCGCTTTTCTCGCCGTTGACGATTACCTCGAATTGGGCGTCCGGTGCGGTGTGACGGAAGGATTTAAAGGATGCCGTGAATTTACCGGTGGCCTTGTCCAGTTTTATGGATGTCCCTTTATCCCAATATTTTCCGCTGGTGGCATGATCGGTGACCACCGTACGCGAAAAGATGGTCACCTTGCCCACATTGTTGCCCTCTTTGACGATGGTGTTGATGCCGTAGCTGGATTCGTTGGCATACCTGAGGAAATTCCACTGCTCCTCGGACTGGATCGGGCCCAGCATGGCCTGGGCAGCCGTGTCAACCTCGGCAAATTTCTTTTTCAGGTAATACATGGTCGTGGAATAGATGCCATTGCCTTTGCCCAGAAGCACCGACGGACCGCCGAATCGTTTTTTTCCCTCCTTGCCGAATGCATCCGGATTGCTGGTGATCATGTAATACAACGGCGGGATGGCTGTATCTGCACTGAAATTGGCCTTCTTCATGTCTTTTTTGAAGCGCTTGACTTCATGCACACCGGTGGTGTCCTGCACGGCAAACATGCTTTTTTGGGCGATCGCGATGTACAGGTCCTGGCCGGGCTCGATCATCCCTTCGATGGTGACCACGTCACCCGCCTTGTATTCGCTGGCGGAAATGGTAGCTGCCGCGCTGCAGATACCGGTTGATGTAAAAACAGCTATCAGCGCGATCACAATAGCCGGGAATAAAACTTTCTTCATTGTCAACCTCCTCGTAGAAATTTAAAATATGCTCGCCTGTCAGGCACGCAACGCAAAATATAGGGCCATACCTTGTCTAAATCGGTTCGGGCGGTCCCGGGCGATCAGGACCCGTGCCACGTTTTTGAAACAAAAAGAAGATCATCAGGAACCCGCCTCAACTGGCCGTTGTCTGCTCCTTGAGCTTTCTATATTTTACGGCCAGAACCCCGCCGGACCATCCACCGATGACGCCCATCGCAGTTGCCACCAGGGCCTGGGAACCGGACAACAGAAAAAAGCCAGAAATCTTGAAGCATATAGCGTTGGCCGCTATTATGGAGAGGAGCGCCACAAACAGCCCGACGGCCGCGGACGCCATGTTTTTTCTCGTAAACTCATTTTCGGCGCGTTCGATCAGCATATAGCCTGAGATGGATGCGTTTGCTCCCGCGATCAAGGGAAGCAGGATCGACAGGAGTTCCAGGCTCATGATGCCGCTGAAAAAGCCGGCCAGAATCAGTGTGCCGATGATGCCGGACAGCAGACTCCAGCCAAAAGCCTGTAAAGCAGGCAGTGCACATACAATATTGACAAACACGTTTCTCATTGAATCAGTCCTTTGTTGGGGGGCTTGCATCGCTGCCGCTTGGAAGGCATGCAAATTTTCGCGTAAAACGGTAAATATGGTTCAACACACAGCAAAGCCTGTGCCATTGCCCGGTGTCGATTTCGCTGGGGATTCATTGTTAGCTTAACCATCAGAAAATATTGATATAGTCTTTTTGTAATAGTGCCGCTCAGTGCCTGGTAACCAGGCTCTTGCAGCCGGGTGTTGGCCGCAGTCGGGGCAACGGGCGCAAGAAAAATAATGCGGTTGCGGCGATTGGCTTGCCATCCCTTATTCTCAGCCCCCGGAAGAAAGGCAATATTTTTATTTCAATGCAATAAAAATATTGCATACGGTCGATGTTCTGTCCCGGTTGATTCTTTTTCAAGATGGTTAATGTTGTTGGATAACGTAAATATTTCAGTCGATTAAATATATACCGGGGCCTCGACTGTGCCGGCGATTGATGGTTGATGTGGTACGGTATTTGCTAATAATGGCAGCAATTCAATAGCTGGTTATGCGACTTCCCATTTACCCTCCGATCGTGGCACACAGCAGTTTGAATATATTTGATAGAAAATAAATATTCACTTAATGATTGAAAATAGCTCTAATCGGGAGGCAAGGTATGCAAAAAGAAGTGTTTAGTCTCTGTTTCATGTGTTCGATCCGCTGCCCCATCAAGGTCAAGGTCAAGGACGGCCAGGTCACATGGATCGAAGGCAATCCCCATGTAGCCGGCATGGAGGGCAGTTTGTGCCCGCGCGGTGCCGCCGGAACGTCGCTGCTGTACGACCGGCAGCGGGTGCAGAGCCCCATGATTCGTGTTGGCGACCGGGGATCAGGAAACTGGCGCAAGGCCAGTTGGGACGAAGCCCTGGACTATGTGGGCGACAAGCTGAAAGCGATCATCGACCAGCACGGCGGCCACAGTGTCGTACTGGGTGAACGGACCCAGCTGGCTACCCATGTGAGCAAGACTTTTTTGAAGGCTATCGGCTCGCCCAATCATTTCACTCACGATGCTCTGTGCAAGGGGTCTGTCAATACGGCCTGCCGCTCTCTTTTCGGCCTTACCGACGGCCAGATCGGCGTCGATTACCGCAACACCCGGCACATCGTGCTTTATGGTCGCAATATCTTTGAGGCCATCTCGGTCAAAGAGGTCAACAACCTCATGGCGGCCATGGAAGATGGGGCCAAGATGACCTACATCGACCCCCGCGTCTCGGTCACCGCTACCAAGGCGCATCGTTACTGGATGATTCGCCCGGGTACCGATCTGGCCCTCAATTATGCCCTGATGCATGTGATTCTGGACGAACGGCTTTACGATGCCGCATTTGTAGACCGATGGGTTCATGGCCTGGCCGAGCTTCAGGATTTCGTCGCACCCTATTCTCCCCAGTGGGCGGAAACAGAGACTGGGATCCCTGCCGCGGAAATCGTGGCCTTGGCCCGGGAGCTGGCCAAAGACCGGCCGGCGGTGGCTTTTCATTACTGTTATCGTGGCGCCAGTCACACCAATGAGATCTACCTCAGACGATCCATTCTTATGCTCAACGCCCTGATGGGCTCTATTGAGACCAAGGGTGGGATCTTCTTTAAAAAAGGTCCCGGCGAAGCGGGCGGCAAGGCGGCCCGCAAGCTGGTGGAGCAGGAGTTTCCGAAAATCGACGTGCCTCGTTTCGATAAGGCCGGGACGCCCGATTTTCCGCTGCCCGACCCGGCCCACGGGGTGCCCCATCGACTCCCCCATGCCATCTTGAATGCCGATCCCTATCCGATCAAGGCCCTGTTCAACTTTCGCTTCGAACCGCTCATGTCCATTGCCGACACGGAATTGACCCGCAAGGCCCTGGAGCAGCTGGATCTCATCGTCACCATCGACATCAACTACAGCGATATCGCCTGGTATAGCGATGTGATCCTTCCCGAATCAACTTACCTGGAGCGGACCGACTGCATCCAGCAGGCCAACGGCCTCAAGCCCCAGATGTTCCTTCGTCGTCAGGCCGTGACCCCGCGATACGACACGCGGGACGGCGCCATGATCCTCAAGCAGATAGCCGAACGCATCGGCACCGGCAACTATTTCCCCTATGAAAATATGGATGAACTGGTGCGCTGGCAGCTGGAGGGCACCGGATTTAGCATGGAAGACTTTGATGCCAAGGGGTTTGTGGCCTACGGGAAAAAGCAGATATTCTGGGATCGGATGGATGGCCTCAAACTCAAGACCCCGTCCAAGAAGATCGAGTTCAAGTCTTCACTTCTGGAGGACGCAGGTTTTGAATCCTTCCCGGCATACGAACCGATGCCATCGGCAGAACCGGGCAAGTTCCGGTTGGTTACCGGCCGGGCGGCCCTTCACACCCATGTGTCCACCCAGAATGTGGAATACCTCAATGAGCTGTGCGGGGAGAACCTGTTGTGGATCAACGCCAGCAAGGCTGCTGAGCTGGGCATCGTCGACCGTGCCATGGTAGAGATTGCCTCCAGCCGCCACAGTGGAAAGATGCGCGCGTATGTCACCGACCTGATCCATCCGGAGTGTGTCTTCCTGCTGCATGGGTTCGGGCACCAGGCAAAGCGCGCTGAGCGGTCCTATAACAAGGGGGTCAGTGATGCGGCCCTTCAGGAGAACCTCTACGACAAGGTGGGCGGAAGCCCCGCCTATCACGATACATTTGTCAATGTTAAGGCCGCCTGACAGGCCGACTTACCAACCTGGGATCGCTCTTGGAGCGCTTCCCGCGGGTTATCATAGGACGTGAGGATTATGAGCCAATATTATCTGTTTCAGGATACCAAAAAATGCATCGGATGCCATGCTTGTGAAGTGCAGTGCAAGGCCAACAAGAACCTCCCCATCGGCCCCCGGTTGTGCCAGATCATTCAGGTGGGACCCAAGATGATCGGCGGGCTTCCGCGGGCTGCGTATATTTTCATGCC
The DNA here is from genome assembly GCA_030145105.1 of Desulfosarcina sp. Lineage (GTDB taxonomy): Bacteria > Desulfobacterota > Desulfobacteria > Desulfobacterales > Desulfosarcinaceae > Desulfosarcina. The sequence continues at coordinate 8,781 of JAQYWF010000117.1, forward strand.
CTGTTTTCATTGTGAAAACCCCTGGTGTGTGGCCGCCTGCCCCACCGGCGCCATGCAGCAGCGCAGCAGTGACGGCATCGTATTTGTGGACCACAACCTGTGCGTGGGCTGCAAGACCTGTATCTCCGCCTGCCCCTGGGGGGCTCCTCAGTGGAATTCGGAAACCGGTAAGGTGGTCAAATGCGACTACTGCAAGGACCGCGTGGACCAGGGATTGAACCCCGCCTGCGTGACCACCTGTACGACCCACTGCCTGAAATTCGGCAAGGTGGAAGATATGACCCAGATCCGTCGGGATCGCCATGCCCAGACTGTCGCATCGCTGGAGCACTGTGCATTTTGAAACAAGAGGTCAATCCATGTCTGTTAGCCAGTGTCCGGTCACCGAAAGCATTCTTTTTATCGATGATGTCATCGGCAAGGGCGGGTTGACGCACCCGAAAAGCCGGGGTATCGCCGAAGAAATTCACAGCCTTCTGGATGACGTGGCCTGGGGACGTGCCGGTGACGATCACCTGCCAGCCGTTTTGGCATTGATCCAGGATTTGCTCCAAGACGCCAATGAGCCTGAAGGGTATCAATTGGGCGAGCACCTTCACCAAGCCATGCAGATGCATGGTGAAGTGTTTGAAAGCCATGTAACGACCCACAACTGCCCCACTGAAACCTGCGAGTGGCTGACCCCGGCGCCCTGCCAGATGGCCTGCCCGGCGGGTATCGACGTTCCCACCTATGTGACCCTCATCGGCCAGGGTCGGGACGCCGAGGCCATTGACGTGATCAGGCAGGACAACCCTTTTCCGTGGGTCTGCGGCCTTGTTTGCACCCGGCCCTGTGAATTCATGTGTGTGCGCGGCCGCATGGATACCCCGGTTTCGATCAAATTTCTAAAGGCGTTTGCCGCCGAACGGGCCATGTCCGAAGGCACATACCGCAACCCGCAAAAAGGACCCGATCAAGGCAAACGGATTTGTGTGATCGGGGCCGGACCCGGCGGGCTGAGTGCGGCCTACTACCTGGCCCTGAAAGGGTACGGGGTCCACGTGATCGAAGCGCTGCCCACGGCCGGCGGCATGATCATGGTCGGCATTCCTCGCTACCGGCTGCCCCGGGAAGTGATCGACCGGGAAGTGGCCATGCTGGAAGAACTGGGTGTCACCTTCGCGTTCAACACCCGGTTCGGCGAGGATGTTACCCTGGATGAACTGAAGTCCCAGGGCTATGCCGCCTTTTTCTTTGCCATCGGGGCCCATAAGGCCTATAACTTAGGCATTCCGGGAGAGGCGGATTTTCCCCAGACATTGGAATCCATCGATCTGCTTCGCCGGGTGGCTCTGGGTGAGCGGCGCATACCGGGAAAACGGGTGGTGGTGATCGGGGGTGGAAACGTGGCCATCGATGCTGCGCGAACCTGCCTGCGCCTGGGCTGTCCGGAAGTGACCATTGCCTATCGGCGAACCCGGCACGAGATGCCGGCCGATGAGGAAGAGGTGGAGCAGGCCGAGGAAGAGGGCGTTCACTTCTCTTTTCTGACCATTCCAGCCAAAATCGTGGGAAAAGACAAAAAAATTGACGGGCTGCGCTGTATCCGGGCTGAGTTGGTGAAGCGTGAGGGCAGCAGTCGCATGTCCCCTGTTCCGGTCCTGGGCAGTGAGTATACCATGGATGCCGATGTGGTGATTAGCGCCATCGGCCAGAAAGTCGACCAGCTTTGCATGGGTGACCTGGAAACGATGGACTGGACCCGGCGGGGTACCATCGATGTGAACATGGTCACCATGGAAACATCCATTGCGGGAATATTCGCCGCTGGTGATGCGGTCACAGGCCCGGCTACGGTGATTGAGGCCATTGGGGGTGGCAAGCGGGCGGCCGAGGCCATTAATCGATATCTGCTGGGTATACCCCAACCCCAGATGCCGCCCGTTCCGGTTCGACGGCGGCGGGAGGTCTGCATCGAGTTGCCGGCCAGCACCAAAACCGTCATCAAGCGGCCCACCATGGACATGCTGAACATGGACCGGCGACGTACCACCTTTCAGCAGGTGGAGTTGGGGTACACCGAAAACATGGTCCGCGAGGAGGCCCGCCGCTGCCTGCGGTGTGACATTTGCCGCCGATGCGGCAAATGTGTGGAGATCTGCCGGGACAAGATGGGCATCAGTGCCCTTGAGATGGGCTACCTGGATTTCGACAATCCCGGCCCCACCGACCTGCGTGTGACCGAAGAGCGCTGCATCGCCTGTGGGGCCTGTGCGGCCAACTGTCCCAACGATGCCATGATAATTGAGGACCGTGGCGACGAGCGATTACTGATGCTCTGTGGCACCATCCTCAACCGGCAAAAGCTGGTTTTCTGTAATTCCTGCGGCAAGGCCATGGGACCCATGAAATATCTGGATTATATTCGCAAGCGGACGAAGTCGGTAACGCAGGTCCCCGACGGGGCACTGATTTGCGATAACTGCGCCCGCACCAAAACGGCCCGATTTAACATGGGCACGCTGCCGGTTTAGATATGCTAATGTTGCTCGACCCTGACATAGAAATCTGAACACGAAGGGGTGAGATCGCATCATTCATCTGTTTAGCATCGATCCAAATTTGGAGAAATTTATGGTTTTCCGAAGAGGCCAGAAAATAGAAATTTTCAAACGCAGCAAGGACGAGAGCTGGGAAGCATACATGGACCGGTTCGTCGGCTTGCACGGCATCATCACCGATCCAGATACAGCCATCAACGATCCGGATGCGCTGGTCGAAGTGAGCCTTGAAGGCAAAGGGACGCACCGGCTTCCCCAGGACTGTATGCGCCCCATCGACAGTTGAGGCGTTAAGACAATCAATTTGGACTGCGTTATCGGTCGTTGCAGGATTGCCAAACGGCTTCCTTCCTCTATCCTTACCAAATTACTTGTCTTAACGCCTCAGCACTGAGCCTTTAGACTTATTCGATCTTGAAGGAGCATGACAAGCATGCGTGTTCAGGATGTGATGAAACAAAAGCGCCGGGTGGTCCACACCATACCGGCACAGCGGACCGCCGAGGATGCCATTGTCCAGATGACTGAACACCGGACATCCGCGCTCATCGTTATGGACGGTGAGACGCCGGTGGGTATTTTTACCGAGCGAGACGTCCTGCGGTGCCACGTGGCCTGGCGTCACCGCCTGTTCCGAGATATGCCCCTTTCCGAAGCCATGACCCCCAACTTGATCGTGGCCCAGCCAGAGAACCTTGCCAGCAGCGCCATGGCCATGATGATCAAAGCGGACATCCGGCATCTGCCAGTGGTTGAAGGCCAGCAGATTGTCAGCATGCTCACCATTTCCGACCTGGTGAAACACCACGTGGGCGAGCTGACGGCCGAATTGCATTATCTTCAAGAATACATCACTGATCTTCAGGACGCGGTACAGGATTAAAAATATGATTACGACAATTATAGACGGGACCTCCTACCCGGCCGAAGATGGGCAGACCGCTCTCCAGGTGGCCCGGGAAAACAAAATCACTATTCCGACCCTGTGCTACCATCCGGCGCTGAAGCCCTCCGGGTCGTGCAAGCTTTGTGCGGTTGAAGTCACCGGCCGGACCGGTGGTCGGCAGATCGCCATGCTGTCTTGCATCCTTAAGATTTCCGATGGCCTGGAAATCAAAACCACCGGCCCCATCGTGGATGCCGCCCGAAAAAAAGCCTTCAAGAATCTGCTGCGCATGGCGCCCCAGTCGGCACGGCTGCGCCAGATGGCCATAGCTCATGGGGTGGTTCTCAGTCCGCCGCCGGACGGGTGCGTGCGCTGTCGTTTGTGCATCCGCGTGTGCAAAGAGATCGTCGGCGCGGGTGCCCTGAAGATGAA
>JAQYWF010000254.1 GCA_030145105.1 Desulfosarcina sp.
CAGCCAGGCCGAAGCACGATTGAACCAAGATGACGGCCTGATTGCCACCATCCGCCGAGGCAGGAACGTGATTCTGCCCATACACGGCACCATGCAACATCAGACCGGAAACGACAGCGACGACCCATCGGGAATGGTGATCATCAACTCACTCAACGCCACGGTGCTGCCCACCGGCGGCACCGATACACCTTTGGCGTTGGCCATGGCCATCGGTACCGGATCGCAGGGACCCTTGGTTGTCGATGGTTTGTTTGAGCCGTTCGAGGCCCTGGCGGGCAAAGCCGGGGCGATGGGGCACATGAATCTGCAAGCGGATCCCGACGGCAGGGTCCGGCATGTGCCTTTGCTCGTCGATTACCACGGTCGGCTGATTCCCTCGCTGCCTTTCCAACTAGCGCTCAAGCACGTCGGTGCCCAGTTGAAGGATATCTCGGTGGAAGTGGATATCTTCGGACAGCCGCACATTCTCATCGAACAGCTCGACCTGCCCACGGATGGCGCCTACCGGATGCTGTTGAATCACGACCGCGGATGGACGCGGCAACGATGGTTCTCTTGCGCTGAGATACTCAACGAGGAGATCGATCCGGCTGTTTTCAAGGATCAAATCGTATTGATTGGGGTAACCGACGAGCCGGCGGCGCCATCCTATCCGGTGGGACTGCGGAACAGGGCGTCGGATGTTGAGATCATGGCCAACGCACTGGCAGGAATACTGGCCCCCGACCGGCTTTCACGGCCGTCATGGGCCCAGGTGCTGGAATTCGGGGTCGTTATCTATTTCGCTTTTTTTCTGGTCGTCGTAATTCCCCGTGTGAATACCCGGGTTGGTGCTACCATCCTTATGTCCTTCCTGGTAACGTGGTACGCTGCGGCCGATGGTCTGTTGCTGGGGTATGGCTATAAGATCGAGATGCTGGGACCGGTGGTTCTGGCTGCGGTGGGATTTCTCCTGCTCCAGTTCGCGCTTGCCTCCCGCAGAATGCAAGCGGACAAACTGGACACCTGCAAAACATTGGGACTGTCGTACCAGGGGCAGGGAATGCTCGACATGGCCTGTGAAAAGTTTGTGCAGTGCCCGGTACAGGATCGCACGGTCAAAAATCTGCTGTACAATCTGGCGCTGGATTTCGAACGCAAACGCATGTTCAACAAGGCTCTGGACATCTACCGGCATATCCGAACGGCCGGTAACTTCAAAGATGTCGACAAGCGCAGTCGCCGGCTTTGCGAACTGGACAGCACGATGGTCGCCGGCGGCAGGGGTGACGCCCCGTTGCGGATGGGGAACGATAACGTTAAACCGACGTTTGGGCGCTATGAAATCCTCAGGGACATCGGCCGGGGTGCCATGGGGACGGTTTATCTGGCCCGTGATCCCAAAATCAACCGGGATGTGGCCATTAAAACGCTGGCCTATTCGGAGGTTGAACCGGTGGAACTGGCCGAAGTCAAGATGCGGTTTTCCCGGGAAGCTGAGGCTGCCGGCAAGTTGTCCCATCCCAACATCGTTTCCATTTACGATGTCGGTGAAGAACATGACATGGCCTATATCGCCATGGAACTGCTCAGCGGTGAAACGCTGACGCGCTATTGCCAAAAGGACAACCTGCTGCCGACTTTTCGGTCATTGGCCGTCATCGCCGACGTCACGTCCGCTTTGGACTACGCCCACAGCCAAGGTGTGGTGCACCGCGATATCAAGCCGGCCAACATCATGCTGCTGGCAGACGGCCGCGTCAAAGTCACCGACTTCAGCATCGCCCAGGTCGTCGATGCATCCCAGACGCGCACGGGGGTGATTCTTGGAACACCGAATTACATGTCTCCGGAGCAGGTGAACGGCAAGCGCATAGATGGCCGCTCAGACCTTTTTTCCCTGGGAATTGTTTTCTACGAATTGCTCACTGGCACCAGACCCTTCAAGGGCGATTCGATGTCCGCAATACTGTATGCGATTTCCCACAATGCCCATACGCCGCTGGTCCGGGTTGCTTCAGACATTCCGGCCAGCGTGAAGTCGATTGTCAACCGACTGCTGGCCAAACGAAAGACCAATCGGTATGCATCGGCTGAGAAGGCGCTAGAGGAGATAAATGCTTGCCTGCAGCGGCTGATATAACTTATAAGGAGAAGAGAAATGGCGATGCTCGTTCTAACCCATGAAGGCTTGACCATCAAGCGAATACTCCTTGACAAGGCTGAACTGCGGATCGGCCGGAAAACCGATTCCGACATTTTCATCGACGACATGCTGGCTAGCCAACGCCATGCTAAAATAGAAATGATTGAAAATACGGAAGACGCCGGCGGGGCGGACTATTTCATCGAAGACCTGAAGAGCACGAACCACACGTACATCAATGGTACTCCCATCGAACGCAAGAAACTGGTGCACAACGATGTGATCCGTATCGGCAAACATACGTTCAAGTTCCTCGACGAATCCGCCGAACCGGCGGACAAAACGACAAAACTGCGCAAAAGCTGGATCCCCGGCGTCTACTATACGAAAGACTGAACGGCGATCCCTGCTTGCGTTCACGGTTGCCATGCACGCCTGATGAAAGGGGCTATAAATGAACCCGGTCAACCGGTTTCGATTCAGAAACACGATGATCATTGCCAATGTGATCTCCAACATTATCGGCGTGACGGTTGTCTTCTTTCTATTCAGCCGCACGGGGGCACTGCACAGCGATACACGAAGCAATCTATTTGCGACCATCGATCTTATTTTTATCCCGCTAAGCTTTATCATACCCATTGCCATCACGCTGATTTACGAACGTCCCATCAGGCGCTATCTGGAACTTCGCCGCAACGGTTTAACTACCTCCGGCGTCCTCACCGGTCAGGTTCACCAGAGATTGCTCAACGAGCCGTTTTTTTTAATGGCGCTGAATGCGCTGGTCTGGCTTTCCGCCGCCGTCACCTATGCGTTTTACTTTTGGAGCCTGGGATTGAGCCATAAGGCAATTATTGGCGCCTTCTCACTGAACCTGCAAGTTGGGCTGGTCTCCGTAACCGTGGCCTTTTTCGTGATCGAATTTTTCATGCAGCGCCGGATGATTCCTCATTTTTTTCCCCACGGCGGCATGTCCGCCGTCTCTAAAACCATCCGCATCCGCATTCGGACCCGCTTGATTGCCTTTTTAGCCGCAATAAACCTGATTCCCATGTTTACCCTGGCACGGGGCAGCTGGAACATTGCCCAGACGTTTGCCGATACCGGCCAGGCGCTGTCGGCGATGCAGACCATGATTTTCAGCCATTCAGCCATTTTTGCTGGGGTGGGTATCTGGCTCACCTTTCTGGTCAGCAGCAATCTGACGCGCCCGCTGGCGGACATGACATCCGTGCTGAAACGAATACGAAACGGCCATTTTGGCGGCCGGGTCAGCGTGACGTCCAACGATGAACTGGGTTACGTGGGCGATGCGGTCAACGAAATGGCCAGCGGGCTCAAGGAGAGGGAGTTCATCAAGGAAACCTTCGGGAAGTATGTTTCCAAAGAGGTCCGGGACGAAGTGCTTTCCCGCAAGATCCCCTTGGATGGCGAAGTCCGGGAGGTGTCGATACTGTTCGCGGACCTGCGTAATTTCACACCCCTTGTCGAACGGACAACGCCCCAGCAGGTGGTGCGAATCATTAACCGCTATTTCGAAGAGATGGAGGCCGCCATTTGCGCCCAGGGCGGATTGGTCCTGCAGTTTATCGGCGACGAGATCGAAGCGGTCTTCGGTGCACCGATACCCCTTTCGGATCATGCCACCCAAGCCATGATCGCGGCAATGAACATGAACGACGGGTTGGCGGCGGTGAACAAGGTTTTCGCCGATTGGGGGCATTCGCCGCTGCAACACGGCATCGGGATCCACTCTGGAAACGTTGTGGCAGCCAACATCGGCAGCCCCTCCCGCCTCTCCTATGCACTGGTCGGGGACACGGTCAACGTCGCCTCGCGGCTCCAGGACGCCAACAAACAACATGGCACCAGCATCATCGTCAGTGCTGAAACGCACCGGCACCTCTCTCAAGCGTTCCCTTTACGCAGCCTATCGAAAACCACCCTCAAGGGCAAAAGCGAGCCGGTGGCTCTGTTCGGCCTGTAACCGTTTTTGATTGACAGCGATCCAGGAGCCCTTTAGCATTGAAAAATAAGCCATCGCTATTGGCTTGTTCTGATCGCCGCTGTCGATGCGGATGTTTCCGATTCTTTGTTGGATCTCAAACAACTGCCACTTCTTCGTTTTCAATTGATTTTGTTTCTTCAGTTTTGGCTGCGTGCGTTTCATGTGCCCGGTACCGCTGTCGATGTGCGGCCGACCCATAACCCTTTTCAACAGGAAAGGAGGGCGCCATGGCAACGTTTCGGATACTACTGCCCTACAATTACTCCCCCAACGATCAAAAGGCTATCCGGTTTGCCATCGATGCATTTGCCGGGCGAAAGGAGACCCGCGTCACGATCTTTCATGCGTACACCCCACCGCCGACCATTGACGTGAAGGCCAGTCCGGAGAATGTGAAGATGAGAAGCGGCATGACCTACCTGGCCACGGAACTCAAGGAAAAAGAAGAGGCCTTGAAGGTGGTAGGGGACATGCTGGTGAAGAGCGGCTTCGCTCATGACGGCGTTGCCTGCGTGTTTAAAAAAAGGAGCAAGAGTGCGGCCGAAGAGATCGTGGACAAGGTTGCCGGCTGCAACGTGCTGGTGCTGAGCCGGGGCGCGGGCAAAGTGACCCATTTTTTCACCCGGAGCATCTACGCCCGCGTGGTGACCGCCCTGCGCGGCGTCACCATCTGCGTTGCCACCTGAAAGGAGGATGACATGGCATCTGAAAACAGGATCAACATCGACATCTTCAAGGCCGTGACACGGTCGATCGCCCACAGCGAGGACCTGGACGTGATGACCAACCACCTGGCCCAACTGCTCACCGCCAGCCTCGATATCAAGGGATGCGCCATTTTCGTGCTCAATGCGGTCACCGAGGAACTGGAGATTCTGGCCAGCTTCGGCCTCTCCGCCAAGTACCTGACCAAGGGACCGTTGAACACGCCCAAAAGCATCAACGAAACCTTTCAGGGCAACCCGGTGGTGATCGCTGACATCAGCAAAAAGAACAAGAGCCTGCAATATCCGGAAGAAGCGCGCAAGGAGGGTATTGCCGCCATCGTGTCCCTGCCCATCGTTCACCTTGGCGAGGTGGTGGGTGTGCTTCGGTTGTACCATTACGAACCGTGGAAAGTGTCGGAGCAGGATCTGGAATCGCTGCAGATCCTGGCGGGCATCATCGGCCTGGCGATGACCTATGCGCGTTTCCACAACACGGTTCATGCCATCGCCGAGGTGCTGGGACACACCTTTCAGGTGGAGTTGACGCCTAAGCTGGGAAGACGCTGAGTTCTGGGTTCCGAGTTCTGGGTTCTGGGTTCGGACTTCCGTTTTATAGTTTCCCCAGCCCCTTGAGCACTTTTTCCGGGGTGATGGGCAGGTCTTTGCACCGGTAGCCGGTGGCGTGAAACACCGCCTCGGCAATGGCCGGTGCCGTGGGGGAGGCCAACCCCTCGCCTGCTTCCTTGGCGCCCATGGGGCCTTCGGGTTCGAAGGTGTCGATGCACACCGACTCGCCCGGGGGCATGTCCGCGGCGTTGGGCATTTTATAGTCCAGGAAGGTCGTATTCAAGGTCTTTCCACCGTCCATGACGAACTGCTCGGAGAGGGCGTAGCCCAGCCCCATCTGCACGGATCCCTCCAATTGACCCTCCACGGCCATGGGATTGAGCACCGTGCCGCAGTCGTGGGCGGTCCACATCTTCTCCACCTGGATCTGGCCGGTATCGGCGTCCACGGTGACCTCGGCCACTTGGGCGCCGAAGCTGAAGGCCGGACTTACCAGCCCCTTGCCCCGGGGGGTGTAGGACCCCCTGGCCACCAACGGTTCACCCCGCTGGGTCTTCTGGACAAAGGCCACCGCCTCGCCGAACGTCATTCCCCGGTCCGGTTTGCCCGCTGCATAGACGCGCCCGTCGGCAAACTCGATGTCGAAGATCACGTTGAGGTTGAACCGGGCTGAAACGGCGCCGGACAGCAGCGCTTTAATTTTTTTGGCTGCGTCCAGAACTGCATTGCCGGCCATGAGGGTCACCCTACTGCCCCAGGTGCCCAGATCGGCCTGGGGCGTCATGGCCGTGTCGGCGGCAGTGAGGCGGATATCTTCCATCTTCAGCCCCAGGGTTTCGGCGAGGATTTGTTTGAGTACCGTGTCTGACCCTTGGCCGATATCAGAGGCCATGCTGAGCAGGTGGACGGTGCCGTCATCAAAGGCGCGCACTTCGGCGGCCGAAAAGGGATACTGGGTGTTGAACCAGTTGAAGACGCCGCCGGAGATGAAGCTGTAGCAGCCGATGCCCACGCCCCGGCCCGTTTTAAGGTTTTTCCGCTTGCGTGACCACCCACTGATGCGGCGCACTTCCTTCAGGGATTCCACGAATCCGCAGGAACTGATGGTGGCAACGCCGGGCAGTTCGTCGCCGGAAACCATGGCGTTTTTCAGGCGGATCTGGATGGGGTCGATACCGAGTTCCTCAGCGGCCATGTTCATCTGGGTCTCGGCGGCAAACAAGGTCTGGGGGGCGCCGAAACCGCGCATGGCACTGGCTGGCGGTTTGTTGGTGTAGACGTGCTCGCCCAGGTAGCGGTAGTTCGGGTAGCGGTAGAGCATGGCCCCGAAGTTGCCCGAAAGGAAGGTGGCTGTGGGGCCCATGGCGTTGTAAGCGCCGCCGTCCAGGTAGATGTGCAGGTCCTTGGCCACCAACGTTCCATCGCTTTTAAAACCCACCTTGGAGCGGATGGTCATGGGGTGGCGCCGGCGCCCGAAGGCCAACTCCTCTTCACGGGTGAGCGTGAACTTTACCGGCCGACCGGTCTCCCGGGCCATGAAGGCAGCGCAGAACTCCCAGGGGCGAAGCTCCATTTTGCCGCCGAACCCGCCACCCACCGCGGGTTTGATGACGCGGATGTCGTTTTCGCGCATGTTCAGGGTGGATGCCAGCAGGCACTGCACGATGTAGGGGGTCTGGGTGGAGGTCCACAAGGTGATGCGGCCGTCCAGGTCGCTCTGGGCCACGCAGGCGCAGGGCTCCATGTAGGCGTGGCTGACTGCGTGAACGGTGAAGGTGTCCTCACGCACATAGTCCGATGCGGCAAACCCCGCTTCGATGTCTCCGTAAGCGATCTTGCGGTCGATGCTGATGTTGGTGGGCGACGTGTCGTGGATTACCGGCGCACTCCTGGCCAGTGAGGAGACCACATCGAAGACGCCGGGAAGGTCTTCGTACGTCACTTTAATCTGCTCGATGGCGGCCTCGGCGGTTTCGCGGTCCACGGCCGCCACGGCGGCCACCTCGTCGCCGATAAAGCGCACCTTGTCCATGGCCAAGGCATACTCGTCCTGCGTGCCGGGAAAAAGACGCCAGTTGCCATAGGTGACCCGGGGGATGTCCTGCCCGGTGATGACACA
>JAQYWF010000104.1 GCA_030145105.1 Desulfosarcina sp.
GTTCAAGAATCCGATAAACACCCGGTCCTTGGCCACCCGAAAGGCCTCCGCCAGGGCTTTTTTCGGGTTATCCACAAATTCCAGGCAGGTAAACAGGCAGGCATGGTTGAAAGAATTGTCGTCAAAGGGAAGATCTTCGGCGAACCCACGGTACAGAGAGACGCGATTGCCCATTGTTGTGGACAAGATGTCCAGCATGTAGGGGGAGGGATCGATGCCTGTCACGTCGAGGCCCTTTTCCAATAGTGGTGCGATCGATGCCCCGGTGCCGCATCCGATGTCCAGCACCGACTCCCCGGCAACCGGATCCAGCATTCCCAGCATGAGGCGGCTCTCCAGGTCGGCGGCCAAGCGGTTCTTGCGCTTTAGCATCCACTGGTGGTAGCGTTTGGCATCGTGAAAGTCGAAAATATAACCCATGAGAATAAGTGTATTTAATAACAGCGGGTTAATCAAGCGTATCATTTATAATATATTTCTTGATCATCAGGTTGCAAGTTGATTGTATAAAACCTTTGTTCACCCATTCACGAGGAGGCCGCCATGAGCGACGCGTTTCAGCTGCATCCCATCGGATGGATTCGTAAACCAGAGAATGCCGTTCGCATCGACATAGACCCCGCTTTCCAGGACGGCCTTTTGGGTTTGGAGGGTTTTTCGCACATCATCGTGTGCTACTGGTTTCACGAAAACGACAATTCGCGAGACCGCCACCGGCTCCAGGTGCACCCGAGGAAAAACCCTTTAAACCCGCTCACCGGCGTATTTGCCACGCACGCCCCGGTCCGCCCCAATCTGCTCGGTATATCGACTTGTCGGGTGATATCCGTTTCCGGGACCACGATTCATATCGATGCGATCGACGCCCGCAACGACACGCCGGTGATCGACATCAAATGCTACATCCCCGATAAGTTGAAACCCTCGGAAATTCGGTTGCCAGCGTGGATCTCAAGTCAATAAATAACCATCGCCGAATGATAAATAAATAACGAAGACCAAAATACAAAATCCCAAACCGCATGATTCTGAAGAAAGCACCTTCCAATCATCTAACCGGCATTATCACCGAACGGCTTCGCGGGGTAGTGGATCGTGTCACCTACCACAATGCCGATAACGGTTGGTCGGTCCTGCGCGTTTTGCCGTTCGACAACCCACACCTGCCGCAGACCGTGATTGTTCACCAGACCCGGGTTTTTACCGGTGCGACCATGGAATTTATCGGTGCCTGGACAGTCAAACCCAAATATGGCCGGCAATTCAAAGCCACCCGTGCCATAGAGCTCAAGCCGGCCACCAGCGCCGCTCTGGAGAAGTACCTCGGATCGGGGCTTATCAAAGGTGTCGGACCCAAGACGGCCAAAAAGATCGTCAGGCATTTTGACAAGGAAACGCTGGACATTTTCGAAGGGGACATCGACAGGCTCACTGAGGTTCCGGGGATTGCAGAAAAAAAACTGGAGACCATCAGCGCGGCCTGGATCGAACACCGTGCCGTCCGCGAGGTTATGATGTTTCTGCAGTCCCATGGGATCAGCACGCTCTATGCTGTCCGGATTTTTAAGGTATACGGGGACCAGGCCATCGCCATGGTCACCGAAGATCCGTATCGGCTGGCCAGGGATCTATACGGGATCGGTTTTTTTTCAGCGGACAAGGTTGCCCTGAGCATCGGTCTGGAAACCGACAGTCGGCAGAGAATCATGGCGGGGATCAGCCACGTGTTGGCCACCAGCAGGGACTTCGGTCACTGCTACCTGACCGAAGCGCAAATAAGGTCCCAGACCAATGATCTGCTGGCTTTGGACGTGGGAGACCGCTTATCTGCACTGCTGGATGAGATGTAGGCCGGTGGCCTGCTGATGCTGCGTGGACGCGAGAATTCACAAGGGGGCACCGAGCGTTGTTATTATTCAAAAGCACTCTATTTCGACGAGTTATATGTGGCTCGAAAAATCGCACGTATGGACGGGTCGGTTCCCATCGACATGGATCGGGTGCAACGCTGGATCGCCAACTACTGCCGCGCCAGCCGTATCGGCTTGAGTGATGAGCAGGCGGCGGCGGTCCGTGGGATCGTGGGCAGGCAATTCTCCGTGCTGACCGGAGGCCCCGGGGTGGGCAAGACCACCACGACCCTTGTCCTGGTGAAACTGCTTGAATCCGTTAACGCGCGGGTGCTGCTGGCCGCCCCCACTGGCCGGGCGGCACAGCGGATGACTGATGTCATCAGCCAGGAATCAAAGACCATCCACCGGCTGCTGGAATGGCAGTTGGGCCGATTCAAGAAAAACGAAGAGAATCCCCTCGATGCGGATTTTCTGATCGTGGATGAATGCTCTATGCTGGACATCAACCTCACGGCATCCCTGCTCAAGGCGGTTCCGGAAAGGGGTCAGATTCTTTTTATCGGTGATGCCGACCAACTGCCTTCGGTGGGCGCCGGCAATGTCCTGCGGGATGTCATCGCTTCGGGAAGGGTCCCTTGCTTCCGATTGACCCGGATTTTCAGGCAGGCGGAACAGTCCCTGATCATCAACTACGCCCATGAAATCAATCACGGTGACATACCATACATCGATTCGCCGTTTAAAAGACCGGAGATATGGACCAACGGTGCCGATTGCTTTTTCATGGATTCGGACGAAGCCACCGGAGAGCAGCTGCGTTTTGTATCCAGGGTGAAACGGTATTGTGATGCGCGTCTGTCCGCCACGGCGGCGGGAGCAGAAGAGAATCTTTATGAGTTTCGAATCGGCGAACCGGTCGTCCCGTACGAGAAAGAACTGACCATTCCTAGGAAATTCGAACACATCAATCTGGATCAGGTGGCTCAGGCCGGCAATCGAGTCGAAGAACTGGTTTCCGTCCTGAAAAAAATCCACCCCTGGTCTTCACTTCACTATGGGCTGTCGGCGTCTGACGTCGTCAAAAAATTATACCTGGAATGGATCCCCAAGTATTGCGGCCGGAATTGTGAAATCCAGGTGCTCTCCCCCATGACACGCGGCAGTCTCGGCACGATGAGCCTGAATGCGATGATTCAGGAAGCGGCCAATCCCCCGTCAGCCGGCAAACACCAGCTGAAAGTCGGGGAACGGTTTTTCAGAACCGGAGACCGGGTCATCCATCGCAGAAACAACTATGACCTGGGTGTCTACAACGGCGACATCGGCGAAATCATTCGGATCGACAACCAGGCACTGACCTGCACGGTCTCCTTTTTTCCGGACAACCGGACGGTGGATTATCAACGGGACGACATCGTTGAACTGGACCTGGCCTACGCCATTACGATCCACAAATCCCAGGGCAGCGAATTTGAAGTGGTCATCATTCCGGTGCTCACCCAGCATTTCAAGATGCTCTTCAGAAACCTCCTGTACACCGGCCTGACGCGTGCCCGACGGCTGGCGGTGTTGGTGGGCACCCGCAAAGCCATGGCCATGGCGGTGAGAAACCAGGACACCAGCCAGCGGCAGACGATGTTGCAGGCACTGCTGGCAGGGGTACAGTGATTGGTTGAACGGCAAACGCCGAATGCAACGAAACAGAAAAAATCGAATATCCAATGTCGAACAACGAACCGCAGATTATCGAAAGAAGAGAACCTGTCTTCCTATTGTATTGCCATCGCGCAGCGATTCAATCCTTGGACATTCGAGATTGGGCATTGGGCATGCTGCGGTTCGCATGCTCAGATTGACATTGCCGGACCATTTTTCTATAAGCGGCCTGGATCAGAAGAAGTTCGACCACCGATGAATCAAAAGCGTTTTTTTCCGCCTATCATGCCACATATAATTGAGGAGGCCCGATGACACTTACTCCCCTCACCGCCATTTCCCCGGTGGACGGCCGCTACCGGAGGGCCACCGCCGCCCTGTCCGACTATTTCAGCGAAGGCGCCTTGATCCGCTACCGGGTCCGTGTGGAAATCGAATACTTCATCGCCCTGTGTAGGCTGCCGCTGCCCCAGCTGGCGGACATCGAACCGGCAGTGTTCGACCGTCTGCGAGAATCCTGTCAAGCTTTCACCATGGAAGACGCGGCCGCGATCAAGGAGATCGAAAAAACCACCAACCACGATGTCAAGGCGGTGGAGTATTTCGTCAAAGCCACCTTCGACCGGCTGGACCTGTCCGCCTACAAAGAATTCATCCACTTCGGCCTCACTTCTCAGGACATCAACAATACGGCCGTGCCCCTTTCTCTGAAGGAGGCCTGGCAGGCCGTGATGCTGCCGGTGTTGGAAGCGACGGTGGCCGACCTGACGGCCAAGGCCCGACAATGGAAGCCAGTTCCCATGCTGTCCCGGACCCACGGCCAGCCCGCTTCACCGACCCGGCTGGGCAAGGAGATCTACGTGTTCGTGGATCGGCTGACCCAACAGATGAAGCTGCTGGAGACCGTGCCTTTCGCTGCCAAATTCGGCGGTGCTACGGGGAATTTCAATGCCCACCACGCAGCCTATCCGCACATCGACTGGATCGCCTTCGGCGACCGGCTGGTCAACAAAGGGCTGGGGCTGCAGCGCTCCCGGGTAACCACCCAGATCGAACACTACGACCACATGGCCGCGTTTTTTGACGGCGTGAAGCGGATCAACACCATTTTGCTGGACCTGTGCCGGGACCTGTGGGTCTACATTTCCATGGACTATTTCAAACAGACCATTAAAAAGGGTGAGATCGGCTCCTCGGCCATGCCCCACAAGGTCAACCCCATCGATTTCGAGAATGCCGAAGGCAACTTGGGGATAGCCAACGCCTTGTTGGAACACCTCTCGGCCAAGCTGCCCATCTCCCGGCTTCAGCGGGACCTGACCGACTCCACGGTGACCCGCAACATCGGGGTGCCGCTGGGCCACACCCTCATCGCCCTCAAATCGCTCAAGCGGGGTCTGGACAAGCTGATCCTCAACGAAGACGCGCTGAAAAAAGATCTCGACAACAACTGGGCCGTGGTTGCCGAAGGCATTCAGACCGTGCTGAGGCGCGAAGGTTACCCCAAACCATACGAAACCCTGCTGGCACTTACCCGCACCCACGCGGCGATCGACCAGGCCGCCATCGTCGCGTTCATCGACACCCTGGATGTCGCCGAGCGTGTCAAGAAGGAACTGCTGGCGATTACGCCGCAGAGCTATACGGGTATTCACGACTTCTAAGGCGTGTCCATCCACAAATGGCATCTTTCGGCCCAGGCCGGCGTTCTCACTCTGGTGAAATCCTCGACGTAGCGCTGCTACGCCTGCGGTTTCACCATTGTTGCGGCCTTGGCCTGAACCAAAAACCACCATTTCTCGACGGACACGGATCAGGCCTATTCACCAGCGGCCTTGGGTACGATTCATAGAACAATGCGCACTTTATAAAACCTGAAATCACCGGTTGTATCCGCCATGCCCAAACTTTACCTCAAAGAATACGCGCGGGCCCTTGCCGGCAGAGAGGTCTTCATTGCCTGCCGCGAGGGTATTCTGCGCGATCATTTCCAGGATATCATCACCGACATCAAATTCCTGGTTCGCCACGGCGCCCTGACCGTCTTGCTCCACAACATGCCCAACCGCTTTGCCAACCAGAAGCTGACTACCCGGTTGGCGCAGCGGCTGCCGGCTACCGGCATGATCCGGGTTCCCCCGGAGATCGATTTTTACGATGCGGTTCTCAACCATCAAGCATCCGTGTTCAAGGTTCTTTTCCTGGAGCGGCGTTATCTCATCGACCGCCAGGCGAACAAAATCAACGCCATCACCACCGGCCGTGTCCGTGAATCGCTGGCGGATGTCGGCGACCCGATCGCCAACGTCAACTTCAGGGGCGCCATGGCGTGCATCTGCCGCAAGATCGAGGCCGGGCAGTGTGATCGCGTGCACATCCTGGCGGCGGGCAAAAACGCAATCAAGCACGAGCTTTTCACCGTGGAAGGGGCGGGCACGCTCATCGCCAACAACTTCCAGGAGGATTTCCGTCAGGTGCAAACCGACGAAGAGGTGGCTATCGTTCACCGTATTTTAGAGATGTACAAGCGTTCGGGGTTCTTGAAACCGCGAACCAAGGCCTACCTAAAAAAAAACCGGCACCGGTTTTATGTCACTGCCATCGACGGCATCGTGGTGGGTTGTGTAGAGCAGAAAATAATCGATACGCAGACCGTGGAAATGGGGGCTTTGGCCATATCCACCCGCTTTCGCAACCAGCGGGTGGGTGTGCATACGGTAGAATCCTTCATGGCGCTGATGAAATCTCAGGGTTATAACCGCTTCATCTCCCTGACCAACAACCCCCGCCTGGTAGCATTGTACAGTCAACTGGGGTTCGTCCAGGCGAGCCGCCCTGAATACCGGCTCAGGCAGGAACAGAGCCCGGATGTGAAGATGTTCTGTAAAATCGATGAGCCGGCGGTCTGAACCAGACGGCTGATCCGGCAGCATCCGGAATGGGTTTTCCGAAAACTGCCGGACTTTCGTGCAGCGGGATTAAGCCAGGCCGATAAGCTTCAAGGACTCCTGTGCCTCGAAATAGACATTTGCCTCATAGGTCAGGCCAGGAATACCGAAATAGTTGACACAGCGCTGGGTGACATAATCGAGGCCCAGGGCCAGCTTTGTTTCGTCCAGGTCAAATATCTCGACGGCTCGGATTCCCTGCTTTGTTCCCTTGATATAAGGCCCTTTCATGCTCATGAAATCAGGTGGCGGAGCGATCTCCAGGAAACGCTTGCCCACTTCATTGGCGCTCTCTTGAGGAAAGCGAAGGGCGTTGATGATGACCATATTTTTGCCTCCTTGCTTTCAGGCAGCAACGGGTTTTGCTGCCGGAATCGATGGTTTTTGAACTTGAATGGTCGGCCTTCGGACGGACCGTTCCGCCTGAAGGCCATGTATGGGCAATTTCATGGGTCCTTTATTTATCATTCCTGCTCCTGAACAATAGCAGGCTTAATCTTACAGTTCCGGCGACCAACGGCGGCGGGTCTCAGCATCGGTTTGTGACATTAGCATCGTAACCAACGAAAACGCATTTCGTCAAACGTGCAATCGAAGCGGTGGGTACGGCTTGTATGGGGAGCGGCGGAAACGGATCGATATGAGATACAACTGCCAATCCTAACAGATGATATAAAAAAAGTATAAGCCCGGTCCGCACCACTTGTAAACCCAAAAAAACCATTTAACCATCCAAGTTGCGATATACGGGGAGACAACCATTTTGAAAATCGTTGTGGATGGTTCAAAATTGGGGCTATGGCGATTCGGTGGTCAGGCGCTGGATGGATCGGCGAAAAATGGAACCCTCCCCACGGAAAGTCGCAGGGAAGGTTCACCGTAAGGATAAAAATCGATTTCCAGTTCGCTCGCTAACCCCGCCGCAAGCGGCGAGGAATGTGCTCGCTATCGCGGTTCACGTGACCCGATTTCCGGGATGTAAAGGTCTACGTCGGGTCCGTAATTTCATCCAGCGCGGTTTCGACCCCCGCCAGGATTTCCGAGCGAAGTTCGGGAATATCCGTCAGTTGTCGCATGATGTCGATCATGGGGTCACAATCGTAGGCAGGGAAATCAGGATCCGTATTTTGATGGGTGTTGACTCTTTCGTGAAGGCGTCCCTCCAGGTACAGCAACCGGTAGTAGCCTTTTTCGGCTCTGAGCCCCGCTTTTCCCGGTGGTCGATTTTTCGGTGATCGTGCATCGATGGCTATTTTAAACGTGGTGGCGATCATTCCAAAAAGTCGCGCGTGTTGTTCGGGGGTCAAAGCGGCCTGCCGCAGTTTTTCTAAAGTGGGGTGATCGTTCAATGTTTTCCTCAACCGGTTTTTTTGATTGGCGTCCGAATACTTTCACTATTTCAGGTAAACCCTTACGCGCCGGTTCCAACATGGTGTCTGGTCATTTAAACGTCAACTGTATTGCCCTGAACCCGGATAAGCAGTATATATGCGCTAACATAAAGGAGAACCTCAGTGCCAAAAGCCAGCAACCTTCAGAAAGGTCATATCATCAATATTGACGACCACCCTTACCAGATTAAACAGATTGATGTCCACACACCATCGGCACGCGGGGCCAACACCCTTTACAAGGTTCGATACGCCTCGCTGATCACCGGGCAGAAACTTGACCAGACCTACAAGGGCAATGATACCCTGGAGGAGATGGCGGTGGACAAACGCCAGGTGAGCTTTCTCTACCGGGACCAGAACCTGTTCACCTTCATGGACAGTGAAAACTACGAACAGCACACCCTGTCCGAGGAAACCCTCGAAGGGCAGACCCAATGGCTGATCGACGGCCTGGAAGGCATCACGGCGCTGCTCAGGGACGGTTACCCCCTGTGCATCGAACTGCCCCAGACCATCGATCTGGAAATCGTGGATACCGCTCCGGTGATGAAAGGTGCCACAGCCACCAACCGCAACAAGCCCGCCACGCTGTCCAACGGGGTTTCTGTGCTGGTACCCGAATACATGACCGCCGGAGAGGTTGTGCGCGTGAACACGGAGACCGGCCAATACATGACACGGGTAAAAAACTGAAAAGGGAGCAACCCATGCCCGACCGCCGACTCACCCACGCGGTAACCGATCGTGATGGCACCCTTTTGCTGAAAGCGGGAACCCGCCTTACCCGCCAGGTCATGGAAGCGTCCGCCAGCAGGCAGGCAGGTGCCATGGCAACCTGCCGTTTGCTGGACTACCGGCAGGTCAGGTCCGACCTGCTGAGCTTTTTTGCCGTCCCCCCCTATGATTTGATTTTCCAGGAGGCCCATCGACAGGAAACGCTGCTCGAGATTGCCGGGGATGTCGTCCTGCCTGAACCGGTACTTGAATCCCTTTATCACTTTCGTGAGTGGGATTTTTATACGTATCGTCACACCCTGCTCGTCTTCGCCCTCTCCATTCTCATTGCGCGGGAACTGATCGACGACAGGGACGCCCTGCTCCAGGAGGTCATGGCCGGCCCCACCCACGATATCGGCAAGTTGTGTGTCCCGCTGGAGATTCTGACCAAGGAAACGCCGCTCACCGAGGCCCAGCATGCGCACCTCCGGCACCACGCGCTGGCCGGTTACGTGTTGCTGAGCCGCTACTTCCGGGATCCTGGGATCCTCGCCGCCGAGGTGGCCAGGGACCACCATGAACGCAGGGACGGAAGCGGATACCCGCTGGGCATCTCGATCGACAACCAGATGATCGACATCATTATGGTCAGCGATGTATATGACGCCCTGATCTCACCGCGGCCTTACCGCCCGGTCTCCTACGATAATCGCACCGCTTTGGAAGAACTCACCCGTCAGGCAGAGGCCGGAACCATCAGCGAAACCGTGGCCCGGATCCTCGTGGCCCTGAATCGGCGGGCCCAACCCCATTTCAGCCAGTGCGTGGTCTCCACTGAGCGTCGGGGCACCCCACCGTCAAAGAATGTTTATGGGCTCATCGACGCCGATGATTGAAACCGATGGGTGAAGCGCCGTTACCAGTGCGGCAATGGTTCACCCGGGCCATTGATTTATCGGCCAGCGTTTCCGGTGCTACACCACCTGGCCGGCGCACCATCCCGATGACCAGGCCCATTGCAGGTTGTATCCTCCCAGCCAGCCGGTGACATCCATCACTTCACCGGTAAAATAGAGGCCCGGTACCCGACGTGCCTGCATGGTTTTCGAAGAGATGGCATCACAGTCCACACCGCCCACGGTGACCTCTGCGGTCCGGTATCCTTCGGTTCCACCGGGCTTCAGGGTCCATTGCTGCAGCTGGGCGGCGATTTCTTTGAATTGTAAATGGGAAAGGTGCTGAAGCGGACGTTCCGCAATGGCCGGCGTGATGCGTGCCGCCACCAGTCGTTTGGGCAGGCGCGCCGCCAGAAGCGTTTTGACTTGGCGCTGCGGGTGCAGCCGTTGCTGTTCTTTCAACACCGCCACCAGGTCTATTTCCGGCAGCAGGTCAATGGCGATGGTCTCGCCGGGCTGCCAGTAGGATGAGAGCTGCAGGATGGCCGGACCACTGAGTCCCCGGTGGGTGAACAGAATGTTGTCGCGGAACCGATGCTTCCGGCAGCTGACGATGGCATCCACGGCGATGCCGGATAAACCGGTAAGGATTTTTTTATCCGCCGGCTGGAGCGTGAAGGGAACCAGGCCAGCACGCGGCGGCCGGACCGGTATGTTGAACTGCCGGGCGATTTCATAGCCCAGCGGGCTGGCCCCTGCCCCCGTCATGCATAACCCTCCCGTGGCGATCACCAGGGACTGGCAGGTGTAATTCCCCCGGCTGGTGTGCACCGCAAAAGAGTGATCGGGGCGTCTGTCTATGGTTCCTATTTTGGTGTCGAGGCTGAAGGCAACCCCTGCCATTTTGCACTCGGACCGCAGCATGTCCAGGATCTGGCGGGCGCTTTCAATACAGAAAAGCTGTCCATGGGACCGCTGGCCATAGGCGATGCCGTGCTTGTTGACCAATTCGATAAAATCCCATTGGGTGTAGCGGCTAAGCGCCGATTTGCAGAAGTGGGCATTATGGGAGATGTAACGAGCGGCTTCAATGTTGAGGTTGGTAAAATTGCAGCGTCCGCCGCCGGAGATTAAAATTTTTCGCCCCGGTGTTTTACCGTGGTCCAGAACCACTACTTGGCGGCCGCGTTTTCCGGCTTCCTTGGCGCACATCAGTCCCGACGCGCCGCCACCGATAATCACGACATCCATAATCGGGTTCAACTATGGCTTCCTTTCGCCGGCACCCGGGTTTTTTTTATTGGGCACCATGTGGTGGTTTCTGCCAGCTATGCCGCTCAATGAAGTTTCGGCTACAGGAAAAAATTCATGTTCGGCCGTCTCATCGTCTCCGGATTCCCATTGAAAAAGGCCTCCAACGCATCTTTCACGGCTTCCAGATCCAAGGCATTGCCGATCCGTCTATAAAAGCTGTGGGCGAATTTGAAATTGGCACTGTAATAGAGGGAAAATTTCTTGTATCGCCGCAGCGCCCGCCGGTCGTCGAAATGCCGCGCCATCAGGTCCAACATGACAAAGGCCGTGCGCCGGTAGATGCCGGCGTCGGGTGAAAGCAAGCCGGTCATCTGGGCCATCAGCCAGGGGCGGGCGATGGCCATTCTGCCGATAGCCACACCGTCGCAACCGGTGGTTTCCAGCATCCGTTGGCAATCCGTTTCATCGAACACGTCGCCATTGCCAAACACCGGAATGGGTACGGCGTCCTTGACCCTTTTGATATAGTCCCAGCGGGGTGGGCGTGAGCGCCGATCCGGGGCCACGCGGGGGTGAAAGGTCAGGGCGTCGGCGCCGGCCGAGGCGAATCGCCGGGCCAGATCCACCGGAATGGCCGGGTCGTCGGTCCACCCCGTGCGAAACTTGACGAACAGCGGAATGGTTATGGCCCGGCGCACCGCCTCAACGATGCGCACGGCCTGGTCCGGTGTCTTCAGCAGGGCCGCCCCGCAGCATTGTTTGCAGATGGTCGCCACCGAGCAACCGAAGTTCAGGTCCACCCCGTACAGGCCCTTCTCCTGGATGATCCGGGCCGCCGTCGCCATGGCCGTTGGGTCGGCGCCGAAAATTTGCATGACCAAATGTTGCCGTTCGGCCTCCCGCCAGCTGAAATAGGCGGAGCCGGCACGGATCTCCTTGGGAATTCGTTTGGCGCTGCACATCTCTCCGAAGAGCAGGCCAAACCCGCCGAAACCGGCCAGCAGTTCCCGAAAGGCGATGTGGCCCAGCAGGGTCATGGGCGCCAGGACCAGCCGGCTATCGATCGTGGTCCGTCCAATGGTCAGGGGGCGGTTGAGTCGTGCAAGCAGGTCTGATTTCATCTTCGTAATAGACGCTTAATCCTGAATTCGTGTTTTTTGTCAGGAATCAAAAGAAAAATCGCAATCCCACAATAGTAAAAAACCAAATGACCAACAAATCATAATAGCCAAATATTTTATATTGTTAGATTTGGTGCTGACGATTCGTTGCCTCCGGCTTATTCGGCCGGCCAGACGAGGCGCTGAGGGTTGCAGTAGACCATGAGGCTATCCCCCTTACCCAGTGACGCCAGGGTGATGTTCAGGGCCGTGGCCAGTTCAACGGCCAGGGCAGTGGGCCGGGAAATGGCCAGGATGACAGGAATCCGTGCCCGTGCAGCTTTTTGGACCAGTTCGTAGCTGATGCGTGACGAGAGGGTCAGCAACCGTGCCTGCGGCAGTCTTCCGTCGACGAATAGACACCCGATGGCCTTGTCCAGTGCATTGTGACGGCCCACGTCTTCGGCAACGGACAACTGATTGAACGCATGGTCATAGATGGCGGCACCATGGGCGGCGCGGGTTTTGTCCCGCAGTGGCTGATAGTCGCCCAGACGGAGCAGTCGGTCCAAGGCGCCATTCCCGTCCAGCGGCTCCCCGTCAATCAGCGGCGAAAGTGCCTGGACCAGGTCGGCGATTACGGATTTCCCGCAGATGCCGCATGAGGTCTGGCTGATATAGGTTCGTCGATCCAGATGATCGGCAATTTGTGTTCGCCGCGCGGCGGTAAGGGTGACGGTGACCACATTGGTGTCTTCACCATCGCAGAAGGCAATGTTGGTAATGTCCTCGGGGTTGTCCACGATGCCCTCTCCGAGGCAAAAACCGGCCACGTGGGCCTTTTCTTCGCCCGGCGTGCGCATGACAACGGCATAAGCCGACCCCTGAACCCGGATGGAGAGGGGCTCTTCTCCGATGAAAACCATGGATTCGGATCTCTCCTGTCCGTTCTCCACAATGGTGATGTCTCTATAATAGCTGCTCACAAGGCTCTTCCTTTTCGGCTGGGAAGCATGCAGGACTCCACAACGGCAGCGATATGGGCGCCAATTGATTCTTTGGAAATGCCATTAGGGCTAACCATTAACTACAGGGAATGGCCGGTTCTTGTCCACGACTTTTCCCATTCCCATGGTCGATCAGTTTTTTCTTGACAACGGTGTCGGAAAGTTTAATATTTCTTATTTTTTGAATTCAGGACTAAGCGATTTGTTTTCATAGGAGGACAGAAACATGTATGCAGTGGTTGCCACAGGCGGTAAACAATATAAAGTTGCGGAAGGAGATGTCCTCAGGTTTGAGAAGCTCACCGGTGACGTCGGATCACCGATCGCTTTCGACAATGTCCTTATATTTTCCGATGGCGAAAATGTCAAGATCGGCCAACCCGATGTAGATGGGGTAACGGTCCATGGCCAGATTGTGGCCCAGGGCAAGAGCAAGAAAATCCTTGTTTTCAAATACAAACGCAGAAAGCGTTATCGCCGTAAGCAAGGTCATCGCCAGCCGTTCACCGCCGTTCGTATCGATCGTATCGAGACGTAAACGCTTTTCCGAAACACCTGCAAGGGTTGCCGAATCAGTTGTACGTCCGTTCGGTGCCCTTTTGTTATTGAGGAGGAATCCATGGCACACAAAAAAGCAGCCGGCAGTTCAAAAAACGGTCGAGACAGCAATTCCCAGCGCCGGGGGATCAAGCGCTATGGCGGCCAGGAGGTACTTGCCGGCAACATACTGGTTCGACAGGTCGGCACCAGAATCCATCCCGGCGTCAATGTCGGCATTGGCAAAGACTATACCCTTTTTGCCCTGATCGACGGCGTCGTCACCTATGAAAGAAAAGGCCGAGACCGTAAACAGGTCAGCGTCTATGCAGCGTGAAATTCATAGACGAGGCACGCATTACCGTCCAGTCGGGCAAGGGCGGAGCCGGATGCGTCAGCTTGCGGCGGGAAAAGTACATCCCTAAAGGCGGGCCTGACGGGGGTGACGGGGGACGCGGCGGAGACGTCATCTTCAAAGCGACCACCAAAAAGCGCACCCTCTACCACCTTCAGTTTCAAAAGCTTTGCAA
>JAQYWF010000098.1 GCA_030145105.1 Desulfosarcina sp.
ATTTTTTTCAACAGTTTCGACTCGGTCCCCATCACCTTGGCCTCTTTGCGGTTCACGGCATCCAAAAAGGCTTTTCGATTGCGGGAACACGCGGCATAGGTGACCACACGACCCATTTCCTGGAGGCTGTGACCGTCGCTGCCGCCGGTAATGGCACGGTTCAGGTTAAATCCCAGCAGGGCGCTTTTCAGATTCCAGCGTTTCAAATTCTGTGAATTGATCACTTCCACACCATCGGCCATCCGGAGCAGGCGATCCAGCTGCGCTTCCGAAAAACTGTGGTTGCAGATGCCGGTGAAGGCGGCTGAGTATGGATGCGGGAAGATGACGACACTGTTGTATTTCCTGGCACGCCGAACGATGGATTCCACATCCAGGTCGATCGATGACATGACCGTTGGCCCCATATGAGGCTTGACATCGGCGGCATAAAAATCTTTGAGGTCATCGATACGGTAAAAATAAACCAGCACATGGGTCCCCTCCAGGGAGGTGACTTCGATGCCGGGTATGCTGAACACGTCGTCATAACCGTCAAGTTCAACGGCCCCGTCAATGGTGTTGTGGTCGGTAATGGCAATACCGATCCCCAACTGCCGGGCCCGTTGGGCAATGTCGTCCACGGTATCGGCACCGTCTGAAAAGCGGGAATGGAAATGAAGATCGACAACGGTGTTGCAGCTGGATAACGCAGTCAGATCAGGCGCCTCAAATTGAATTCGATTGAAATTGTCCATATATCCTTTTCGACCAGCGATGTCTGCTTACGGTGTATGATCCAGTCGTTAAAGCTAATCTACATGCATCCTGTGTCAACATTTATTTTCATTATCGCGTTTAAACAGCGCTTTGGCCCGGCCCCGGCTGGCTGACCAACCAAATAGTATTATCGGCTGTCGATCAGGATTCTAAAGCCTAATTTTTCGTTGGACAACGCGCTTTCCATCCACGGTTTTGCCGTGCATCCTTTCACCTCGGATAACCTTGAATTTATCGGGCAGGTGCTTATACTCACCCATAACGAGGGGCGGCTTCGTTAAGCGCCAGCTATTTGATGAAGGTCGGCTTTACCTTTCCCGGCAACTTTCAAGCCGTTCTCTTTTAGACAGGAGACGGCAGGCCTTGATCTTGAACTGCTTGACAAGCTGCAAGGACTTAAACCGATTACGAGTTGATCATGAGCGAATACAACGAAAAAATTCCCGACCCCAAGGAACTTGAGAAAGAGCTGGGTGATTTCCTGGCCAAAAAATTCGGCGGCAGCGTAAAACTGGCAACGCCCATTGTCATGCCCCAGGCAGCCAGCAGCGATGAAGGCGAGCCGCCGCCGAAAAACCGCAACACGATTAATTTCGATCTCAAGCCAAAGGATTTGGTTTCCTATCTGGACCAATACATTGTCAAGCAGACGGCAGCCAAAGACACGTTGGCCACCAAAATTTGCACGCACTTCAACCGGATCAAGCATCTTCAAAGTGCCCCTGGCGACTTTGTCGACATGGTCGGCATCATCAAGAACAACGTGCTGATGCTCGGCCCCACCGGTGTGGGCAAAACCTACATGGTGCGGCTCATCGCCAAGAGAATCGGTGTACCGTTTGTCAAAGGAGACGCCACCAAATTCAGCGAGACGGGATATGTGGGCGGTGACGTCGAGGATCTGGTTCGAGACCTGGTCAAAGAGGCCGACGGGGATATCCAGCTGGCCCAGCATGGAATCATCTATATCGATGAAATCGACAAAATCGCCTCCAGCCACAATCTGATCGGCGCCGACGTTTCCCGCACCGGTGTACAGCGGGCGCTACTCAAACCCATGGAGGAGACCGACGTGGATCTGAAAGTTCCCCACGATCCGGTATCCATGCTGCAGGAGATCGACCGGTTCAGAAAAACCGGCAAAAAAGAAAAAAGCAGCATCAACACCAAACACATCCTGTTTATCATGAGCGGCGCTTTTTCCGGCATCGATAAAATTATTTCCCGGCGCATCGCCGACCAGAAAATCGGTTTCGGGGCTTCCATTTCCGACCCGTCCCAGGATGGGGACATCCTCTCCAAGCTAAAATCGGAGGATCTCGTCGCGTACGGGTTTGAATCCGAGTTTGTCGGTCGGCTCCCTGTACGAACGATATTCGAACGACTGACGGAGTTGGATCTGCGCGACATCCTTGAAAACCCCAACAACCCCATCATGCTGGGTAAAAAGCTGGATTTTGCCGCCTACGGCATCGATATCAAGTTTCAGGCCGACGCATTGGCGGAGTTGGCCAGGCGGGCCTATGATGAGAACACCGGTGCACGCGGACTGGTTAGCGCCGTGGAGAGTGCCCTGTTGCCTTTTGAAAAAACCCTGCCCTCCACCACCATCACCCGGTTCGCCGCCACCCGCCAGGTGATTGATCGACCGCACGAGAGCCTCGAGGAACTGCTTGAACGGCCTGAAGGCGAAGCATTCAATCAGGCGTTTAACCAACTGGCCGAAGAAGAGTGTCAACGCATTGTAGAATATATGACGACAAACCGGAAAACCTTCGGCGAAAAATACGGTATCCAACTGACGGAGTCACGCATTGAGCTGGCCGCCAATGCTTACTGCAGGCTGGTGACCGACATCGAAAAAGTGCTCAAAAAGATAAAAACCTACTACGAAGAGACCAAAACCATAGAGCTTTACTTTATAAAAAATCATGGTATTAACATTGTTCTGGAAGAAGAGGCCATCGACCACATCATCGGGCAATGCTTCAGCGAACGAGGCAAGCCGGAAGACTATTACCGCAGGTTGACCGCTGATTTCGAACATGGTCTGAAGCTGGTTCGTGAAAAAACAGGACGGACTCGCTTTTTTATCACCCGAGACGCACTGGAAAAACCGGACAGCTACATTGCTGGCCTTCTTAGAGAAACCGGCGACGATCTCCTACAACTCTCCCCGAAACCCGACAATCTGCTGAAAGGCTGACGCCACATGATCGGAATATCCAAACTGTACTGCGGAACCGTTGAGCCCTCCGATGCCCTGCGATATGGCCGCCATTCATCCACCCTGCCCTCCCACCTGCTTCAGTTTTCCAAGGATAAACGGCCGGTGGTCGTATGGAATGTGACCCGGAAATGTAATCTCAAGTGTGTTCACTGTTATGCCCAGGCCACGGAAGAATCCGTAGCCAACGAGCTCTCCACAGACGAAGGGAAAACGCTGATCGATGATCTGGCCCAGTTCGGCGCCCCGGTTATGCTGTTCTCAGGCGGTGAGCCCCTGGTCAGAAAGGACCTTCCTGAACTGGCCGCTTATGCCGTCGAAAAGGGCATGCGAGCGGTGATCTCCACCAACGGTACCTTGATCACTGCCAGTCTGGCCAAAACACTCAAATCCATCGGTCTTTCCTACGTGGGCATCAGCCTGGACGGCATGCAGGGGATCAACGACAAATTCAGAGGCGTACCCGGTGCCTATGACAAGGCCCTGGAAGGTATCCGCAACTGCCAGGACGCGGGCATCAAAGTGGGACTGCGGTTCACCGTCAACAAGTTCAACGTGGGTGACATCCCGGCCATCTTCGATCTGCTGGAGGAGATGGACATCCCCCGGGTCTGCTTCTACCACTTGGTCTACGCCGGCCGGGGATCCAAGATGGTGGAGGAAGACCTCAGCCTGGAAGGCACCCGCAAGGCAGTCGACCTGATTATCGACCGGACCAAGGCCCTTCACGCCAAAGGCATCGCCAAGGAGGTGCTCACGGTGGACAACCACGCCGACGGGCCCTACCTCTACCTGCGACTGCTCAAGGAAGATCCCGAACGGGCTGCCGAGGTTCTTGAACTGCTGAAGATGAACGAGGGCAACAACTCGGGCCGTGGCATCGGCTGCGTCAGCTGGGACGGCGAGGTGTATGCCGACCAGTTCTGGCGCCACCATAGCTTCGGCAACGTCCGTCAGCGTCCTTTTTCCCAGATCTGGACCCAGCCGGAAGACGACCTGTTGTTGAAGCTCAAGGAAAAAAAGATCCACGTAAAGGGCCGCTGTTCCACCTGCAAGTGGCTGGATGTCTGCGGCGGTAACTTCCGCGTGCGCGCCGAGGCGATCTTTGATGATGTGTGGGCGCCGGACCCGGCCTGCTATCTCACCGATGAGGAGATTTCCCAAACCATATGATTGGCTGTTTCACGACCATTACCAGGAGTTGACATGCTGTTTCCCGATTATCGCCCCAGAAGGATGCGCCAGAGTGAAGCGTTTCGCAAAATGGTTCGCGAGACGGCCCTTTCCGTCAACGATTTCATCCTGCCAATGTTTGCCGTCGACGGAAAAGGGGTCAAAGACCCTATCGATGCCATGCCCGGCCAATACCACTTGTCTATCGACAATCTGATCAAGGTAGCCAGACAGGCATTCGACCTGGGGGTTCCGGCCGTTATTCTTTTCGGCATCCCGCCGAAAAAAGACCCCTTGGGCACCCAGGCTTACGCCAAGGAGGGCATCGTCCAGCGGGCCATCCGTGCAGTCAAGAACAAGGTCCCGGAACTGGCGGTGATCACCGATGTGTGCCTGTGCCAGTATACCGACCACGGCCACTGTGGTTTTGTGGACGGCCATACCGTGGACAATGACGCCTCGCTGGATCTTCTGGCCAAGACGGCCCTGTCCCATGCCAAGGCCGGTGCCGACATGGTGGCCCCGTCCGATATGATGGACGGCCGGGTCGCCGAAATCCGCAACATGCTAGACGAAAACGACTATTCCCAAATTCCCATCATGTCCTACGCCGCCAAGTACTGTTCGTCGTATTACGGACCGTTTCGGCAGGCTGCCCACAGCACCCCCCAGTTCGGGGACCGTCGCACCTACCAAATGGACCCGGCCAATGCCAGAGAGGCTATCCGCGAAGCCACCATGGATGTGGAGGAGGGAGCCGATATCATTATGGTGAAACCGGCGCTGGCTTACCTGGATATCATTTGTCGGATCCGGGACGAAGTGGACTTGCCCATTGCGGCATACAATGTCAGTGGCGAATATTCAATGATCAAGGCTGCTGAAAAAATGGGCTGGTTAGACGGCCAGAAGGTGATGATGGAAACCCTTACCGCCATCAAACGGGCCGGAGCTGACATGATCCTGACCTATTTTGCATTGGATGCCGCCGCCCTGATCAACGGATGACGGCAAACAATTAAAATAACCGTTCAAACATTCAAGGTTCACCGTTCAGACGCCTGCCCTGCTTTCAACCCGTCGGCCTGCCGGCTGGAAAGTATCAACTGTAATTTGGAGAGGCTTTAGCCATCGTCGTTACAATTTTTTTGAGAACACTGAACCCCTGAACGCTTACCAGAGGATAGATTAGATCCATGAACCCTCATCCCCATACTGAAAATGAAAAGGCGCCCCACGGTCACGGCAAAGGCAACACACTGCGCCTGGTGGCCTGGGAGACGACCCGAAACTGCAACCTCTCCTGTGTTCACTGCCGGGCCGCAGCCACCAACGGTCCCTACAAAGGAGAACTGGATACCGACCAGGGATTCAAACTGCTGGGTGAGATCGCCGAGGTGGGAAAACCCATCATCATCCTCACCGGCGGGGAGCCTCTGCTTAGGGATGACATCTTCGACATTGCCAAGCATGGCGACAGCCTGGGGTTGAGGATGGTAATGGCCCCCAACGGAACCCTGATCACGCCCCAGGTGGCCGAGAAAATGGCAGCTTCCGGCATTCGGCGGATCAGTGCCAGCATCGACGGGGCCACCAAGGCGTTCCACGACAAATTTCGTGGTGTTGAGGGTGCGTTCGATGCCGCCATCCGCGGCATCGAATATGTGAAATCCGCGGGAATCGAGTTCCAGATCAACACCACCATCACCAAAAGCAATCTGGATCAAATCCCCAGGATTCTTGAACTGGCCGAACGGCTGGGCGCTGTGGCCCACCATATTTTTTTACTGGTCCCCACTGGCCGGGGAAAATATATCGTGGACCAGGCCATCGACGCCAAAGAATATGAAGCCACGCTGAACTGGTTCTACGACCAACGTGAAAAAACACCGCTGCAACTCAAGGCCACCTGTGCACCCCACTACTACCGGATATTGCGTCAGCGGGCAAAAGCGGATGGAAAGACAATCTCCTTTCAAACCCATGGGCTCGATGCCGTGACCCGGGGCTGCCTGGCCGGCACGGGATTCTGTTTCATCTCCCACACGGGCGTTGTGCAGCCGTGTGGCTACACGGATGTTAAATGTGGAGACGTCACCCAAACCACTTTTGGCGAGGTCTGGAACCACTCGCCGGTATTTCTTAAACTCCGCAACTTCAAACTGCTGGAGGGAAAATGCGGTGCCTGCGAGTACCGGGCGGTCTGCGGCGGATGCCGGGCCAGGGCATTTGAGGCCAGCGGCAATTACATGGCTGAGGAGCCACTATGCGCCTTTCAGCCGGAAAAGGCATCTCCATCCTTGTAAGATACACCCCCAGACGCGTCAGGATACCAAGCGCGGGCAGCACCGTTTTGATTGAATCTTGACGGGTTCGTAAAAAAGCCGATATCCGCGTTACGCTTTATCCCTCGCCACTGCGGCGTACCGTCAGTACGCCTCATTCCTTAAGGATTCGCAAGCCTTGATCTCGGCTTATTTACGAACCCGTCGGAAATAGGACTTTTTACGAGGGCATCAATCTTGAACCTGTTTCCAGACGAACCCGCACCATCGACCACAACATTTTGCGGTCACCTCGATAAAGATCCACAACGGGCCTTGACATCGGACCCTTTTTTTAATATTTCTTCCCCACCAACGTCCACCCGGCGAATCAATTGCCTATAATTGATCGGACAAGCGTCCGATCCCGACCACCCAGCGACATATTTGATGGCTACGTGTAGAAAAGGGGTTGCGCTGAAAGCGACACCGCTGTTGATCGTTTTCTTTGCCATGCTGCTCGCCCACAGCCTGGGGGCAGAAACAACGGTTATCAAGAACCTGCGTTTTGGCGGCAATGCAGCG
This sequence comes from Desulfosarcina sp., assembly GCA_030145105.1. Taxonomy (GTDB): domain Bacteria; phylum Desulfobacterota; class Desulfobacteria; order Desulfobacterales; family Desulfosarcinaceae; genus Desulfosarcina. The sequence continues at coordinate 7,009 of JAQYWF010000098.1, forward strand.
TACGTGCGCATGGTGCTGGAATTTGACCGGCCGTTGAGCCCGCTGCCATCGTTCTCCATCCACCGCGACACCCTGCAGGTCAGCCTAACCGGAATCACCACCGACCTGCCTGATCGTCAAACCGGTGGATACCACGCTGACATCATCAGCCTCGAGGTTTCCCAAACATCGGACGCCACGCGCATCGATGCGGTCTTTTCCTTCAACCCCGCAGATGTCAAAGCCTTCTCGCTGGACGGTCCTCACCGTTTCATCATCGATGCCTATCGTCCCCTTTCTCCGGCCACCGCCAAGCCGCCTGGTGAAGAATCACGCCAGATGGCATTGATCGAAGAAACCGTCTCTTCACCGGAACCAGCCAGCCAACCGGAAAAACCGCTGCCGGAGGGAGATTCGGCCGCCATCGATGAGGTGTCGATCAAACCCAACAGCGCCCCTTCGCTGGTTAGCGGCGTGGCTGACGATTCGCGCCGAAGCCGGTTTCAGCAGCGATTGATCGCGGCCCTGATCGTGGTCACCTCAATCATTGTCGTTTTGCTCATTTTTCTGATATGGATGGACGCCGGCCAAAAAAATCCTCCGGAGCCATCCTGGATGCACGACCTGCCGCCAAGCAGGGATCGGGCTATTGAAAGGATTGACTCGATGATCGGTGAGCATCTGAAAAGCCATGGCCACAGATAGGAAAGCATGTTAGGTATCCCCATGTCCCAGCAAAAAATAGATGCGTTCACTGCAGGCCTGTCGGAGGCCGAAAAGGATGATCTTGAAAAAATGATCGGCGAATTCCGCCGGGACCGCCCGCAGGATGCCCCTGAGGAGGCCAGAGAACCGATTCAGGCCCAGGTGGACCGTCTCACCCGCAGACTGGCTGATCTGAGCGAATGGATATTAACGACCGACCGTCAGATGACCGCCCTGGTAGAAGTCATGCGCCTGTCACACCAAAAAAGTGAATTGCTGAACCAACGCCTGGATGCTGTCATTGCAGCCCTAAAAAAAGGGAGAGTGCTCTGAACATGAATGGAATCGAACCACACGCGAATCCGGACCAGGAAAGCATCATCGAACAGATCATTAATGACCAAATAGATATTCATTCGGTAGAGGAGTTTGAACCACTACTCGAAGTCTTTCCCGACAATCCGGCTCTGTATCGCAAATTTGCCGACCTGTTGGCCGGCAGAAAGCGCGCGGATGCGGCGCTGTTGGCTTACCACAAAGCGGCCACTCTCTACCTGGACGCCGGTATGGTGCTCCAGTCTATTGTGGCCAAAATTTTAGAGTGGAGCATCATCAAGCCTTCCCATCGCGAAGGACACGATTTCCATTCGATGGTCCGGCGCAAGGGTGGCGGTGACATGCCCTCACAGGTTCTTTTTTCCCAACTAAATTATGAGGAGATGGTAACCCTGATGCTTCGCCTGACCCGCGTACGCCTGTCAACCGACGAGACGGTTTACGACGCCGGTCAGGAATCCACAGACATTTACCTCATCGTATCAGGCGAATTGACGGAAACACTGCCGCAAATAGAGGGTGCTGAGCCCGCCACGGCCATTACGCTGGCGGAAAACGACATCTTCGGCGACATCTTTCCCCTGGAAGAGGAGTCGCTCTGCCTCGCAAGCGTCGTGGCCACCAGCGCCGTGGAGCTGGTTAAAATTTCAAAGCCGGTGCTCAAGGCCACCTGTTACCGCTATCCGCGAATCCGCGAACTCCTGGAACGACTGAGCCGGATTCGGACGCCGCAGGGCAGCCGAGCCTGGCAGACGGTGCGCAGGTCCTGTCGGTACTGCCTGCCTGCGGATATCAGAATCGAATTTACGTCGGACGACACCGGAAATAAGCGGGTCGTGAACGGCACCACCAGAGACCTTTCAACCGGCGGCATTTGTGTGGTCCTGAAAAATGATACCACCCGCTCCGATATTGACGCGTTGCTCAAACAAAAACCGACACTGACGATTCTTGAAGGGAATCGAACGGTGATTGATGGGCTAACCGGCAATGTGGCCTGGCGGAAAACGATCGGCCGGATGACCCGTCCGACCCATATTGTCGGTATCGCGTTTGATCCGATGGCCGAAGAAACAGCAATCGCCCTGAATGCATTCTGTACCATATCCAACGACGAACAGGACATGATCTGGAATCTGTGGGATCATCTGGTGCGACACTGAATTCGAAGGGATAAAAACCGATGCAAAACCAGCACACTGAAAAAGAGCGGACCCAATCACCGCAGATATGGGCAGTCGGTGGCGGTAAAGGAGGCATTGGCAAGAGCGTTCTCAGCATTTTGATCTCCATGGCGTTGGCCGAAGAAGGCCAAGACACGGTGGTCATCGACGGAGATTTGGGCGGGGCCAACCTTCACACGTTCATGGGCATCCGCACCCCCAGCAGAACCCTGAATGATTTTATCAGCCGCCAGTGCGCGACCTTGGACGAGGTCTGTATGGGTACGGAGCAAAAGAACCTTCGAATCATCTGCGGTGCCAGCGAGGTGCTGACCCTGGCCAATCTCCAATATACCCAGAAGGTAAAAATCCTTCAGGCGATCTCCAGAATCGAGGCCGACCATGTGATCCTGGACTTGGGGGCCGGCACCGGATTTAATACCCTTGACTTTTTTCTATCTGCCGACCGTCAAATTGTGGTGATGACCCCCCAGCCCGTTGCGATTCAAAACGCGTATGCGTTCGTCAGAAACGCCGTATATCGAACCTTGAGCCGACTGACGAGCCGCAGACCGTCTCTGGGGAGGCTGGTAAAAGCAGCCATGGACCCTAAAAACGACATGCGGGTGAGAACGGTGAGTACCCTGTTGGATCGGGTGGCCGAAAACGGAGATCTGGCGGATGCGGCTGAAATGGCAATTCACCTGAAGCGAATTCGCCCCACCCTGATCACCAACATGGCCCGGGAGCCGCGGGATAAAAATGCCGGGCGGATCATCCAGATGGTGTCGCAAAAGCATCTGATGATTCAAGCGGAAATCGGAGGCGGCGTCTATTACGACCCCCAGATCAATGCGATGGTTTCGGCCATGGAGCCACTTACGCGGATTGCCCGTGAAAGCAATGCCATCAAATCCGCGTTGGCCATCGTGTCGCATCTGGAAAGTACCGGATAAGGATAAAGGCGGGCCATTGGGATCCGGCAGCTGGAAATATAGCGTCTCCCGGGTCACAAGGGGTCAGCGAAGGGGCAGGGTGTCCTTGAAGGTTTCGAAACAGTTTTTTATGGCCTCGGATGTTTTGGGGGCCAGATCTACAAAATAGCACCCCACGCCCCTTTTGTTGACATTGGCGATCTTGGCCTTTAATAGAACCGCTTTTTCCTCGGTGGGAAACTTGATCGCAAGACTGACCAACCGTCCCGGGTCAAGGCCGGATTTATCCCTCACCTCCACAAACAGGCCTTTCAGGCTCAAGTCGGTCACCTTGAGCACATCCTTCAGATGGCCGAATAGTGCCGTGCAGCGAAATTCCAGCCTGGGGAATTGCCGCCGCTCACTGCTGACTTCAATGTGCTGGCTTCGAACATCAATCATGTCCAGTCTAACTCCTTTGTTAACTCACTCACGCGTTGCCCTCGGCAATAATATAGCACGGTGCGTTCCAATTTCAATGGTTCATCTATTGGCAGTACCGGATAAGGGAAGCACCATTCATAAGCATCTTCAAGTCGGTGGTGATAGGGTCGAGAAAACCCGGAGAGACAATTGTTTCAGTCTATGCGGTATTTCGAACTGGCTTGACGCTGGAGGCGGTTGATCATATTTTTCATGATTTCTATCTGATATGTAGTAAGCAATTCGTATTGTATCCCGATGCCACCCTGCTCCAAGCGGACCACCCGGCCTTTAAGTTTAAGGGCCAGTTGGTTTTCAGCCACCGAAAAACAGATGGAGACAGACTGATTCATGGTAAACGACTCACAGCTTTCCACAAACATCCCCCCGGCACTGATATCCATGGCGGAACAGTTGATGGCACGCCCATCAGCAGCCAAGTCCAGGGTAATATTGCAGGGAACCCGGGGGAATTCCCGAAGCATGGAAAACCGCTTTTGCTCGTATCGGTTCATGAACTTCAGCAGATCCGCTTCGGACAATTGATTGATCAAAAGAAAAAAACGTGCGATGAGCAGTTGCCGGTCCCTGGCCGCAACAACGCCTTCCGAATTTGACTTCGGCATTTCCAAAAGTTTTTCATTGTCCTTGAGGTTCAAGTCCTTGAACAGATGCAACAGGGAGATCAACTGTTCGTCGGTCATTTTGTAAATGGCAATTGAAAGGCGGGTCAGGATTTTCTTTTTTTCCGCCTGCCAGATGGGATCATGCATCGGTGTTGTCTCCTGCATATGTCGACCAAAGATTGCGCCGGGTTGCGACAGGTATGGAAAAGGTTCCTGTAGAGGTTGTCCGTAAGCACACCCGGACGCACCCACTTGTCTCCAGAGCATGGCTGAATTGAGCCACAATAGGCAAATCAATACCCTGATGTGACGCATGGCGACATTCGTCAGCGGCACTGTATCCCTTTTCCAATGCAAAAATCAAGTCTCGATTCAAGGAGATTATGGTGAATAACTAACAGTTACAATAGATTAGCAAATTATTAGACAAACCTGCCGACAAGGCGCGTCTGTCCGGAAAAAAAGTGGCTGCATGGCCAATCGATGTTGGCGGCATTTCATCGAGACCACCCCGCATAAAAAAAAGTACTTAAAATCATAGAAAAAACTTGAAAACCTAAAGCAAAAAAGGGTATTAAACGCATGTTAATGGTAAAATCGTTTCCGAATGACTGAACATGCAGTTGCCCCCAGGACGGAATTGCACTTCATCCGCTCAAGGGGCAGCAGAATCGCCACCGTACCGGTGGACCAGCGCGTAAACACCTGCACCATGCCGGTTCGGGAGTTGCCACGCTGTCTGACTGCCCCGGAAAGCGCTGATCTATCAAGGAGGAAGGGACATTGTCTTATATCCTGGATCAAGAACAACTGGACGGCTTGGAAGAAGCGTTGACCACCGATCTGATGACGCTGGGCATACAATCCGTGATCCTCATCGACATGGCCGGTAATGTCATCGTCAACCTCGATGACGGTAAAGTTCGCCACGATGTCTACTCGCTGGCAGCATTGGCCGCCGGGAATTTTGGAGCGGTGAGCGCCATGGCTTCCATCATCGGTGAAGAGGAATTCTCGCTGCTGTTCCACAAAGGCAAGAGCGAGAACATCAATTTCACCAAAATCATGGATGACTTTCTATTGGTGTCCATTTTCGGGAACGATGTATCACTGGGCTACCTCAGGCTCAAAATCGATGAAGTGATTAAAAAAGTCAAAGCACTGATTGAAAAAACCCGATCGACTTAGCGTGTTGGCCTACACGGTGACGGCTTGGTTCACCCGAACTTATTAACAAGCGGGATGGAAGCATGGCGTTTATCAATACCAAAACAAAAGAAGTTCAGGTCAAACTCGTTTTTGTCGGCCCCGGTAGAGGCGGGAAAACCACGAATCTGGAATATATTTTCAGCCGGATACGGCACCGAATCGAATCGGACATGGTCAGCATCAAGACCCAAGGCGATCGAACCTTGTTTTTCGATTTTCTGCCGTTCGAGTTGGGGGCGATCAAAGGGTACAATGTTAAAACCCAACTCTACACGGTTCCCGGCCAGGTCAAATACAACGCCACGCGTAAACTGGTACTAAAAGGTGTGGATGGTATTGTCTTCGTCGCTGACTCCATGGTCGACCGGAGGGAGAACAATATCAGCGCCCTGAACAATCTAGCGGAGAATCTCAACTTTTACGATATAGACATCACCGACCTCCCCCTTGTGTTCCAGTACAACAAGCGAGACTTGGCAACGGAGGGAATTCCCATTCTCGACGTTGAAACCATGGAAAAGGATCTCAACGCCCAACTCAAAGCTCCCAGTTTCACAGCCAGTGCGCTGAAGGGAGACAATGTGATCCCCACTGTCAAAAAGGCCATCTCCACAACGATGGTGGCGATTCGGGAAAAGCTTCTATAAGGAGGAACCGCCGTGGATAAAAAAGCGAATGATACGTTCGCATTCGATTTGGAAAACCGTCTCGATGATTTTTTCAGTGATGCATTGCCGCCCCAAGAAGAACCGCCCACGGATGCGCCTGCAGAGCCAAAGACCGATCTTCCGTTGAAAGACCTAAAATCGACGATCCTGGCCATTGACTGGGAAATCACCGATGATGTCCTTGAAACGTTCATCGACCAGTTAGACGGACTGTTAGCGCAGTTTGAAGACGACAAGGTGAACCATACACTGCTCAAACTTTTAAAATCACTGGGTAAATATGTCCGCACACACAAGTCCAATGCCCATCCGGACACCATCAAACGAATCATGGCAGTCTACGCTGCCCTGGAGGAATCGGTCAGCAACGATGGTATGAGCCGAAGCGAAAAAGAAAAAATGTTGCTGGAGGAGGTCAGACAATTCCAGCGGCTGAAGGCATTAATCATCGCATCTAAAACCCCCCATGTGGCTAGCAGCTCGCAGAAACCAGGAAGTTCAGAAGAGATACCCGGTATTGATGCAGTTATCAAGGCAATCGATGAATTGAAATCGGTGATGGCGAAAGAACTAGGTGCTATTCGGGAGGAACTTGGGCAACTTCACGAGAAGTAGTCGTAACGTTTCCTTTACTCTTCAGGCGGATGGCCGCGCTTCAAAAGAATACTGTCCAGGTCGTCGATGCCGTCAATGGGCGCAGTCAAGGCAAAACGGTCCTCCACCAGGCCGGTGATATCTGCTTGCCGAGCGAGATCATAGCGAACCATGAGATCTGCCATGGTCTGGATTTCCCCTGTTTTGGGAACAAATCGATCATAGACCACACGACCACTTGGCGTGGTCAATGCGTGGCGCACCAGCTCAACGGACTGGTTCCAGTAACCAGATGCGATCCGGGCCGCCTCATCGGGATGGCGGCCAGCCCAGAGTCCCGATCTTACCGCCGTACCTACCAGTTTTCTGACAACAGACGAATTGGCGTCTATCCAGCTGCTTTTCACAAGCACGAGATTGCAGATAAAGCCCGGCCACAGAGACTCCACATAACTCACGACGTCGGCGTCACCACTGAGCACGGTCTGGGAGGCAAACGGTTCACCGACAAAATAAGCATCCAATGCACCAGACGTCAGTGCCGACGCCATGTCTGGCGGGTTCATTTCGACCACGCGAATTTTTCCGCCAAGCCCCTTCTCCTCGATCATCTTCTGCAGGCAGAGGTTGTGGCCGGAGTATCGCATCGGCACGGCAATCGTGCGTCCGGACAAATCTTCCAGCCGACTCGCATTCAAGGTTTTTCTCGCCACCAGGGTACTTTCATGCCGGTTGCCGATCATTACCACCTTCACGTCGGCCCCTTGCTGATGCAGCACCACCGCCAGTGGTGCAATGATGAACGCCGCTTGGATGCTGTCGTTTCTCAAGGCTTCGGCCATTTCAGCGAATGAGGAAAACTTTACGGCTTCGAAACGGACACCGTCGCCGTGACGGGAAACATAGTCTAAAAGC
>JAQYWF010000273.1 GCA_030145105.1 Desulfosarcina sp.
ATCGCTTCCGACCTGACGCCAACCGTTGAGCGCCAGGCACAGCTTGAATTTTCCCTTCGGTCAAGTGCGCCACCGACAAACTGCCCATGTGTGGATGCCGCTGCACCGCCTGTTTCCTGACTGCCGGGGATTTCCGGGAAATAGTAGAGTGCACATGACTCGGATGAAGACATAGGGTTATCTTTGGGTGAGTTAGCCAACAAATTCCTCCCCTCCCCGTCCGCTGATGACCAATTCACCCTTTCTTTCCATATCTTGGACGATTCTGGTAATTTTCTGTTGCGCATCCGTAACATCTTTGATCCTGACCGCACCGGACACGTCCATTTCCTCCTTGAGTATGCCAGCCGCGCGATCCGACATATTGCCAAAAATTTTCTCTTTTACTTCGTCCGTTGTCGCCTTGAGCGCTACTGCCAGCTCCTGAGATTCGACGGAACGCAGCACTTTCTGCAGCCCCCGGTCATCCACGAGAATGATATCGTCGAAAACGAACATGTTCTGACGGATTTCATCAGCCAGTTCAGGATCGTTCTCCTCGATCTCCTCGATAATCTGCTCTGCAGCGGTCCCATCGATCATGTTCAATATTTCGGCCAGGCGCGGCACGCCGCCGGCTTCTTGCGTGGAAGCGGTTTCTTTGTTGGACAAGATTTCTTCAAACATGTTGTCGATCTCCTCCAACATCCCGGAGGCCACCTTATCTAAATTGGCGATGCGGTAAGCGACATCGGGTCTCGATTCGTCGGGCAGAAGCGCCATCACGTCACTGGCCATGCGGGGTTTCAGGTGAGCGATGATCAGGGCAATCGTTTGCGGATGTTCATTCTGAATCAGCTGGATCAGCAGGTCAGGCGCAATGGATTGAATGGCTTTGAGATTGCTCTCCCGCCGCTCATCTAAACCGCCTTCCGCTTCAGGCCCCTGGCCATTCTCTCCGCTTTCAATCTGCTTGGTTGGCTGTGCTTTCTCAAGAAATTCCCTGGCCACGCTCTCAACCAGCCCAGGGGATACCGGACCCAGCTTGGACTGGAGTTTGAATATCAAATTTCGCTCCACTTTGCTGAGCTGATCCATCACCGGGGCGATGACGTCCCATCCCAATGCCTGAACAAGGATAGCTGCTTTTATCGATCCGATTAGATTTCTTGGGTCCATGGTAGTCGGGTTCTGGGTTCTGGGTTCAGCGTTCTGGGTTTCGGGTACCGACTTTGAGCGTTAAGCTTTCAGCTTATGAGCTTATCAGCTACATGCATTCCTCACGTTTCTTTGAGCCAGGCTTTCATGAGTTGCGTGGAACCGGAGCGATTCTCACTGATCGCATTTTCAATTTGCCGTGTGTAACTGTCGCCTTTATCCGACTCCGCATAGCGCCGCTCCAACTCCTTGATCGTTTGCGGAAGCTGCTCCAGCATCTGGATTTCCTCAATGGGTGTTGATGTCAGCCAGCGTGCCAGCGGTTTGATGATCATCATGAAGGACAAGAGGAAGAAAATTGCCGCCGCCGCATACTTGATCAAGCTCTGGTGAGTCTTGATGGTCTCCATCCACCCGGGCGGTTCCGGCAAAGCGGTCATTTCTGAGGCCAGTTCCACCTCAAAGGGGATATTCACCACTTCTATTTTATCGCCCCGGCCAGCATCGTAATCAACGGCACTTTTGACGATATTCTCAAGTTTGGTCATCTCCTCCGTTGCTCGGGGAACATACTGCGCCTGCTCCCCGTCAGCGCCTTCTTCAGGCTGCTGATAGGTGCCGTCGACCACGACGGCCACGGAAAGACGCTGGATGCTTCCAATAGGCATGATTTGGCGATTGGTCAGTTTTCCCACTTCATAATTTTTAGTAAACTGTTGTTTTTGATTTTTACCGGTTCCGCCGGCTGCCGTCGTCCCCGTGTTGCTGGGAACCACGTTGGTCTGAAGACCGGGGACACCGGCTGCGATTCCGGTCGAATCATTTGAAACCGAGCTGGATGCCTGTTCGCTGCGAATCACCGAATTATTCGGCAGGAAAAGCTCCTCTGTTTTTTCTTGTTGGGTGAAATTGAGCAGACACGATACCCGGACGATGGCCTTATCCTGCCCCAGGACACTCTCCAGCATGGTTTTGACGCGGTTTTCCAAAAGCCGTTCTTTTTTCTCCTGAAAGGCCAGTTGATTGGATGTAATTTGGCTGACGGTGGATTTTTCTTTGAACCCGGCCAGCATTTTCCCGCTATTGTCAATAATGGTGACATCCTCCGGACTCAAGCGGGATACACTGGAAGAAATCAGGTGAACGATTCCCTGGACCTGCTCTTTGCTTAGATATTTTCCGCGCCTCAGCTTGAGAATGACGGATGCTGTTGCCGGATCCTCTTCTTCGATAAACAGGGATCGGGCAGGCATGACGATGTGCACCCGGGAGCTTTCAACCTCAATCAAGGTATTAATGGTTCTGCTCAGTTCTCCTTGAAGCGCCCGCTGGTAATTTACATTCTGGACGAACTCGGTCATACCCAGCTGCGTGTCGTCAAATACTTCGAATCCAATGCCAGTGCCCCGCGGCAATCCCTGCGAGGCCAGTTCCAGCCTCGTTTCATAGATCTTCTCATAGGGGATGCGTACACCCGTGCCATCCATTGTCAGCTGGTAAGGGATCTGTTTGTCTTTCAGCTGACCGACGATTTCAGCAGCATCTTCCGGCGCCAAATTGCTGTACAGGGGGTGCAAGTCGCCGGTTTCCGACCAGGTCAATAAAAAGGCCAGCCCGGCAACGGTGCCGCCGACCAAGATAGCCATGGCCACCAGCTTCCCCGTAGAGAGTCCCTTAAGGGCCAGTTTTAATTGTTGCGGCAGTGTGGACAATGAAAAGGCCATCGCTACTCCGTTTGACGGTTCAGAGGTTCTGGGTTCTCTGTTCTGGGTTATGGGTGTTATCGAATTTGCTCATTCGTAAGCAAAACCGAAGACCTCTGAACGCTGAACGTTTGAACTTGTTAACCATTCCTTCTGTTATATGGACATTCGACGAATCTCGTCGAAGGCGGTCATGAGCTTGTTGCGGATCTGCAGCACCAATTCAAAGGAAATCTCCGCTTTTTTCATTGCGATCATCGTGTTGTGAATATCCTGGTTCTTGCCGGTGGCCAGATCGTTGATGGCTTGATCCGCGTTCAGCATTTGCCCGTTTACCTCGGTCAACGAGTGTTTTACATAGTCACCGAACGGTGTTGACGACGCTTCAGGCATCTGTTTTGTTGAAGGATCCATTTTCGGCAGGATCGTCTGCAAATTCGAAATTGTCAGATCGTTCATGAGGTTTTCCCTATCTCCAGTGCGATCGCCGTCATGTCCTTCGTGGCGCGTACTGCTGTGGCATTGGCCTCGAAGCTTCTGCTGGCGGAAATCATGTTGACCATCTCTTCGACGATATTGACATTCGGCAGCCGGATATAACCGTTCTCGTCGGCATCCGGATGACCGGGATCATATTTTTCCACAAATGGCTTGTTGTCTTCGATGACACGAGCCACCTTGACACCGCCAGCCCCTTCACCCAGGCGCTCATCCAGCACATCCTTGAACCCCCTTGTTTGAGCCGCTTCGAAGATGACATCCTTGCGTTTGTATGGCTCTCCGGTTTCCGTCCGTGTCGTGTTCACATTGGCCATGTTGCTCGAGATGAGATTCATTCTGAGTCGTTGGGCGCTCAAGCCACTCGAACTGATGGCCAGGCTGTCGAGAAAATTCATCTTATTTGGATCCTCCTGTTATCGCGTGTTTCAGCCCGCTGAACTTCGAGGCGACAATCTGGGAAGACGCTTTATAAAGCAGGCTGTTTTTTGCCAGGGCCGTCATTTCACGGTCAATATCGACACCGTTTCGATCCCCGCGAAGCAGGAGCGGATCATCGACTGACTGCATGGCAAGGGCTGATGGATCATCGGGTATGGGCGCACCGGGCAGGTGCTGTCCATCTGTCTGTTTTAACTGCGTCGACGCAGCCGTCGGCAAGTCCTTTTGAAGCGCTTCTTCGACATTCATCGAAAAGGGTTTGAAATTGGGTGTGTCTGCATTGGCCACATTGTTGATGATCATTTCATGGTTACGTGCCCGCAGATCCAATGTCCGTGACAAGGTAGCAATCGTGCCGCTGAATAAATTAACTGGATGGTTGTCCATGATAGGCCTCACTTTTTTGATTCAGTGTTTAGCTGAGCAAATTATGTACCAGCCCACACATTTGATTTGCATTCATTTTAGGACCCAGGCACAAAAAACGACGGCCACCTTCTTATTACAGGCGTTTGAACATCGTTGACCGCGTGTGGTAGAACCGTTCTCATTCGACTGACATGTCCATTTCTTCTCGGTATTCATTCAATTTGTTTCGCAGGGTTCGGATACTGATTCCCAACATTTTCGCAGCATGGGTCCGATTGTCGCCCACTTGATTCAGCGTGCTAACAATCAGTTCTTTTTCCATTTCCCGAACAGTCATCCCCGCGGATAGAGAAGGCTGTCGGGACGTTTTTCCAAAGCTCGCTTCCAATATCAGATGCTCCGGCAGGAGCTGTTCGCCGCTGCCGATCAGGACACCGCGCTCGATGGTGTTCTCAAGCTCTCGAACGTTTCCCGGCCAGGGTTGTTTGAACAGCAGGTCCATGGCCTGATCGGAAACACCCTGCATCGCTTGGCCATTCTGGCTGCAAAAGCGTTTAAAAAAATAATCGACAAGCAAGGGTATGTCGTTTTTTCGTTCCCGCAGCGGGGGAATCGTCAAAGGAATGACGTTTAGGCGATAATAAAGGTCTTCGCGGAAAGCGTTGGATTTGACCGCCATTTTCAGATTCTGGTTGCTGATGGCAATCACCCGTGCACCAATCCCAATCGACCGGCTGCTTCCCAGCCTGACAATTTCTCTTTCCTGCAATGCGCGCAACAGTTTGGCTTGTAGCGGCAATGCCATTTCGGTAATTTCATCCAAAACCAGTGTCCCTTTTCCAGCGCTTTCGAATTTTCCGATTTTTCTGGAAATGGCCCCGGTGAAGGCCCCTTTTTCATGACCGAACAGTTCTCCTTCTGCCAGCTGTTCCGGCAGCGCGGCACAATTAATGGCCACGTAGGGTTCATTTTCACGGTTGCTGTTTGCATGAATGAATGAAGCCAGCAACTCTTTGCCGGTGCCGCTTTCTCCGTTTACCAGTATGGTTGCCGTGCTGGGTGCAACCTTTCTGGCCATGTCGATGACACCGAGAAGTGCGTTGTCCTGGGTGATGATTGAATTGGTCTTGACCGGTTTGATTAGTTCGGACGCCTGGTGTTTCAGGACATCCCGGACTGTTTTCTCAAATGCATTTTCGATCAGCTCTGTTTCCAAAGGATCGATGATGAAATCGGATGCACCTGCCTGCATGACGGAAATCACGTCCCGGGCCGTACTCGCCGACGAACCGATCAGGATGTGGATGGAGGGAAAGTGGTGCTTTGCCTGTCGCGTCAAATCAAGGCCGGAGATATCATCTGGCCCCAAATCAGCGTACACGATCTGAAATGGCCGGGCGTGCAAGATCTCCAAGGCCTTTTGTGCATCTGAGCAGGATTCGAACTGCAGTGTGCTGTTTTTCTCCAGCACACCAGCCAGATGTCTTCGCAGATTCGAATCTTTAACCACAAGCAGGGCAGAAATAGGTTTCATCATGTGTCTTTGGGTTAAACCAGGTGCTAGAACATTTCATTCCATTTTCGGGTTCATGTTGGCATGGCTTCTGTCCGCGGTCCGATGGATCGGGTTATTGAAACCCAGTCGATATGGCGATCGCTTCAGCATTGACTGCAAATTGGCTGCCACGGAAGAAAAAACGCATTTATGCATGTGTAAACGATGTCTAACGTTTTGTTTTCTTGACTTTTATTCTCTTTAAAAAGGTTGGTCACAGCGATCGGGAAGCTGAGAAAAGGAGGTTGATCAGGCGTCAATTCAATCGACCGATGTCAGACGCTTGACATTGGCCCGATGAGAGGTTGGTACATCGAGCCCACATCATTCAAAACAGCGGAAAGGCGGGTATCGGTCGGAAGAGGCCGTTCATGGACGGGCAATAGCGGAGTAGACGTGCACCTTCGTGAAGGGAGATGAAGCGTAACGCAGATATCGGACTTTTACGTAGCCGCAAAGGTACGGTTATGCACATTTCTGCAGCTCGTAGCGCTTTATTTTTTCCACCAATGTGGTTCGCTTCACCTGAAGCAACTGTGCGGCTCTATTTTTTACCCACTTGGTTTTTTCCAGGGACTGGTAGATCAACCGTTTTTCGAATTCACTGACAGCCGTATTCAAACAGAGCCCATCACCGGTAATTTCCGGTGCGCAAAAACTGCCAGCCGGCGTTTGATTATTCATTTTTGCAGGCAGATCATTGATGCCGATCTCCCCTTCCCCTTTAATTACCACTATCCGGTCCATCAGATTGGCCAATTCTCTGACATTTCCGGGCCATGCGTGCTGCATCAATACATTCAACGCCTCATCGGAAATCATGGTAACATGGGTTTTTTTTGTTTTGTTGAGACAATCTAAAAAATGGGCCACAAAATGGGGGATGTCCGATCGCCGTTCTTGCAGCGAAGGAAGCTTGATCGGGATCACAAAAAGGCGGTAAAAAAGATCCTCGCGAAAGTTGCCCTTCTGCACTTCCTCTTCCAGATCCCGGTGCGTGGCGGCAACAATGCGAACATTAACCGTTACCGTCTTACAACTGCCAACCGGCTCAAAGCATCGTTCTTCGAGGACCTTCAGGATCTTTACCTGAAGGTCCTGGCTCATATCGCCGATTTCATCCAGAAAGATGGTTCCTCCGTTGGCGGCTTCGAACTTGCCGACTTTATTGGCCGTGGCACCGGTAAAGGCGCCCTTCAAGTGGCCGAAGAGTTCGCTCTCCAGCAGGTTTTCCGGAATGGCGCCGCAATTGATCGAGACAAAAGGTTGATCCTTTCTATAGGACTGCTTGTGGATGGCATGGGCGATCAACCCTTTCCCGGTGCCGGTTTCTCCGTTGATTAA
>JAQYWF010000031.1 GCA_030145105.1 Desulfosarcina sp.
ACAGGCCTTCCCCGGTCATGAAAATATGGTCGATAATCCGTTTGACGCGAAATCCCCGATGGCCCATATCGCCGGGGAGATAGGGCCCCAGAAAGGCGTAAAGTAAAAAGATGATCGTGATGATGGGCAGTATGGGCGATATGCTGCGGCGGGTGGCCTCCAGCACCAGTACAATCAGTACACCGCCAATGATCAGGTCGTACAGGGCCGCATCGCCCACGGAGGTGACCACATGGTCATAGTTGACAAACAGGTACAGGGCCGTCGCCCCGCCCAAGACGGCCAGGAAGATATCTGATGCCGAGATGTGGTGGCGCGGGGATTTTTTCGATCGGGGATTACAAAGGTAGCAGAGTACCAAAGCAAAAGTCAGGTGAATGGACAGTTGTCTGGAGCCAGGTAGTTCTCCGAAGAATCCGGTATAAATCTGAAACAGGGACATACAAACAGCAATGGCAAAAACGATATAGCCCGCCAAACCGGTCAAGACACGCACACCGCCCTCCGATGCCTGGGCCATTTCCTTGCTGGCTTGAATGTCCGGCGTCTCCTGTTTCACCACAACGTTACCTCCTTAGCTGCAATCGCAGTTCTCACCACACGCGGTCCGCATGACCTTCTGTCAGATAAACCGCCGCGGGAAGGCCGAAGCCGGCCCGCGGCGGCGATGGTTACGGGTTATAAAACACGGTGCCATTGGTCAAAAACCCGTTGCTGAATGGACATTACTTGATCCCTTTTTCCTTGAAATATTTCTCAGCACCCGGATGCAGGGGGATACCCATGCCGATCAGGCCTTTTTCCATTTCGATGTCCTTGAATTTGGCGTGCGCCTTTTTCAACTGCTCAAGATCCGAGTACACCGCGCTGAGAATCTTGTAGACGATGTCCGCTTCCAGGTCCGCCCGCGCCGACAGCATGGCCATCACCGATACGGTGGCAACATCTGCATCGTTGCCCTTGTATGTACCCGCCGGCACCATCTGTTTGGCGTAGAAGGGGTAGCTCTTGATCAGTTTGTCCGCATTGGCGCCGGAGATCGGCACGATATCCATATCCACGATCAGGGAGGTATCCATGATCACGGCAGCCCCGAGGGCGACCGTAAAAAATGCGGCATCCAACCGTCCGTCTTTGATGTAGTCTGCCGACTGGGAGGCGGTCAACTGCTCGGCCCTGGCCAAGTCTTTCACGTCCAGGCCCCAGGCTTCAAGTATCTGTTTGGCGTTTTCAGTGGTACCGGAACCCACCGGACCGATGGCCACTTTCTTGCCCTTCAGATCGGCTACCGTCTTGATGTTGGAGTCCTTGCGGGCAATCAACTGGACGTGTTCCGGGAAAAGCGTACAGACACCCAGCAGGTTTGTTATGGGTTCGTCGAACATGCCTTCTTTTCCGTGATAGGCATAAGAGGCGATGTCATTCTGCAAAATGGCGAAGTCGGTATCGCCGGCACCGATAAGTTTGGCGTTGGCGACGGATGCTCCGGAAGATTCAGCGGTTACTTTGATGCCGTCCTCCTTGAGATGTTTCCAGGCGATCCGAGAGATGGCTCCGGCCATGGGGAAATAAGCACCGGTGACCCATCCGGCGGCGATGGACACATAGCGTCTCTTGGCGGCGTTAAGCGTACCTGTGGGGATTGCCAGGGCAACAGCCAGTACGAGAACGACACTCCATATTATCAATCGTTTTCTTTTCATCTTAATCCTCCTCCAGTTTGTGAAATGAGTTTAACAATAAACGCTGCCGGTCTTTTCCATCACCTCCTTTTTTCAATATCAGGATTCTTGGGTCTTGTTGTCGGACAAGCCACCAGCGACCTGATTTGCCGGTGAATTTTCATCTTTGAAATGTCCCATGGCCGATGAAATACGATCGGCGCACTGAACCACCGCCGGAACCATCACTTTTAGCAGGTAATCCTTGTCGTGGCGGGCAGCATTGACCGCCATGTTCAAGGCGGCGACAGCCTTTCCCTGGCGGTTCCATATCGGAGCCGCAGCCGAATAAAGCTCATGGGCAAGTTCTCCGTTATTGACCGCGAAGCCACTGTGACGCACCTGAGTCAATATTCCCTCAAGTTTGTTCAGATCCGTTATCGTTCGTCCGGTATACTTCCGCCGGGAATTGAGCCTTAACCGTCTGCGGGCATCTTCCACAGGTAGCCAGGCCAGAAGCACGCGGCCCATAGATGTGCAGTACGCCGGTAGCTTCGATCCGATCTCCAGGTTGATGCTAAGGATGGACTGGGTTTTGACCCGGTCGATATAAAGAATCTGGTCATCTTCCAGGACCGCCAGATTGAACGTCTCGCCATATTTCTGACTAGCCCGTACCAGATGGTGGTGGGCGGTATTCCACAACTCCGAGGACTTAAATGCCCCATAACCGAGTTTGAGAACTTTGGGCGTGATCCGATATGCTTTGCGATCCGGTTCCTTTTCGATCAGCTCAATCGCCTGTAGGGTGTAGAGAAACCGGTAGGCCGTCGGAAGCGCCATCTCCATGGCTTCGGCTACCTCGCTCAAGGTGAGCGGTACCGCAGCATCTGCCATTTTCTCAAGAAGCTTGATCCCGCGCGCCAATGAATTGATGAAATAGCGTTTGTTAATGGAATTTTGCATAGCGTAATTTGATTACGCTATATGAAAGCACATCCAATGCGCTAATGCAAGTCGACGGTCTTGAACTTCTCCTCCGGCGCTCCGCAGACGGGGCATTTTTTGGGAATTCGTTTATCCGTCACGTAGCCGCACACCTGGCACACATAATATTCCTTTACCGTATCCTTGATCACATTCATGATCGCCCGTTCATACAGCTTGGCGTGGAAGCCCTCCGCATCCCGGGCGTGACTGAAGGCCAGCGCGGCAACCGTTTCCCCCTCTTCCTCGGCCGTTTTCAAAAAATCCGGATAGGCATTTTCACTGACCGATTTTTCTCTTTGGAAAGATTTCTCCAGGTTCGTATCCGTATCTTTAACGATCAGATCTTTAAGCAGGTTCATCTGCCGGGTGGCGTGCACGCGCTCCGCTTCGGCGATGGCCCGGAAAAGCAGGGCGATCTGCGGCACCTCCTCTTCGTCCGCTTTTTCCGCATAGGCCAGCAGCCGAAAATACGCCTTTGCCTCACCGATAAACGCTTTGTAGATGTTGTCCTTGGTCTTGGGTTGCATCGATACCTCCATGGTTAAAAAAAGGGTTCGAGGGTCCAAGGGGTCGGGGGGTCAAGCGAAGGAATAGCCATTTCCGATTGGCTTGTTCGGCAATCAAAAGAAACGGTCTCAACAGGGTCAATAGGCCCCATTTCATTGTTGAGCATTTCCCTCGAATCCTTGACTCCTCGATCCCTTGAATCCTTTTCCGTTCTCCGCTTAATGACATTCGCAAATCGTGTCAACAGATTGTGGATCGCTTTTCATTTCTCCACTGGTTTCCGCAATATCTTCCCGGGCCATTTTTCTTTCACCTTCTCTTCCCCCTGGAAGTAGCGTACCCGCGAACTGCTCTCGAACACCTCCAGCATAGGCAGGATGGCCATTTTGCCGGAGTCGGGATATTCGCAGATGTCAATGCCCACCGTGGTCCGAATGTCCAGGTAGACGCAAGGGAGGTCGCTGTGATTGTAAAGCTGATGGGCACCGGTTTTTCCCTGCTCGAAAAACACCAAGTCCCCGGCGGCGATCGTTTGAAACCCTTCCGATGTGCGCAACGTGGCTTCGCCGGAGAGGATCAGGAACAACTCCTCGGCCGCCCGGTGGAAATGGTAGGGAAAGGAGAAACGGTCCGGATTCAGAGACCGGATGTCAAAATCCAGCTGCCCAGCACCCGCCAGCTTGGCCAGCCTGGGACTGGTATTCCATGCGAATTCAGGCAAACTGGATTTCTTGGCTTCAAATTTGGTTTCCTTAGTGTGAAATACCGTGGGCATGTCAACCCCCTTTCATTATAACTCCCGAGCTTTAAGTTCCCGGCGCATGATCTTTCCGGTGGCGGTCATGGGCAGACTGTCGGTGAATTCGATCTCCCTGGGATACTCGTGGGCCGCCAGCCGCTCCTTGACGAACTGCTGGATTTCGCGGGCCGTTTCCGACGTTGCCAAGGAGGCATCGCGGGGCACGATGAAGGCCTTGACGATCTCGGTACGCACCGGATCCGGCCGGCCGATGACGGCCACCATGCTCACGGCCGGATGCTTCATGATACACTCTTCGATTTCCGCCGGTCCGATGCGGTAGCCGGAACTGGTGATCAGGTCGTCCTTGCGGCCGACGAACCAGAGGTATCCGTCGTCGTCCATGCGGGCCAGGTCCCCGGTGAGGCTCCAGTCGTTGATGAATTTTTTTCCGGTGGCCTCCGGATTTTTCCAGTACTCGAGAAACATCACCGGGTCGGGGCTGTGCACGGCAATTTCGCCCACACGGCCCGCCGTCAGCGGATGACCGTCCTTATCCACCACCGCCACCGCGTGTCCGGGTATGGGCCGGCCCATGGATCCGGGTAGAATGGGCATCACCTCTGAACAATTGCCCACCACCAGGTTGCATTCGGTCTGACCGTAAAACTCGTTGATGGTCACACCCATGATCCGTCGGCCCCACTCCAGCAGTTCTTCCCCCAGTGTCTCGCCCCCGCTTCCGATGGTTCTCATTTTAAAATCATGAGGCACCGAAGAATCCGGTATCTGACGCATGAGCTTCAAGGCGGTAGGCGGCATGAAAGCATTACGGATGCGGTGTTTGGCCATGAGCTGGAAAGCCTCCTCCGGGTCGAACTTTCTGGCACGGTGGGCAACGACGGTAATGCCGTGGTGCCAGCTGGGCAAAAGTACATCGATGAGCCCCCCGATCCAGGCCCAGTCTGCCGGGGTCCAGAACCGATCGTCCTCGCGGGGAAAGAAGTTGTGCGGGAATTCGACACCTGGCAGGTGGCCGAGAAGCACCCGGTGAGCGTGCAGCGCCCCCTTGGGCGGACCGGTAGTCCCGGAGGTGTAAATAATCAGGGCCGGGTCGTCGGCCCGGGTCTGCACCGGTGTGAAAGCATCGCTGCCCCGGGACAGCAGATCCTGAAAGGCCACAACGCCTTCGGGGGCATCCCCGTCGGTGACGATGATGACCCGCAGCTGCGGCAGGGTGTCGCGGATGGAAAGAATTTTGGGCAGGTTGGCCGCATCGGTGATCACTCCCCTGGCCTGGCTGTTTTCCAAGCGATAGGCCAGGGCATCGGTTCCAAACAAGGTAAACAGCGGGATGGCAATGGCACCGAGCTTGTAGAGGCCGATATGGCTGATGGCGGTCTCCGGCCGCTGGGGCAAAAGGATGCCCACCCGGTCGCCGATCCCGATACCCATGGCCTTCAGGCCGTTGGCCAACCGGTTGGAGCGCCGCTTTAAATCCCGGAACGTATACCGCCGCGTCTGCCCCGTATCGTCATCATAGATCAGGGCCAGGCGGTCGGGTTGGTGGGCCCACTTGTCGCAGATATCCACACCGATATTGTAGAATTCTGGCACATCCCACCGGAACGTGTCGCACAGTGTCCGGTAGTCCTTGGCAGGTTTGAGCATACCCGATCTCCTTCAATCTCGAAGTTGTTTCTGATGTATCTGTCCAGCAGACGATCAGACAATGTCCGCAAACTGATCGGCAATGGGAAAGAGGCCGAAAAGTCCGCCCGTGTGGATGAAGACGATGCGCTCACCGAATATCTTGGGATTTTTCGCCAGCTCCGCCATCATGCCGAAATAGGCCTTGCCGGTGTATACCGG
This sequence comes from Desulfosarcina sp., assembly GCA_030145105.1. Taxonomy (GTDB): domain Bacteria; phylum Desulfobacterota; class Desulfobacteria; order Desulfobacterales; family Desulfosarcinaceae; genus Desulfosarcina. The sequence continues at coordinate 5,770 of JAQYWF010000031.1, forward strand.
GTCCAGCACAACGCCTTCGAGACGCACCAGGTCCCGAATGGCGGCCAGTTCCTCAGGCTGTGACTGCGCGTAGCCCCTCCCCACATAGCCGTCCACGATATCGTAAGCAGGAATTTCAGCTGATTCTCCAGGCAGCCACGTCTGATTGAATTGACGGCAGATGGCGTCGATGATGGCCACGAAGTATTCCCGGTCATCGCACACGTTCACTCCCAGAACCCGGATAGCGGCGCCCGACAGCCGGGCACCTATTGCCAGCCCGGCGGTGGTGCCGCCGGATCCAGTGGCACAAACCACGGTGGTGGGCTTCACGTCGTCGCCATCCAGACGTTTGAGGTCCGCCACCAGTTCCTCCATTTCGGCCACATAGCCCCAGGCCCCCAACGCCGTCGATCCACCTTCGGGGATAATGAAGGGCTTACGCCCCTCACTGCGCAATCGTTGGGCTTCCCGTTCGAATATTTCTTCGCGGGCCCGATACTGCTCAGGCGTGATCCAAACAATTTCAGATCCCGCCAGACAATCCAGCAGGATATTGCCGGATAGTTGTGGCGGATTGGCCGGATCGCCGGTGCGTAAAATCAGCAGAGAGGCGAGTCCGGCCCGGACCGCCGCCAAAGCCGTGGCCCGGCAGTGGTTGGACTGGGCACCACCGCAGGTGATTACCGTATCGGCGCCTTTGGCAACGGCATCGGCCAGCAGATATTCCAGCTTGCGTATCTTGTTCCCAGACAGTTCGCTGCCGGTGAAGTCATCCCGCTTGAAAAAGATCTTCACCCCCGCCTGCCGGCTGAGCCGTTCCATCTTCTGCAAGGGGGTTGGGGTGTTGGCCAGTTGAATGCGTGGGGGAAATAAATCTGCTGGTATCATGTCTTCGTTCCTGAATCTGGGGTGACTGGAATGAATCGAAAATGCGAAGAAAACCGTTTCTCTTTCTACATCAAAGGGGCGGGTAAAAACAAGGGCTCGGTGAATAGGCGTTTCCCCGATAACTTAGATTACAACTGCTATCAAAATATTCATGAGTCAAGCTTTTATCGGGCAACCTGTGCGTGGAGTTGAGTATTGATTTATAGGGCGTTATGTTGTTTCAGCGGGGTGAATTTTCGTGGGACAACCCTAACTTACTTGTTATTTTTTGACCGCCCAACACTGGCAATTAAAGGGCTGAGAGCCACTCAAGACCAACATGAGTGACTGACAATCGTATCTGCGGTTTGTCCCCTTGGGCGTTCAGACCGTAATTTGTATTCGCCTAAATTGAATTTGACATGGTAAGGCATATCGCGTTCTATTCTGCTCAATTCAACATTAACTTTGTGACGAATTTTATCCGCATCAATATCTAAATAACTACAAATGCTTATAAAACTTGTGATGGAGTCCGGATCGTCTACCCTTATCCAATACAATGCTTGGGTTTTGTATATTTTATGATCGCTATAGGTAGGTTTAAATATATCTTTAAGGGCACGAGCTAAAATTGCAGCAAACAGGGCTCGGAGTGATCTTGTTAATCCTCCTATATCTGGATCTGGAATGTAAAGACCTGAAAGGGAATGTGCATCGCTCATCGGCATCCTCTTTTAAATGAGTTGTGAAAACCACATGGCATTAGCTTCGACAACAAATGGTAACCAATATACCTTGCCTCGAAGATTTTATCATACAACGTAAATATTGATTAGCTTCAACAAGATACTTGAAATGAACTAGATTACTTGGCAAGCAATGACATAATTGTAGCCCAAAGAAAAACCCTTGAATACTTAATGGTCCATCCTCGAATGGTCATTACAATAAATAAATCTTTTTCTAATAAACGGGGAAGTCATTGCTGCGAGAAGACAACCGTAATCCAGATTAAATTTCACCTCATCCCCAACCTGTAAATTTTTGTTCTTACTGTCGATAATGATATGATCACTGCTAGCACCTAATATTTTTAACCCGTTATTCGATTTCAAGCCGGATGCCAAGATGTCCTGCTTCCCCAAAGCAATAATCACCCGTTGACGAATTCCTTGATCTTTGAAAATTGGTACCTTTCCAAAAGCATCTTGGCCGATCTCTCCAAATGGAAGAGATGGCTTTTTCTTGGACTCGATAACTTCGGCAACGAGCTGAAAAGCACCCGTGTGCAATCCTGGGATTGTTGTTCGGTTCACGGTTTCTAGGCCTAAAAGAATTGACTCACCCAAGCGAAAATTGTTTATGTTTCCTACATGTTTGGTAGATTTATACCACTCATAATTTGCCGAATTACCACCCGATATAATTGTTAAACCAAGATGAAATTCATTTTCTATGATATCAAAAAGTTCAGATAGCTCATGCATGTTTTTATCAGCTGGTTTCACGCCACCATAACAAGCCAAATTGCATCCAATACCAACAATTTTTATATGGGATAAAGAAATAGTCTGCCGGATAAATTCAGACAAATCGAGAGGAAGTACGCCTTCACGTAAATCGCCCAGCTCAACCATCACAATTACCTGATGGTTTTTGTTACATGCTTTTGCATAATAGGATAGCTTTTTAAGTGTATCAAGCTCAGTATTTAAGCTAATGTCTGCACTTCGAACTACAGATTCCGCCTGACTTAATGGTGTTCGCAATAAAACAAACTCAGTTGATATCCCCGCCACTCTCATCTTTTCAATGTTTTCAATGCGAGAATCGGCAATAAATCTGGCACCACCTTGAATCATGGCCTTGACAATAGAAGGTTCTCCAAGCACCGCTTTGGAAACGCCCATTATGGAAATACCTTTTTTCCCATAAAGTTCGGATAACATCCGGGCATTATCTCGTATTTGAGGTAGTGATATGTCAATCCTGGGCAAGAATGTTTTCATATTTTATTTCTAATGGTTACAGCTCTTACGCTGCCATTGCAGGGGCTTTTATAAATCTCTTTTGCCTGATTGTTTGTCTTAGTTCAGGAAATTGGTGGCTTAAGGCGTGAACGAGTTTTTGACATCCATGGCTCAGTACATCTGTGGTCGCTAATTGAAACTTGTTTTCATAATTTGCTATGATGCCCAGGATTTCTTTGTCTGAAAGATCTTCATGGCTTAACGTAATAGCCATTACTTTCGCTTGAGAAATCGTTTCAATCAGTTTAATTTCGCTCTCAACGGTTGGCATTTTCAATTCTGGAAAATCGCAACGGGACTTCCTAGCGGGTTGATGTTGGAGGATAACGCCATCGGGCTTGCTACCTTTCAAAATGCCCAGAGACCCCATAAATGCTGGATGACTGACCGCACTCTGTCCTTCCACTAAAATAATGTCGGGGCTTTCGTTGTTAAACGCTTGAATAACGGCATTTTCAATTTCACCGACGACAAACTGGGAAACAAGCGCATCGATCGCTACGCCATACATGGCACCTTGCATCAAGCCACTTTGACCTGTCGCGATTAAAACCGACTTTATGCCAAGATTTTTCAGGGTGTTGTTTAGTTCAACCGCGGTAGTCCTTTTCCCACAGGCGCAATCGGTGCCTAATACGGCGACTACAGGAACCGTTACTTTCGATCTTTGACCCGTAAAAACATGCAAATCTTTCAATTGCGGCGGTTTTCTGATGTCTTTAATTCGGACAGCGTTTCTGGCAGCCGTCTGGACAAACTCTAGATCTTCAGAGAAGAACTGATGCAGGCCGTTAATGATGTCCATTCCATTTTCCATCGCTTCTAAGATCAAATTCCTTTCTTTCTTTGATATATATGCTTCTAATGGAGCTTTCCCATATATGTAACAATCTGGGACTTCAGAAAGTTTACTCAACGCATCCTTTAAATTGGCAAAAATGGGGATGCCATTCTTTTCTTCCCCTAATTCTTCCCCGGCATCCTTTCCAGCTAATGAACTATCTATAACCCCGACAACGGTATAGGTTTCAGAGTGCCGGACTAATCCTGAAGCCGTTTTCCCGTCCACTAATCCAAATTGATTTTCGCAATAAACCAAGGCAGTTTCATTCACGATCGCCATTATCTTGACTCCTCTAAATTTAATACCAAAAATTAGAGACGTTTTTAGTACAGACTAAACTTCTCTAAACGTAGGGTATTACTTTTATGCGAAAAATTCGCACAATCATCTTCCCATTTGAGAATAGACGTGTTTGGAGCGAGTCGTTCATCTTGATCGGGGTCCCGATCCGAAACATCCAACGCATACAAATGGGTAACAAGCAGCCACCATTCATTCAGGCTGTGGCGTGGTTAAAAATGGTAATAGGATTAAAAAATTGACAATGACTGGCGACCCGCTCACGCTGCGGTGCAAGGGGAGGTATCGGTCAGAAACACAATTAGAACTTATCAGGATCGCATATCTTGTAACCTTTTTCTTCTTTTTGCTATTTACACCTTATTTCTGGTCAGTCTTGCATTTTTAGCCCCTCCAAGATGACGTTTGGCAAAAGCAACTTGATCTTTGGCTATTTTCGCCGCACCTATAAAAACTTGTGTCCAACATGCATTTTTCAATTTTCAGGGCTCTATGTGCTCAGGTTTCTGGCATCGCTCACGCACCGATCGGAACGGCATACCCGCGTCACGCTTGTATCGCTCGGCACGGATGAACCAGAATGCCAGCCCGCCTGTATTGTGATGTGGGGCCAGTCCATGATTGGTGGTCCTGACACCCAACGACCCTTTTCGGCCAGTTTTCCGCCAACCTCTGGCCTGCATGATCATTCGTACCACCACACCGACAGCCTGTCTTAAGCGTTTGCTCCTAGTCGTGTGTATATCTGCCAGAGAGCGATCGATGGCTGGATGAGATTCAAGCTCCCGGACGACGCCGGACAAGGGGGGCCTGTCGTGGTGAATCTCAGCCTCCTCCATCCGGCGTTGCTTGTTGGTATCATTAAAGAACTCCAGGACTGCGTCAAAAGGTTGGTCTGGATCGTTGACAACATCGGAAAACCTTCGGCCCTGATTGTCTTCGAGGAACATATCACGTGTGATTGTCACGCTTGGCAAATTGGACTCCGGTTTACCAATGTCGTTGCAATATAACAGGCAAATTCTGAACCTACAAAATTTGCAGTTACATATATTGTACCTATATTCTCAGAAAAAGCAAGAGCAAGCCTATTCAACAATGCCCTCGCATGGGTTGAAGACCGGAAAAACAAAAGCCAGTGATAAATTAATGGCACGGTTTTTGGAGGAATTATCAGCGAGATATGATAAAAGCGTGGGTTATGTTTACAATTTAAATTAATTTTCTAATTATTAAGGATATAGCTGATGCCGTTCAGGGTTCTAACTGCCGAAATGTCTCATGAAACCAATTCCTTCAGTCGCCAGGAGACCGATGAAGAGGCCTTCAGAAACCGGTATGTTCTGATGGGTGCCGAAGCGATCGCCGAGCGCGGCCAGGCGAATACGGAACTTGCCGGCTTCCTCGACACCGGTCGAGCACATGGCTGGCAGATCAATCATGTGCTCAGCGCCGCTGCGGGACCAAGCGGCAAAGTAAGGCTAACAACGTTTAACTGGCTGTGTGACCCTATCATCTCCGTAATCAAGCAGCATCAGTTCGACGGACTTCTCCTCGGGTTGCATGGCGCCATGGACCTTGATTATTTTTGTGAAGATGCCGAAGGCGAATTGCTTTTGCGTATCCGCAGCGTGGTGGGCGAGAAGATGCCAATTGCCATCACCCTTGATCCACATGCCAATGTCAGCAAGCGGATGTGTGCTCTGGCGGACATCATTGTGTCGTTCAAAACCTATCCGCATGTTGATATGCGCGATACCGGTCGCCATGCCGGTGAAATTTTACACAGGACCATGGCCGCCGAGATCCAACCGCGCACGATCTTCGTGAGTCGGCCGATGCTGGAAGAAGTCAATGGGGGCCGAACCGACATCGGCCCGATGATCGAACGCATCGCTAAAGCGCGGGCGTATGAGCAGAAGACGGACGTATTCGCGGTGAGCATCAATGCCGGTTTCGCCAGTGCCGATGTCAAAAGGGTTGGCCCTACGGTGCTGGTCACCGGTCAAGGGAATTTTGAGGCACACATTGCTTTTGCCGAAACCATTGCTGATGACATCTGGAAAAGACGCTTCGAGGTGCTCAACGACTATCTCGGCGTTTTAGAGACGGGTGTGATTGCAGCCTCATACGAGCCTGACAACGGGCCGCTGGTAATTGCGGATTATGCGGATAATCCCGGTGCCGGCGGTTATGGCGATTCAACCGAACTCTTGCGCGCCCTGCTCAAGGCGGGTGTGACGAATGCCTGTTTTGGTCCAATGGTGGATCGCGGAGCAGCACAAGTGTTGCATGCGACTGCTGTTGGCCAACGGGTTCAGATTGCATTGGGGGGCAAGACCGATCCAAGTTTCGGTGGTGGACCACTCGCCGTTGAGGGCGAACTCGTTTCTATCAGTGACGGGCGTTTTACCGGCGATGGCCCAATGATCCATGGGCTCAGTGGCTCTTTCGGCCCTAGTGCGGTTCTACGCGTCGACGGTATTGAGATATTGGTGGTCACCAGAGCCCGCCAAATACTTGATTTGCAGCAATTTAAAGCGTTTGGTATCGACCCGCAGAACAAGCATGTCGTGGTGCTTAAATCGATGCAACACTTCCGCGCTGCGTTCGAGCCGATTGCCGGACAAGTGATTGTTTGCGACAGCGGGGCACTTTGCACCCCGCGCTACAACCGACTGCCCTATCGCAACGTACCAAGACCGATTTTTCCTCTTGATTAGGCAGAAAGCTGGCTTGCTTGGGAGTCGGCCCAATTTTGTTTCGGCCAAGGGGCTGTATTTGCTAAGGACCAGACATGGAGAGAGTGATACTCGCTATGACCGAAGTCTTGCGAAAACCACCAACCCAGTCATACAGGAGAGCAGATAGCTAAACCATTCTTGACGGATTCATAAAGAAGCCCGTTACTATCTACGAAAAAAAGGCTAATAGTCGATGAACTCCAAAGCTTGGACAACCCCCGCATCATATCAAGCTCCGATCAGTACGAAAAACAGGTTTTAAAAAATAAATATTTCGTACAAGTACGTATTAAAAGCAGGGTGTTTAGCGTCAGAGCCTTCGAGACACAGTCAAGGGTTTTATTAATGGACACTCCTGGGTTAACTTGAAACCTATAGGAGTGAAAAAATGAGCACCAGTCTTATCCCGCCGGCATGAATGGCTGTTGTGGCCATCATCATTAACGATGCGAGGGTGATGTTCAACAGCATGCCTGCTACCCCTTGTGCTTTTCAGTTGTGGTTATCTTCACCAATTCACTCCCGCTCAAAGGTTTTATTCCAGTATTTGGTGCGTTCGAGCATCTCCTGTCGGGTCTGCCCATCGATCAGGTCGAGGGGATCCGGGCTGATCCGCAGCTCCCAGCCGCCGCCCAGCGACTTGTAGAGATCGACGAGGTTCGTAGTGACCGTCCCCTGGATTGCGGCGAGCTGATCCTGCTGGGCAACAAGCGCCCGCAGGGTCGTGATGACTGTGTTGTAGGGCACTTCCCCCTCCTCGTACTGCACGGTCGACACATCGGCCGCACGCTGGGCGGCTGACGCTGCCGATTGCAGGGACACCATCTGTTGCTGGCTCTTGAAAAAGGCGACGATGGCGTTCTCGACCTCACCCTGGGCCTGGATTACGGTCTGACGATAATCCTCCAGCAGCTGCTGGAAGATCGCGTCCTGCAGCCGAATGTTGTTTTTCAGCCGTCCGTATTGGAAGATGTTCCATTGAAAGGCACCGAAGAGACTGTAGCCGATGGTTTCGGGGCTGAGCAGGTCGCTGGCGTTCAGGCTGCCGTTGGTCGATACACTGGTGCTGATGGATCCGCCCAACGCAAAATGCGGATAGAGGTCGCTGACCGCGAAACCGATCTGGGCGCTCTGGGCGGCCAGCTGGCGCTCGGCAATGCGGATGTCGGGCCGACGGCGAATCAGGTTCTGGGGCATGCCCACGGCAACCGCCGGCGATACGGCCGGCACTGGTTGCACCGTCCCGAATATCGCGCGCATGTCGTGTGGTGGCTGACCGAGGAGGATCGCCAGCGAGTTCTTGAACTGCTGCAGGGATAACTCGAGCGACCTTACGGATGCCTGGGTGTTGTAGAACAGGGTCTGGGCCTGTTCGACGTCCAGGGAACTGACCTCGCCGCCTTCATACTTTGCGGTGGTGATCCGCACGCTCTCCTGCTGAAGCACGAGGTTGGTTTCGGCCACGGTAAGGCGCTGCTGGGTGGTGCGAATTAACAGGTAGGTTCGCGCGACCTCGGCGATCAGTGAGACCATGATTCCGTCGTAACTGCCCACGCTGGCCTCCAGCGCGGCCGATGCCGATTCGATTTGACGCTTGAAACGGCCCCAGACATCCGCCTCCCAGGTCAGGTTGAACCCCAGGTCGTAGATCTCGTAGGCCGCCGAACTGCTGACCCCCGCGATGCCCGCCTGGCCACTGAGCTGCTGTTGTTGGGGATACTGGTTGCCGATGGCGATGGCCAGTCGTTGACGCGCCTGCAGTACCCGCAGCCCGGCCGAGCGAAGGGAGTAGTTCTGCGCCAGGGCGGTCTCAACGAGCCGATCGAGGATGGGATCATTGAAGGCCGTCTTCCACCACTGAGGTGCCATCGGAACGGTGCTGTCAAGCTGGGGGGACTCGTATTCGAGCCACTCATCCTGGACCGGCGCTGTCGGTGCCTGATAGTCGGGGCCCACCGTTGCACAGCTGCAGGCAAGCAGCGCGAGGAGGGTGGACCCAGCCAGAAATCTCAACGAACGTTTCATCGTGATCTCCTTATTGGAGCGCCTTGGGCACGGCAGGTACCGGTTTGTCGTGACCGCCATCCCCACTGCCGGCCATCACCAGGACCGAGCAGGTGGTTCCCACGCGCAACTGGATGCCTTCGGGCACATCGGTGAGGTGCACCCGTACCGGCACCCGTTGGGCCAGCCGAATCCACTCGAAGGTCGGGCTGATGGTGGGCAGCAGTTCGAAACCCGTACTGCCGTCCTGCTGGGAAATGCCCCAGCCGATGCTGTCGACACGGGCCTCGATGGGGCTGTCCGGGTAGGTCATCAGGGTTACCACCGCCCGGTCGCCGTTGCGGATGTCTCCAATCGCATTCTCCTTGAAGTACCCGTCGATCCAAAAGCTGTTCACATCGACCAGGGCCACCACCGGCTGGTTGGCGACGGCCTGGCCGCCGAGCCGGAGGTTGAGGTTGGTGATGTAACCGTCCACCGGCGCATGCACCCGGGTGAATTCCAGGTTGAGCTCGGCCTGCTGGACGGCGGCCAAAGAGGCTCTAAGTTGCGGGTTGGCCTCGCCCAGCGCGCCGAGTTGGGCCTGCGTTTGGGCCAGGGTGGCCTGAGATTTGGCCAGGGAGGCGCGTGCCTGGTTGAGTACGGCGATGGCGGCATTTTTCTGCTGCAGAGAAACCTCCAAATTGGCCTCGGACCGCTGCAGTGACCGTTGCGAGGTGGCTTTCTTGGGCAACAGTTCCTTCTTGCGTTCGTAATCGGCCTTGTTTTTAGCGATGGTGGCCTCAAGCTGGGCGATTGTGCTTTTGGCCTGCTCGATGGCGGCCCGCGATGAAGTGACCCCCGCCTGGGCCGCCTCAACCTGTTTTTCGAGGGCCTGGACATTGCCCCCGGTCTGATCGAGCTGCGCGCGCGCCTGATCGAGGCTGGCCTGGAATGTGCGTGGGTCGATCTCGTAGAGCAGGTCGCCCGCCTTGACAAACTGGTTGCTGCGGATCGGCAGGGCGACGACCGGGCCGGACACCCGTGACGTGATCTGAATGACGCTGGCGCGCACCTGACCGTTGCGGGTCCATGGATTGGCGACGTAATCCCAATATTTGAGGAGCATGGCGCCGGCAGCGATAAGGACAACAACTCCGGTCAGTAGGACTTTCCCATATTTTTTCATTTTTTATATCCTGACAACGAATGTTCCCAAAAGAACGGTGTAAATGGTGAAAAGCGCCAAGAATACAAGCGGCGGGTAAAAAAAATACCTGGACAGTCGAATCCGGTTGAGTAAAATGGCCGTCAGGATAGCTGCGACCGTGCCAAGTGTGACCGCAACGAGCAACGGCGGCAGATAGACTCCGCCAACGGCGAGTTCATGGGGCATGGTATTCATATTAATTGCTCCCGTGTAAATTAATAAAATCTCTCCTCACGCCATGGGGCCCAGTCGATGGCGCCGGCGCTATCCACATAATTGGCCAGCGCATCCGCAACACCCCGACAGGCACCCAGCAGGCGGTAGAAGTTTTCACCGTCCTGGTCGGTAATATTTCCGGCCGCTTTATCAACGGTTTCTTCAATGCGCAGGTTCAACCGCTCCATGATTTCGGTCAGTTCCGCATGGAATCGGTCTTGATTCTCAACGGACGGTTCCCCTGCCAGACATCGAAAGGATTCCGTCATTTTCCAGCGCCAGACCACGACATCACTACGCAGTTCCTTTACCAGAAACGACGCCTGCGGATGACGGCGGTCTTCGACCAGTTGCTGCATCCGATAGCTGAGCCCCTGCAAGGCGGTGATTATGGCCGTAATCTGTTGCGGTGTGGTTCCGGGCAGGGCCTTCATGCTCAGGACCTTAGACCAGGCACCCAGCTTGGTCGGCAGGCTGGAAATTTCACGCAGATGAAACCCTGTTTTCATGTGGGCAAGGCGCGACTTCGTTTTTTGCGGGTCTTGGGACAACGCGTCCATCAGGTGTTCACAACTTTGGAAATAGCGGCCGAGGAGACGCAGAAATGACTGGTTAGGACGCAGGTCAACCGGAAAGTAGGCCGTAACGCCCATGCAGATAAAGACCACGGGAAGCATCAGGGCCGTGGTGGAGACAACCAGAAAGTGGTATGTTTGTTGGTTGGAGACGGAAATAACGGTCATAAACATGCTGATGGCCATTAATTTAACCACATTCAACTTGGGCGCGGCCAACAGATAATAGATGGCGAAGGTGACCGTGAACAGGAGCGCTCCAAGCCCCAGAAAACTTGACAGTTGCGGCATCACCAAAAAGTATATCAGACCGGTGGCCAGGACGCTGAGAAACGCGGGCAGGAACAGCAGCCAGATCGATACCTGTGGAATACCCGCGATGACCAATCCAAAGGTGCCGGCAACGGCGACAGCATCGGCACCAGCGGGGAAACGGTCAATATAGATCATGCCAAGATAGGCGATCCACATGATCAGTATCACCCGGACGGCACCGGCCAACCGATCCGGGTCCGGCAATCCACACGCCTCGGTCGCATCGGGCTGGTCGCTCAATTCGGGCGTTTCAGGGCTGAATCCCTTGATATAGCCCGCATGGGCAAAAAGGGACCGGGTCAGCGACTCCATGCGACGCAACTGGTCCCGGATGACGATCAGGGCCGCTTTATGGAAATGGGATAGGTGCCGGGCCTGTGTATCATCTATATTAAGGTCGACTGCAGATGGCTGCTGTACGGGTTCCTGACTGGCCAGCATGCGGCCGATTTGGGTCAGCCGGCCGTCCAGTTCAGTTGCGAAGCCGTTTAAATTGGGCATCAGACTCGGCAGGTCGAGTGATTGTGTTCCGGTTAAATTCTCCCGCCAGCGTGCCATGGTCTCGGACAGTTCCGCCACCCGGTGTTGATATGAATGCCAGTGGTGGCGCAGTTCCCAGATATCGTAACTGTCTGTCTTGGCCGCGGCGAAAAGCTGGCCGAACTGATTTTGTTCCTGCATTTCCTGGGCACTTAATTGTTGTACCGTTGTCGGGTCCTTTTGCCCGGCCATCCAATCCATACCGGCATGCAGCAGTTGCTGCTGGGTCGCTGCGAGTTTGGCAGCGGCGGCTTCGAATTTGGGGCGACTGTTGACCGGCCACAAAAGTATGGCTAAAAGACCATAGACCAGGATGCCCAGCCCGGTCTCCTGCGCGCGCAGTACCGCCGTGTGAAAGGCATTGACTGGATCGGGTCCCGCTGCCATGCTGACGACGGCGCAGACATACCCGCTGTAAATCCAGAAATCCGGGTGTCTCTTGCCCCACGTCATATAGGTGCAAAAGCCCATCCAGGCGGAAAGAAGTGTGATAAACAGCCACCGGTTCTGGGGAGCAAGTGCGATGATCGCCAGGGAGACGACCCCCGCCATCAGGGTACCGAGCATGCGATAGGCGCCCTTGTTCAGCGACTGACCGGAGGTTGCCAAACTGATGAATGCCACCGAGAATCCTGCCCAATACGGCTTGTCCCACCCCAATGACAGGGCGATGCCGTAGGAAAGGGTTATGGCCAGGGCGGTTTTGATGGCTTCTTTGGCTTTTCGGGAGAGGGCCATGGGCGTAATGTTCACCTTTTATTTGACAAACGCTTGTTCCTGGCAGCCAGTGCTGCCACGAGTGGATTGGAGCTGAGGCCGTGCCCGATGATACTCAGAATAGCGGTACAGACGACAGTGGTCACGATGATGTCGCCACCCGGCAGATGTGCGTTAAGCACGATTACGGCGAAGACAATGCTGGCCAGACCCCGCGGGCCGAACCAGCCCATGAACAGTTCTTCATCCGTTCGCAGGTTCATTCCGGCAAGCGCCAGAAATACCGGCAGCATGCGGGCAACAGTAAGGCTTAAAAGCGAATAGAACAAGATTTCCCAACTGAAATACGGGGCGATCTGTCCCACTACGGCTGCACCGAAAACGACCCAAGTCAGCAGGGCCAGGGTGTTGCCGGTGCCTTCCGCTGCCGCCCAGCAATTGCGCCATGGCAAAGCAGACCACCGCCAGGGTGACCACAGGCAGCTGGCGCCAGGTTTCGGACATCCAACCCCGGTCGTAAAACCACCTTAGCAGCCACGCACCCACAATCGTGACACCGCCCCTCCCACCGCCATCCCGATCCCTATCTGCTGGGACACCAATTTCAAGGCAAGCAACGATGTGCTACCCCCGGTATTGGACTGCATGGCAATCGCCAGAAAGACGAAAAGAATTGGAACGCAGATGCCGTCATTGAGTCGGCCTTCTACATTCAGCCCTTCGCTAATATTGTCGGGAACGGATTCGCTCGTTACGAACGCTTTGCCGAGTGCGGCATCGGTGGGGGCCAGCATGGTCGCCAGGATGGCGATCTCTATCATGGTCAACCCGCCGAACACGAGGATCCCGACTCCGAACCCAATAATGATCGTGAGCGGCAGGCCGATCAGCAGCAGACGCTGAGGAAGTTGGAAGCTTTTTTTCATCACCCGAGATTGGCATTGGCGGCGTCGGTGAACAGGACAAGGGCGAGGGTCAGCCCGAAGACGGTAATTAAAACCGCTCTGTTGATGGGCGTGCTTTCGAGCCATTTGCTTGAAATACTGTACAGAAAAATGAAAATGCTCAAAACCATCAGGTTATACATACACGAGACCTTTCTTTCCGTTAGCATGCGACTGACTGGCCTGAAGGGTTCGAATGATGGTGTTGCCTTTTCTCTCCGCAATCGAAAACCGGTTAACCGGTCGGAGGCGCCTCCGTTTCCTCGTACTGAAACCTCGGCACCGATCCAGGCGGTCGTGCCCACCAGGTCCAAAGTGGTTTCAACGGCAAGACCACCGGAACCGTCACGGGTCTCTCGAAAAATGACTCATACCGATCATTTCAATCCGACTTTCTTTAGCGCTTCCTTGCAACGCGAACTGACCTTCGCATCGTTTTTATCAAGGCATTCCAGAAGCCGCCCTTCGCCGGCAGCGACATTCTGGCAGAACTGATCAATATCGTCGCCACATTCGTTAACCACGTATGCCAGTGCGTTCACGGCCTGCTCCAGCTGTGCGGCGGCATCATAGAGAGCGTATTCGCATTTGCCGGATAATTTTTCGCTATGAGCGAATAAGCAGGCCAGCATACGGCCTTCACCAGGAGTGACATCTTTGCAGTAGGTGTCGATTTCGGTCCTGCAGCCGTTGGCCACAGTCTCCACCAGGCTCTTCTCTCCAGCTCCGGCTGATATCGCAAATAGAAGCGTTACACTGATAGCAATGCTTAAAATGGAAATGGTCTTCATGATCTTTTTCTCCTTTAACTTTGTTTTGTTCCAACCTTGGTTTAATTCTCAGGCCGTCTTATACGGCCTGAATGTCAGTAAACACGTATGTAGAAGCTACCGATCCAAACCAACCCGCCTGGTAACCTTATGGAGCGCATACCGCTGGTCAGGATCGGGGCTGGCGAGATAGTAACTGAGATCAACGGTGATGTCAGCCGACCGGACGCCCTTGGGAAGAACGAATTCTATAGATTCGGTTTTTGTCTGGTAGGGCTGGATACTGGTATCGCGAATATTCGCAACCTTGATCTGAGCCCCGTATAGTTGCTTCGAATTCTTTTCGTTGGTTGCCTGAGGATGATAATGTCGCGTCTGGGTACCGATTTCTTTTCCGTCCGGTGTCCTTGCGGTCACTTCCAGGACCACTCGATTGTGGGACGGTCACCCGTCGGGAATCCGGTGTCCGGCAGTTGAGGCGACCTTCGTGTTTACGATGACCTTCGGCACATAGGTCTTGGCGTTCTCGAGCCACTCGTAGCCAAGGGTCTGGACATCGAGTGAAAGCGCTTCCTGCAGGAGTTTCGTTGTGTGCGGGATATCATCCCAGTTCGGCGCTATCAGATGATCCGCCAGGCCGTCAATTGGCTTCATGTGGCATTCCTGGCAAGTCTGGGAGCCGCCGGCGGGAATATAGGCATGCAGGTAGCTACCATAAAGGTTCGCACACTGCACCGGATTGTCGAACTCCAGGTTCGGCCCCAGGCCGTGGCACTGTCCACACATAAGCGAGTGTTGCATAACAGCACTCTTCTTCACTTTCTCAAAGACCTCATCTTCGTGAGCATCCATTTCGTTGACACCGTAAAGTGCAGCCGGGTCCGGTTTTCCCTCCTCGAGCCGATGGATGATTGCCTTTTGGTTGTGGCAGACGATGCAGGTAATCTGAAGCTTGGCGATCTTGGCCTTGTCCTGCGCAATGATGGCTTCGGTGAGCTCGACCGCCACAGAATCTTCAGCATGGGTTAAGGCCTGCGGCAGGTGGCACTTGAAGCACGGATAGGTCTTGAGTGTCGCCTGCTTCGGATCGGCAGGCGAAAAAGGCGTTGCACCGGGCGTAGCCAGCTTCGTCATATTCAGGATGCCCGGGGTTCCCATCATAGGACGTGCGTGTTGAGACTTCTCCCACTGCGCATAGATGACATCATGGCAATCCGCGCAACGCGAAGAGTCGAACATGGCGGCCAGTTCGTCTATTGTCTGAGCTTTCTGCGCAAACGCCGGCAGCGGAAACACAATACAAAGGATAACACTGAGTAATTTAAACAAATGCATAAACCCCCTTCCATTTTCCGCGTGTTCTAAAGATTGAAGCTTCGTTTGCAAGATTTTATTCCGACGGGATCACCCGTAAGCCGGTGGCTCGAATAATCATCGCAGAGCTGTTCAGGGTAACCTTATGACTCTGACTGATCCAAGGTTTTCTGCAATTCCTCTTCCTTGTCGATGGTGAGCGATGTCTTGAGAACTTTGCCCTTGAACCCCTTGAGTTTTTCCAGCACCTTGTCCGGGGTTGCCTTGCGTACCAGAACAAACAGGGCCGAGGTCCCGGGGGTCAGCATCCCACCGAGTTCCTGCATGAATTTGTCATCGATACCGACATCGGTCAATTTGCCCGACAGCGCCCCGGCACCGGCGCCGACTGCCGCACCGACCAAGGGATTGAGGAATATCATGCCGATGAGCATTCCCCAGAAGCTCCCGCCCACGGCGCCTGCGGCAGTCAGGTTCATGGCCTGGTGCAGTTTGACCTTACCCTTGTCGTTTTTGGTCACCACCACCACATCTTCCATTTCGATGAGGTATTCTTTTTGTAGTTTTACCAGTTCCGCTCGCATTTCAAAGGCCGTGTGTTCATTGTCAAATCCGATTACGACTAAGTCACTGATGATGTCCTCCTTTGTAGATCGTTGTTTATGACGTTACCGCTACGCCTGTTATCAAAATCGGGAAGCTATCTATTCTGCATACTTTGTCTGGCTCACGATCCGCCTCCCTGGTTTCCGATTTTCCCATGGGACGTTGTCAACTATGCTGAACCATCGGCGTCTTGTCTGGCAGCAGCGGCTTCCAGAATAGCCGCCTGAGCCGCCAAGGCATAGTAGAAGGCCAGCTCAATGCAGGACTCCGCATGCTTTCCGGCGCGTTGAGCCCGCTTTTCGAGTTTTTTGCGATCATGGTTTGGCTTTCCACTCGGCAACAGCCTCCTCGGTTTCAGCCGCCTTGCCTTTGACGTATTCTTCCATCGTGTCCATTGCAGAGGCCGCCTGCTGCTTTCTGGCTTCCAGCGATTCCTTTGCCGAATCCGCGCTCCATCTACAGATCAAAGCTGGGATTCGATGGGCAACCACTTCAGGATACCAACAATCAGTTTCTGCAGCGTCGTGGCATAGGGCTCCTTTTCCAAAACCGTGTCCGGGCCTCCCAGCCCCCCCGTCCAGTGCATGTTCTCACGGCCGCCTTCGCTTGAAAAACTGACTTCGAAAGCGACCTTGTTCACATTTTCTTCGAAATGTTTCGCGGCCGCACCGGCCACGTCCGGATCGTGAAATACCAGTCCGATTTCGTTATTGATGTTCAGGGAGCGTTTGTCGAAGTTGAAGGACCCGACAAACATGATTGCCCCGTCAAACACCATGGTCTTGGCGTGCAGGCTGGACTTCGCAAGGCCGGGCAGCCAGGTGAACATTTTGCCTTCGCGGTCTTTAAGGGACTCATCCAGCTCAAACATGCGAATACCGCAGCGCAGCAGGGAGCGGCGGTATTTCGAATAGCCGGCATGAACTGCCGACACATCGTTTGAGGCCAGTGAGTTGGTCAGTATGCGCACCTTGACGCCCTCCTGGCTCAGCTTGCACAACGCCTCGGTAGCCCTGTCGCCGGGCACGAAATAGGGCGACACGATATCCACCGTTTTCTTCGCGCCGGTGATGTACGGGGCGAGTTGGGAGATGAGCAATTGATCTTTGCCGGCCTTTTTCAGATCCTCCTTCTCCGGTAAGTCATGGATCACCCGCGCTTCCGACCAACTGAAAGCGAGAGAGCCGTCCTTCAGACCCCTGGCCAGGTCTGAATCGGTCAACGCTTTGACATAGTCCAGGGTTGCTTGCTTTTCGGAAAACACTTTTTTCTCCGCACGCAGATCGGACAGGTCCTGTTCCGTACCCTGGCGAACCAGGATGTTTACCGGGTAAGCATGCGCGGCGTTCCAGTATGCGTCGAACGCGTTTGACACCTCGCCCACCGGCGACCCAATGGACAAGACATCGATGTCGGCAAAAGCGACCTCCGTATCCGCGTCGAAATATTCATCCCCAATATTCCGGCCGCCCAGGATTGTGGCCTGGTTGTCGGCTGTAAAGGACTTGGCATGCATGCGATAATTAATTTTCGCTGCCCGCGCAATGGACTGGATCATGCGGCTGCCGCCCCGCTTCCATGGGTTCCACATCCGCACCTCGATGTTTTCATGGGCATCCAGTGCCACCCAGGTGTCTTCGTCTTGGTTGCCGTAAATGTCATCGATCAATAATCGTACCCGTACGCCGCGATCAGCGGCTTTCAGTACTTCGTAGGTGAGAAGACCGCCCACGGTGTCCTGGTGGTACATATAATACTGAATGTCGAGGCTCTTCTCGGACAGGCGTGTCAGCAGAACCCGCGCCACGAAGGCGTCGCGGCCATGGCGCAGCAGGAACACGCCTGATTTACCGGGGTTACTGGATAGTTGCCCTTTAAATAGCCGGCCCATCCTGGTGACCTGTCCATCATCGATCTTGTAAGACTGGTTGCGTTTGGTTATGTCAGGTAGGCGATAGATTGTGCTCATTACCAGATACCCTCCTATAAGAAGGAATAATAGTGTTCCAATAAGCCCAAGCCAGCGTTTCCTTTTCTTCCCAGTGGTCATGTCTATCGCACCTCCGCTTTGCCTATCATTTTGGCTATCAACATTTTCCGGAGATTGGGCTTGGGGTCGGGCCACAGCAACCTTTGTTAAATCGCCAAAAACACCTTTTGGCAGCGTTATTTAGACCTTAATCGGCCAGTTTTAACCCTAAAACTGGCCGATATAGACCTTTTCGAAGGTGTTTGTGTGCTGCTCTTTGTTCAATGTCAATTACCTCTCGTGATCCGACC
The DNA here is from genome assembly GCA_030145105.1 of Desulfosarcina sp. GTDB lineage: Bacteria > Desulfobacterota > Desulfobacteria > Desulfobacterales > Desulfosarcinaceae > Desulfosarcina. The sequence continues at coordinate 24,010 of JAQYWF010000031.1, forward strand.
CTCGATTGCCTTAGGGGCGGGAGACCAGTATACACATATGAATCCGTAAGGTCCATTGTGCCCGTCACAATAAGGATAGGCACAACCATAGGATTGCCGTTGGTAAAAGCGCCGCCATCAACAGTCGCAGCGGTGCCACGCCACCATCGAAATGCTTCTTGAGTAAGGCCTGGCCAGCGGGATTCGGCGCGTTGGCGATGATAGTCAAACCCCCGCCTGCTATTGCTCCGGCAACGACCGCGTATTTGAGATTTTCGGTGAATCCGGGAACCAGCGTGCACAGATAGGTGATGGCGGCATTGTCGTTGAACGAAGTCAGCACCGTTGTGCTGATCATGAGCATTCCTTCCGACAGATTGCCCAGCACCGGTGCAATCCACCACGCCTGTAACCCTCCATGAATCACCAGGCCTGCAAGGAAAAATCCTACCAGCAGGGCCGGACGCAGGTGGATTCGATTCTGATACTGGGAGCTGATCTGTGCAAATCCGAGAAAGAACAGAAAACCGAGAATGAACAACTCTGGATAGTGGGCGTTGGAAATGGTCCACACCATGAAAAGGACATGGACGATTGTAATCCAGGCGGGGACGGGATCATCACGGTTGTCCCAATCCGGATCCACGAACTCCGCGCGATCCTC